>UQBX01000009.1 GCA_900539425.1 uncultured Oscillospiraceae bacterium | reverse complement strand
AACCTGTGACCCTCTGCTTGTAAGGCAGATGCTCTCCCAGCTGAGCTATACTCCCGAGTGTTGCCGTGTGCAACGGTGATTATGATACTATATCTTGCCTTAAAAGTCAACACTTTTTTTAAAAATTAATTAAGTTTTTTTAGAATATTTTTAATTTCATCAGTGCTGAACTCGTATCTCTTATCACAGAAATGGCACTCCACAACAGCGGGTTTCCCCTCTTCAAGCATATCCTCAAGTTCATTTTTACCTGCGGACATCATGGCAGTTTCTGCTTTTTGGCGTGAACAGTTGCATTTATATGCAAATTGAGATTCGTCAAGCTTTTCTATTTTAAGTGTTCCCATTGCTCTTACTGCTATATCATCAGGCGTCATTTTGTCACTGAGCATTTGTGTAACTGACGGCAGAGTTGATATATTTTTTTCAATTTCATCAATTATGCTGTCAGGGCATCCCGGCAAAAGCTGAATAAGAAAACCGCCTGCACAATTGACTGTAAGATCAGGATTGATAAGCACACCGAGCGAGCATACGGTGGGCGTTTGCTCTGAAACTGCGTAATAATTTGTAATGTCTTCGGCAACCTCACCGCTTACTATCTGCGTTGTGCCGATAAAGGGCTCTTTTAATCCTATGTCTTTTACGACGTAAAGATAACCAGAATTTCCAAGAGCTCCGCTTACATCTAATTTTCCTTTGCTGTTTAACGGCAGTTCCACTATAGGATTTTCAACGCTGATTCTTGAGTTCCCGCTTGAATCAGACACTGCAATAAGAGAGCCTGCAGGGCCGTCTCCGTTAAATCTCAGCGTTACAGTGTCATTTTCTCCCTTCAGCATAACGCCCATAATTGAAGCAGCTGTCATGAGCCTGCCCATTCCTGCAGTAACGGCGGCTGAGGGTTTGTGTATTCTTTCCATTTCAAATACTGCATCGGTAGAATCAGCTGCAATTATAAAAGCAGAGCCGTCATCAGTTATATACCTTACAATTTTTCCCATTATTTACTCCTACACACAAAATACAGCCTTTCAGAAGCGTTATTAGGCTCATTACGAGTCATATCATCAAAGATACCGACTATATCAAAATGCGGCTTTAAAAGCTTTTTAAGAGCTTCTGAAGTATAGGCCTTTTCTTTAAAATTTTCTGAATATCTGGAATATCTTCCGTCTTTCTCTTTTGTAAAAAGGTCAAGAAAAATTTCAACTTCGCCATCAGATATATATTCGTTATCCCATGATAAAAAATAGTTTTCACAATCGAAAACAAAAGTGTGATCTGATAGTATTTTGTTGTGTTTATATATTGTATTAACGTCAATAATAAATAATCCGCCTGTTTTAAGTGAATCGTGCACACATTTGAATGTACTTTGCACATCGTCTATGCTTGGCAAGTGATTAAGTGAATCAAGGCAGCAAATGCAGGCATCATATTTTTCTCCAAGTTCAAAAGAACGCATATCTCCCCTGCGCAAATCAACTTTGCCGCTGCATTTTGTTTCTGCAATTGTAAGCATTTCCGTGCTTGCATCAATACCTGTAACATTATAACCGGCATTACTAAACAAAACACTGAAATTACCCGTACCGCATGCAAGATCAAGCACTTTTGACGGAGCTAAAATGCTGAAATCATTAAAAAAAGACATCATGTATTCAAATCTTTTTTTGTATTCAACATTTTCGGTAAGTTCATCATATACAGATGCAAAATGATTATAACTGCTCATTTTCGCTTTGTTCTTTTTCTTTAAGACGGGCAAAAACCCGGTCATAACCGTCACAGCCATACTGAAGACTTCTGTTTACCCTGCTTATTGTTGCAGTAGAAGCTCCTGTTTGAGTTACTATGTCTGTATAAACGCTTTTTTCCGAAAGCATCTTTGCAACAGCAATACGCTGACTAAGTGTTTTAAGCTCTTGTACCGTGCAAAGATCTTCAAAAAAATCATAGCATTCATCAATGTTTTCAAGCTGTAAAATCGAATTAAATAAGAAATTGAGATTTTTATTATCCCTGTTGAGTGCCATATTATCACCTCAGAATCAAATATAATATATTTTAACACATTAAAGTCTGATAGTAAAGTATAAAATATTAAGCTTTTTTAAACAATAAAAAAAGGAACATAAATATTTATGTTCCTTTAAGTATACTACCGCAAATCAGCCTTTGATCAGCTCATCATAAAAATCAAAGCAATCAAATGTTGCAAAATAGTCTTTTGGCGTTTCAGCTCTTCTGATAAGCTGAACTGAGCCGTCTGTTTTTAAAAGAAGCTCGGCTGATTTAAGTTTTCCGTTATAGTTATATCCCATTGAAAAACCGTGTGCGCCCGCATCATGAATATAGATAATATCGCCTATCTCGATTTCGGGAAGCATCCTGTCAATGGCGAATTTATCGTTATTCTCGCACAGTGAACCTGTAACATCGTATTTCATGGTGCACGGTTCATTTTCTTTGCCCAGTACGGTTATATGGTGGTATGCGCCATACATAGCAGGACGCATGAGGTTAACTGCGCATGCATCAACACCAACATATTCCTTATAAATGTGCTTCTTATTTATAGCAGTGGTAACAAGAGCACCGTAGGGGCCCATCATATATCTGCCTAATTCTGTATAGATAGCAACATCATCCATGCCTTCGGGAACAAGCACTTCATCATAAACCTTGTGAACGCCTTCACCTATTGCGAGAATATCGTTCGGCTCCTGGTCGGGAAGATAAGGAATTCCTACACCGCCTGAAAGATTTATAAACTTAATATTTACATCAAGCTTATTCTTCAGTTCAACAGCGAGTTCAAAAAGTACTTTTGCGAGCATCGGATAATAATCGTTAGTAACTGTATTTGAGCAGAGGAAAGAATGGATTCCGAATTCTTCAACGCCCTTTTCTTTCATAATTCTGAAAGCTTCAAAAATCTGCTCATGAGTCATTCCATATTTTGCGTCACCAGGATTATCCATTATACCGTTGCTGATTTTGAAGATACCGCCCGGATTATAACGGCAGCTCATTTTCTTAGGCAGCTTTCCGCAAGCTTTCTCAACTAACTCAATATGAGAAATATCATCAAGATTTATAATACCGCCAAGATCATTGCAGTATTTAAACTCATCAACAGGAGTATCGTTTGAGGAAAACATAATGTCCTCCCCTACTGCTCCTATTGACTTTGAAAGCATAAGTTCTGTTTTTGAAGAGCAGTCGCATCCGCAGCCGTATTCACGAAGAATATTTATAAGAAACGGATTAGGAGTTGCTTTAACGGCAAAAAACTCCTTATATCCCTTATTCCACGAAAACGCTTTTTTAAGCCGCTCAGCGTTTTTTCTGATTCCGTTTTCATCATAAATATGAAACGGAGTGGGATACTCTGCTATTATTTCCTGTGCTTTTTCTTTAGATAAAAAAGGTTCCTTTGCCATGTTCTCCTCCTATTTTTCCAAATGGGTTTCAATAATTCGTTTAATATCATCAATACCGTTTCCGTTGAGTGCGGAAAAAGGTATAATTTTACAGCCGCCGCCGATTTCAGTTTCAGCAGCTTCTAAACGTTCCTTGTACTGGGTTTTATTGAGTTTATCCGATTTTGTAAGAACCGTTATAAATTCTATGCCGTAATTCTTAAGAAAGGAAATCATGGCATAATCGTCTTCGGTTGGCTTTCTTCGCATATCAACAAGAAGCACAACAAGTGAGATTTTTCGCTCTCCTGCTTTGAAATAGCCTTCCATAAGCTCAGCAAACCGTTCTTTTTCGGCTCTGGATATTTTAGCATATCCGTAACCCGGCAGGTCAACAAATCTGTATTTATCAACATTGTAAAAGTTGATTGTAATTGTTTTTCCCGGTACTGAACTTACCCTTGCAAGACTTTTTCGGTTAAAAAGCCTGTTGAGCAACGAACTCTTTCCCACATTTGAACGCCCTGCAAACACGATTTCCGCTTTATCGCACGGCGGCAGTTGTGCCGAGATGCCGAAAGCTCTGTCAAATTCCGCGTCGTTGAAATTCATATTACTGTGTTACCGTTTTCCTTGTGTTTTCAGAATCTTTGATGATTTTATTTACATTCTTTCGAGAGGTTGGTGTAGGCATATACGTAAGAGCAATATCAGCAACCTCGCTGAATGTTTTTACAGGAACAAAACTCAATGCATTTTTAACTTCCTCTGATATTTCAGATAAGTCTTTTTCATTATCTTTTGGAATAATGACGGTAGAACATCCGGCTTTATAAGCAGCCATGCTCTTTTCTTTAAGACCGCCGATAGCAAGAGCCTTGCCTTTAAGGCTTATTTCACCTGTCATCGCAACATCGCGTCTTATCGGAATACCTGTAAGCTCGGATAAAATTGCAGTGGTTATTGCCAGTCCTGCAGATGGCCCGTCCTTAGGTATCGCGGCTTCAGGCGCGTGGATATGTATGTCTTTAGTCTTATAGAAATCAGAATCTATTCCGTAATCATCTGTGTGTGCTCGAATGTAAGAAACTGCCGTCTTGGCACTTTCCTGCATTACATCTCCGAGATTGCCTGTTAAAACAATCTTGCCTGTTCCGCTCAGAGCTGAAACTTCTATCGGCAGGAGAGTTCCTCCGATACTTGTCCAAGCTAAGCCGTTAACAGTTCCAACGGTATCTTCTTCGGGAATTTTTTCCTGTGAATACCTTTTCGGGCCAAGATATTTTTCTATATTTTTAGGAGTAATCCTTAATGATTTTACACCTTTTTCAAGTTCAACCGTTGCTTTTCTGCAAAGAGAAGCAATCCTTTTTTCAAGATTCCTTACTCCTGCTTCGCCCGTATAGCTTTCTATTATTGTATAAATAGCATCATCGGTGATTTTAAACTCGCGTGAAGTGAGCATATGCTTTTTCATCTCTTTTTTTATGAGATGTTCTTTAGCAATATGAAATTTCTCAAGCACTGTATAAGAATTGAGTTCAATAATCTCCATTCTGTCCAGCAAAGGAGCGGGAATGGTTGATGTATCGTTTGCTGTTGTGATAAATAGTACCTTGCTCAAATCAAGCGGAAAATCAATATAATGATCAGAAAAGCTGAAATTCTGCTCCGGATCAAGTGCCTCAAGCAGTGCAGAAGCAGGGTCTCCTTTATAATCATTGCCTACTTTATCAATTTCGTCAAGCAGGACAACAGGATTCATAACTCCGCTCTTAATAACTGCCTCAGCGATTCTTCCGGGCATTGCGCCTATATATGTACGGCGGTGACCTCTTATTTCCGCTTCATCATGTATACCGCCAAGAGCAATTCGTACATATTTTCTTCCCATACTTTTGGCAAGGCTTTTAACTATTGAAGTCTTACCTACCCCGGGAGGGCCGGCAAGGCACAATATCTGACCTGAAAAATCCGGATTGCGTTTAAAAACGGCAAGTGATTCGATAATTCGGTCTTTTACTTTGTCAAGCGAATAATGTTCTTTATTGAGAAGTTTTGAAGCAGACTCAAGATTTATATTATCTTTTGTAAATTTGCCAAAAGGAATTTCTAAACATTTATCAAGATAGTTTCTTACCATAGTGCCTTCATGAGATCCCTGAGGCATTTTCATCAGCTTGCCGCACTCGCTGAGCAATTTATTTTTAACCTCTTCCGAGCACTTAAGTTTTTCTATCTTTTCTTTATATTCATCTGCTTCTTCAACAGGGTTATCAGTATCACCGAGCGCTTCTCCTATTACTTTCATCTCTTCACGAAGGTAGTATTCGCGCTGGTTTTTATCGATATTTTCCTGTACTTTTTCGTGTATTTCACTTTCTATCTCAAGAGTAGAGTTCTCCTTGTTCAGCAAAACAAAGAGCTTCATGAGCCTGTCCTCAACTGAAACAGTTTCGAGTATTTTTTGTTTTTCTTCATACTCAAAAAAGCAGTTAGAACAAATAAAATCACAAAGTTTGCTGCAGTCATTTATTGAGAGAACTTTTATTTTAACGTCATTAGATATCTTTGGTATATATGATGCATATCTCTCAAATTCTTTTTTCAGCGCACGTACATATGCTTTTATCTCACTGCCGTCCTGCGGAGTTTCTTCATTGACTTTGAGAAGAGTACCGGAAAGAAACGGCCTTGACTGAGTAAGAGCAAACAGATGCGCTCTCTGCTCCCCTTCAACAACAACTCTAAGATTATCTGAATTAGGTATTCTTATAGTCTGCTTGATAGTGCAAATAACCCCTATATCATACAGATCATCAATACTTGGCTCATCAACAGAGGGATCGCGCTGTGCTACAAGAAAAATCTTATCAGAGCCGCGCATAGCAGTTTTGATTGCACTAACGCTCTTTTTTCTGCCAACATCAAAGTGAAGCACCATATCGGGGAAAACAACCAATCCTCTGAGCGGTACTATCGGCATATCAATATAATCGTTATTTTCTGCGTTATTAAGATTATCGCTCATAATCATCACCTTTAAAAGATGTTAGTATTATATAATAGATACAAATAAAAGGCAAGTATTTACCTGCCTTTTATATCTGGATATTATTACTTAAAATCAGGCGTTTTTCAAATCTGACGCCCTTAATGTTTTCTGGGCTCTGTTCTCATTTCTGATAATTATGGGAGAAGCTCCGTCCTTCACGCACTCCTGAGTAATAATAACTCTTTCGACTGTAGCATCACTTGGTATTGTGAACATAAGTTCTTTAAGAACGCCTTCAAGAACGCTTCTCAATCCCCTTGCGCCTGTTTTTCGTTCAAGTGTGATATCAGCCACAGCTTTCAGTGCATCTTCCTGAAATTCGAGCTTAACTCCGTCAAAAGCAAACATCTTAGTGTACTGCTTTACAATGGAGTTCTTAGGCTCTGTCATGATTTTAACGAGCGCTTCCCTATCAAGGTTATCGAGAACGGTAATAACGGGAATTCTGCCTATGAGTTCGGGAATAAGACCGTATTTTACAAGATCGTGCTGGATAACCTTATGAAGTATTTCGTTTTCGTTATACTTCTCTTTTTCTATATCCGCACCGAAGCCCATTACTTTAGAGCCTATGCGCTTTTCTATGATCTTCTCAATACCGTCAAACGCGCCGCCGCATATAAACAGAATATTAGTGGTATCAATCTGAATAAATTCCTGCTGAGGATGCTTTCTGCCGCCTCCGGGAGGAACGTTAGATACCGTGCCTTCAAGAATTTTAAGCAGAGCCTGCTGTACGCCTTCGCCGCTAACGTCCCTCGTTATTGAGCGGTTTTCCGATTTACGGGAAATTTTGTCGATCTCATCTACATAGATTATTCCGCGCTGAGCTTTTTCTATATCAAAATCAGCAGCCTGAATAAGTCTGAGCAAAATGTTTTCAACATCTTCACCTACATAACCTGCCTCAGTAAGAGTAGTTGCATCGGCAATGGCAAAAGGTACATTCAATATTTTGGCAAGAGTCTGTGCAAGCATTGTTTTTCCAACGCCTGTTGGGCCCAAAAGCAAAATGTTGCTTTTCTGAAGTTCAACATCATCACTGCCCGCAGCTGAGTAAATCCTTTTATAATGATTGTATACAGCAACTGACAGCGATTTTTTTGCTTCATCCTGACCAACAACATATTCATCAAGCTTTTGCTTGATCTGAACCGGAGTTGGCAGAACCATGTCAGAATCCTGTGCCGCATTCGCCTTATTATTTTGCTCCGAAGATTTTTCAAGCAAATCATTGCAAAGTCCTATGCATTCATCGCAGATAAATACGCCGGGGCCCTCAATCAGTCTGTGAACCATAGCTTCGGATTTTCCGCAGAAAGAACATCTTGCAATGTGGTTCATATTATTTTTATCGTTAGCCATAAAACCACTCCGGAATATAATTAATTATCTTTTGTCAAAAACTTTGTCTACAAGACCATACTCAAGAGCTTCCTGAGCAGTAAGCCAATTATCTCTTTCTGTGTCTTTTGTAACTTCTTCAACTGTTTTTCCGCAGTTAGCGGCAAGAATGGTGTTCAATTTCTTTTTAGTTCTGAGAATGTGATTTGCAGTTATTTCAATCTCAGTAGCCTGACCCTGAGCCTGACCGAGAGGCTGATGAATCATAACTTCGGCATTCGGAAGGCATATTCTCTTGCCTTTGGCGCCGCTTGAAAGAAGAAAAGCGCCCATTGATGCAGCCATACCTATACAGATAGTTGAAACATCGCATTTGATATACTGCATGGTGTCATAGATTGCCATACCGTCTGTAACTGAGCCGCCGGGCGAGTTGATATAAAGATTAATATCTTTTTCATTATCCTGACCCTCAAGGAAAAGAAGCTGAGCTACAACAAGTGAAGCCGTCTGAGAATTTACTTCATCAGAGAGAACTATAATTCTGTCATTAAGAAGCCTTGAAAAAATGTCCATAGAGCGTTCGCCGTTGCCGGTCTGCTCAATAACATAAGGTACTAATGCCATTTAAATCACTTTCCTTTAAATAATTGTAAATAATATTTCTTTAATTATTCAACAACAGCTGATTCAACAATCAAATCTACTGCCTTATTTCTCTTTACATCCTCAGCGATCTGATCAGCAGCAAGAATCTTTTTAACCTGATTAGCGTCCATACCGTACTGCTTACCGATCTTTTCAGCCTCAGCATTTATGTCTTCCTCGGCAGCTTCAATTTTCTCTGCTTCAATAACAGCGCGAAGTGCAACTGAAACCTTAACCTGCTTTTCGGCGCCTACTTTGAATGTTGCTTTGAAAGAATCTCTGTCCTGGCCTACATACTTGAGGTATGTATCAAGGTCAAGGCCCTGAGACTGGAGTCTGTATTCATAATCTTTAAGCATTTCGTCCTGTCTCTTATCAAACATGCACTGCGGAATTTCCGCTTCCATGTTTTCACAGATCTGCTCAAGAAGATCGTTTTCCATCTTTGATTTTGCGTCTGCTTCTTTCTTCTCAGAAATCTGCTTTTTGAGATCAGCTTTAAGCTCATCAATAGTGTTGAGGTCTTCAGATACTGACTGAGCAAAATCATCGTCAAGCTCTGGCAGTTCCTTAGCCTTTATCTCATGGATTTTGCATTTGAAAACAGCGTCTTTGCCGGCAAGCTGTTCTGCATACTCTTCGGGGAATTTAACATTTACATCAAATTCCTCGTCAACTTTATGACCGCAAACCTGCTCTTCAAAACCGGGGATGAATGAGCCTGAACCGAGTTCAAGAGGATAATTCTCTCCTTTGCCTCCGTCAAAAGCTTCGCCGTCAACAAAACCTTCAAAATCAAGAGATACTGTATCTCCGTCCTGAGCTGCTCTGTCATCAGCAACAACAAGGCGAGAGTTTCTTTCCTGAAGGCTCTTGAGCTCATTCTCAACGTCTTCATCAGTTGCTTCTGTATCCTCTTTCTTAACCTTGAGGCCTTTATAGTCACCGAGTTTAACTTCGGGATATGTTGTAACTTTCATTTTCATTTCAACACCTGTATCCTTGCCTATAACAGGTATCTCGAGATCATAAGGTGCATCAACAACTTCAATGCCAGCCTCTGTGAAAGCCTCTGCAACTGCTGTGGGATAAACGATATCAAGAGCATCTTCAAAGAAGGTGCCTTCACCGTACATTTTTTCAATCATTGCCTGCGGAGCTTTGCCTTTGCGGAAGCCGGGAAGCTGAATGTTCTTTTTGTCTTTCATATAAGCCTGTGTGCATGCTTTTTTGAAAGTTTCGCTGTCTACTGTAACTTCAAGTTCATAGGTATTTGTATCAACCTTGTTTGATGATTTAAGTGCCATATTAAACTCTCCTGTCTTTATATTTATATTAATATTAATATCACTGAATAGGCATTATAGCATATCAATACATCTTTTTCAAGAAAAATCAGTATTTTAAAATTAAATAAGGTGTGAATTTTAATCTATCGCAGGAAATAAGCTTATAATCTACACCGTCCCGCTCACCTTCAAAAGCATATTTAGCGGCTTCTCCGTGAAGATGCCCGAAATAACATTTTTTTATTCCGTATTTATTAATTAATTCGATTATTTCTTCACATTTAAAATTTTGAGAAACAGGCGGATAGTGCAAAAAAAGCAGTTTACTGCTGTTTTGCGAACTCTGCAAGCTTCTTTCAATTCTTGATGTCTCCCTCAAGAGGATTTTTTTGTCCTGTTCCTCTTCGCTGTCATATATCCAACCGCGGGATCCGCAAACAGAACAAGGCCCGCATTCATACGAATTATTATACAGGAATTTTATGGTTTTATAACCTTTTTCCTCAATAAATTTATTCATTTTAGAAAGTGTGTTCCACCAGAAATCATGATTCCCCTTCAATATAATTTTATTGCCGTTAAGAGATTCAAGAAAGTCAAAATCAGCTTCAAGTTCATTAAAGTCCATCGCCCAGCTTATGTCGCCTGCAATTACAACATCGTCATCTGCACCAACAACTTTATTCCAGTTTTTCTGAAGTCTTTCTGTATAATTTTCCCAACCGGCAAAAGTATCCATGGGTTTGTTGGTACCGAAAGACAGATGTGTGTCAGCAATTGCGAATAAAGACATAAATAAAAACCTTTCAATGAATTTGGAATAAATGCAAAAAATAAGGCAAAAATTAAAACGAAGGGAGTGTGAAACGAATGAACGAAATCAAAGGAATCTGCTGCGAGGTTAAAAATTGTGTACACCACAATAACGATAACAGCTGCTCAGCCGGCCATATTACAGTAGGAAGCAGCGTTGCAAAAACAACAACAGAAACAAAATGCGAAACTTTTGAATGCTGCGAAAACTGCAACAAATAAAATATCTTCAATTAATAAAAAACGGCTCGTAACAGAGCCGCTTTTTTATTTAATAAATATTGCTTTTAGCGGCAGGCATACGTCTGCAGTCAGATACCAAGAAGACCAAATACCATTTCGCCCATGTCTTCTTTTGAACAAACATTGTTGAAACGGACTTCTTTATCTCTCAGTGACGCCAGCGGTGCGGGAACGTCTGCGCCTGTTTTGGCATGAAGTTCTCTTACCATTTCAAACTCATCAGCATCAGGAAGATTGCCGCCTGTAACAGCGCTCAAAACACTCTTTGAAAACTTATACGGAGATGCAGTTGAATCAATAACAGTGGGAATATCATCCCCTGAATTTTTAACATAATCTGCATATACTTTAAGCGCAACCGCCGTATGAGTATCGCAAAGATAATGATAATCATCAAAGTATGATTTTATTGTATCATTTACATCGTCCTCACCTGCAAAACCGGCAGAAAAGCACTCTTTGATAGACGAGATAAGTTCATCTGAAACGGTATATACGCCGTCAGCTGAAAGTTTAGCCATAAGGTCATTTACAACCTTATCATCGTTTCCGCTCATATGATAAAGCAGGCGTTCAAGGTTTGAAGATATAAGAATATCCATACTTGGAGACGTTGTTGTGTAGAATTCGCGGTTCTTATCATAAGTTCCTGTATTGAGAAAATCGGTAAGAACGTTATTTGAATTTGACGCACAAACAAGTTTCTTTACTGGGAGACCCATTTTCTTTGCATAATAGCATGCAAGAATATTACCGAAATTACCGGTGGGGACAACTACGTTTATCTCATCACCGGCAGAAATAGAACCGCTGTTCATAAGATCACAGTATGCTGAGAAATAGTAAACTATCTGAGGTACAAGTCTGCCCCAGTTTATTGAGTTTGCAGATGAAAACATCATGTTTTTCTCTGCAAGTTTATTTTTAATTGCATCATCTGTAAATATCTTTTTAACTGCGCTCTGAGCGTCGTCAAAATTACCCTTTACTGCGCAGACAGCAACATTTGAGCCTTCCTGTGTAACCATTTGAAGCTTCTGCATCGGTGATACGCCGTTTTCGGGATAAAATACAAGTATTTTTGTGTTTGCAACATCTTTGAAGCCTTCAAGTGCCGCTTTACCTGTATCACCTGAAGTAGCAACAAGAATAACTATGGTTTTGCCGTCAGCTGTTTTTTTAGCAGAAACAGTCATAAGATAAGGCAGAAGCTGAAGAGCCATGTCTTTGAACGCGCAAGTAGGACCGTGCCACAATTCAAGTACATTCTCATTCCCGCAGACGTTTACGGTAGGCGCAACAGCGTCTGAAGAAAATTTACCTGCGGCATAAGCACCGCTTACACAGTAATCAAGCTCCTCTTCAGAAAAATCATCAAGAAATTCACGAAGCACTGTTTTGGCTCTTTCTATGTATGACATAGATGCCATATCTTTAATTTTATCTATTGAGAATTGCGGGAATTCGCAGGGTACAAAAAGACCGCCTTCCTCGCTTATTCCCTGTGCAATCGCATGAGATGCGCTGACTTTTACGGAATTATCTCTTGTAGAAGTATAAAGCATATTTGCCCTCCTAATAAATCTTTAAGATATTTTAACATAATTGAAAAGCATTTTCAAGGTGTTTGATTGATTTAATTTTATTATTTTCACAAAAGACCTCAACCACGTCAAAACGAGGCTGAAGTTTAGTATTATGAGTTGACAGATACATATTTGCACTTGCTGCAAGCTTTTGCTGTTTTCTCTCGTCAACAAATTCCATAGGCGACGCAATACTGTTTTCGTTTCGCATCTTTACCTCAACAAAGCATATGTACTTTTTATTTTTTACAATTAAGTCAATCTCGCCGAATCTGCACGAATAATTAAAATCAACAAGAGCGTATTTTTTCTTTTCAAGATATTCGCATGCTTTCATTTCAGCAAGTTTACCGAGTGAATTCATTTGCAAAGCACCTTTTTAAGAAACGTTTTTCTGTGAATATCGCAAATGCCGTATTTTTCAATCATTTCATAATGAAGTTTTGTTCCGTATCCTTTGTGCTTCTCAAAGCCGAACTGAGGATATTTTTCTGCCATTTCAAGCATATATCTGTCCCTTGAAACTTTGGCAAGTATTGACGCCGCAGCAATGGATTCGGACTTAGCATCTCCCTTAACTACTGTAGTTACGTCGCAATCAAGATTGGGAATTTGATTTCCGTCTACAAGAGCGCAGTCAGGTTTTACAGACAAGCCGTCAACAGCTCTTTTCATTGCGAGAAAAGTAGCCTGAAGTATATTGAGTTCGTCTATCTCTTTTTCGCTTGCCATTCCGATTGAATAATCCTTGCATTCATTAATTATCTTGTCAAAAAGTAATTCCCTCTTTTTTTCAGAAAGCTTTTTAGAATCGTTTACACCCTCGATTGTTTGACCTTTTTCTAAAACGACGGCAGCTGCATAAACAGGCCCAGCGAGCGGCCCGCGGCCAGCCTCGTCAACTCCGCAGATAATTTTATATCCTTCATTATATTTTTCATTTTCATATAAAAGCCAGTCCATAATTACGGTAACTCAAGGCTTATCTTGCCGAGTTTTCCTCCTCTGAATTCATCGCATACAGCAGTTGCCGCACGGAGAGTATCTATTTCTCCGCCTTTTATTAAAAAGCCTCTTTTTCTTCCTATCTTTTCAAGGATTTCCCAGCTTTTAAGATCTTCAAAATCAGAAATTTTATACCTGTCCTCTATCATTTTGGGTCTTGTCTTGGAAAGTGTTTCAAGAAGGCGGCATGCAATTGTTTCTATATCCGTAACTTCATCCTTTACAGAACCGATAAAAGCAAGCTTGTCCCCTACTTCCCTGTCATCGAACTTAGGCCACAGTACACCCGGTGTATCAAGGAGTTCTATACCGTTTCCGGCTGAAAACCACTGATTGCTTCTTGTAACACCGGCTTTATCGGCTACAACTGCCTTATATTTACCTGCCATTCGATTAATAAAAGAAGACTTGCCTGTATTAGGAATACCCACAACCATTAACCTGAGAGCTTTCCCTTCCATCCCTTTTTCTTTATTTCTCTTTATTACAGAAGAGAGAGCTTTTTCACAAGCATTCTGAAATTTATTAAGTCCTTTTCCTGTTTTGCAGTCAACAGCTATTGCCGTAATACCGTTTTTAGCATAATACTTTATCCATAATTCAGTAGCGGCAGGGTCTGCCATATCGCATTTATTTAATAAAACTATTTTAGGTTTCTTATTTATTATCTGTGATAATTCAGGGTTGGAACTTGAATGCGGGATACGAGCGTCAACAATTTCAACAACGCCGTCAACAAGTTTGAGACTTTCTTTTATAAGACGTCTTGTTTTTGCCATGTGGCCAGGAAACCACTGAACATTTTGTTTCTGAAAATCTGGCATAATCGCTCCCTCCTTTATAGATAATTATACATATTAATATGTTTTATTGCAACATTACATAAAAAAGCATTTTGAAAAACAAAAACCGCCTGCTTGAGGCGGTTTAGAGCTGTTAGATATCTTCCTTAACTTTTGCAGCCTTACCAACGCGGTCACGAAGATAATAAAGCTTCGCTCTGCGAAC
Organism: uncultured Oscillospiraceae bacterium; assembly: GCA_900539425.1. GTDB lineage: Bacteria > Bacillota > Clostridia > Oscillospirales > Acutalibacteraceae > Eubacterium_R. The sequence continues at coordinate 55,595 of UQBX01000009.1, read as the reverse complement.
TTTACCTTTACGGATAACAGTAACGCTGTCAACATTTGCGGAATGAAGCGGGAACACACGCTCAACACCAACGCCGTAAGATACACGGCGAACGGTAAAGGTCTTTGAAATGCCGGAACCTTTGATAGCGATTACAGTGCCCTCAAATACCTGAATTCTCTCTGTTTTGCCCTCACGGATACGAACACCGACTTTTACGGTATCACCGATTGAAAATGAGGGAAGTTCTTTTTTCATGCTGCTTTCTTCGATAATTTTAAGTGCATCCATTAAAATTTCCTCCTTTTTATTTTCGGATGTTCGTAACGAGTAAACGAAAGAGGACCACCCGCTTAAATGCTTGGTTTGCATGAGCATTTAACGCGTTGCGGGACAGCAACGGAACAAATGCTTAGATAATATATCACAAAAGTAAAAAAATTGCAAGTCTTTTTTATCTGAAATTATTATAATCTGCATCCAAAAGAGCTAATCTTGAAATGCTTTTCCATTCAAAATCAAGATCTGCAAGTTTAAGCAGAGTCTGAGAAAAAAGCTCAGGACTGAGATTACTGTGCTGGCCAGCGGCAAGTCTTGCATTTATTACCGTGCTGTTATCTCTTACAGATACAGAACATTTATCAATAAGAGGTTTTATATCAACCTCTTTAAGAACTTTTCTTCTGCCCTGCTTGCCTCTTTTCAGAGCAATTATGTTATCCTGTGAAAGGACTTTTTTCATTCTTTTTTCAGCTTCTTTGTTATCCTTAAAATCATATTTGAATACATAATCGGAAAAAGCAATCTCACTGCAATCCCGAAAATCATCATAAACGTCAACGATTCTTATACCCGTTGGAAGAACGGCATTGAGCTTGTCTTTTATTTCGCTGTTAGAAATATCGCCTGTAATTCTGATTTCAAGACTTTCACACATGCTTTCCACTCCTAACGGCAAAGGCAAAGAAAAGCTCATATAGGGATGAGGATTAAAACCCTCTGTATACCAAAGAGGTATCTGCGCTCTTGTGAGCGCACGGGACATACATCTGTTTATATCAAGATGACTTATATACTTACATCTGTCTGTTTTAGAAAACAGCAATCTAACCTCGCGCATCACAGTGACCTCCGTTAAGCATATTAGCGCCGCAGCCCGCGCATTTTATACGGCAATGCGGAGTGGTTTTGTTTTCATGTGCTTTTTTGTTCTCATTTTCAAGAAATTTCTTTGAAACGCCGTAATCAAGGTGATCCCAGGGAAGGATTTCAGAAAATTCTCTTCTTCTTTGGGTATAAAAATAAGGATCGATTCCGTTCATTTCAAAAGCCTTCATCCAAGCGTCAAAATTAAAGCGGTCATCCCATGAATCAAATTTGCAGCCGAGTTTGAAAGCATCATATAGAACATTGCACAGACGTCTGTCCCCTCTTGCCAAAACGCCCTCAAGCAGAGAAGTTGGAGTTTCGTGATATGAGACCTTAACCTTTTTGCTTGGTATTGATTCAAGCAGGTGCTTTTGCTTTTCTTTAAGGCTCTGCATTGTATCCTCAGGTTCCCACTGAAACGGAGTAAAAGGCTTTGGAATAAATGAAGCACAGCTTACTGATACCTGAACGCCTGTCCCCTTCTGACGGTTGGGATTTCTGTAAAAGGTGTGTACTACTTCCATAGCAAGGTTTGCAATACCTTCAATATCCTCCATAGTTTCCGTAGGAAGTCCCATCATAAAATAAAGCTTAACGGATGTCCACCCGTTATCAAAAGCCTTGAGGCAGGTGGAAAGTACTTCTTCCTCAGTAACATTCTTATTAATTACATCTCGCAAACGCTGAGTACCGGCCTCAGGTGCGAAAGTAAGACCGCTTTTTCTGACTTTATTAAGTTTATCAACAAGCTCGTCCGAAAAATTATCAACTCGAAGCGAAGGAAGAGAAAGATTTATCTTATCCTTAACTGTCCAGTCAATAAGAGAGCTGAGCATTTCGTTAACACAGCTGTGGTCGGATGTAGAGAGCGAACATAATGAAAGCTCATCATATCCTGTTGACTTAATTAAGGCTTTAGCCTGTTTGTTAATAGTTTCAACGCTTTTTTCCCTTATGGGTCTGTAAGTAAATCCTGCCTGACAGAAACGGCAGCCGCGTATACAACCGCGGAAAATTTCTTCAACCGCTCTGTCATGAACTATATTAATAAAAGGAACAACGAAGTTATCGGGATAAAAACAACTGTCCATATCTGAAACAACAGCTTTTTTAACTTTTTCCGGTGCTCCGTATAACGGCTGAAGATCTTTTAAAGTTCCGTCTTCATTATAACTGTCTTTGTAAAAAGACGGAACATAGACACCCCGAATATCTTTTGCTTTCAGCAGAAACTCGTGCTTGGTAGATCCTTTTTCTTTGCACTCTTTAAGAAGATCAAGCACTTCCATAGTACTTTCCTCGCCGTCTCCGAGAAAAACTATGTCAACAAAATCTGCTATTGGCTCCGGATTACAGGCACATGGACCGCCGCACGCAATAATCGGCGTTAATTCAGTCCTGTCTTTTGATTTAAGCTTGATACCTGCCAGATCCATCATATTAAGCATATTGGTATAGCAAAGCTCATACATAAGCGTAAAGCCGATAATATCAAAATCTTTTATATCGTCTTCACTTTCAAGAGCAAACAGCTTAACACCGTTTTTCCTCATCTGTTCTTCCATATCAGTATCAGGCGCAAAGACGCGTTCACACCAGGCATCTTCCCTGCTGTTAACAAGAGAATAAAGAATTTTCATTCCAAGGTGGCTCATACCTATTTCATACAGATCCGGAAAACAAAAGGCGTAGCGCAAAGCAACCTTTTTAGGGTCTTTAATAACACTGTTAAGTTCACCGCCGCAATATCTTGCGGGTTTCTGAACAAACTGAAGAATTTTTTCGATATCTTTTCTCATAGTGACCTCATATTAAAAACTATCAGGTATAAACAAAGCAAAAGCAATGAGAATACCGAGTGATATATAAGTACATAAACTGAAGCTATAAGCATAATCGCTAAAAAAGCGATGCTTACATATTTAGAAGCGCGCGGAAATACAAGATTAATAAGTCTGCCCCCGTCAAGAGGAAATACGGGCAGCAAGTTCAAAGCGGCAAGAAAAAGATTTATTTCATCTTGGAGCGCTAAAAACATAATAACATTTATTATCGGCCCTGAAGCAATAACTAACGCTTCTTTTGCAATTGAAAGTTTACACGAATATTTCAAAGCAATTCCGAAAAAAGAAATATTCAAACTGTCCGGTTTTCCGCCGACTGCCACAAGAGCAAGTAAATGACCTATTTCATGCAAAAAACAAAATAAAATCAGAAGTCCTGTGTTTTTATATCCTAAAACAAGACTCAGACACAGAATGAAAATAAATGAAAACTCAATTCTGATTTTAAAACCCTTTATGAAAATTTCCAAATTATCACCGTAAAATCTTACGGCAACAATCACTCATTTATTCTTATCCAAATAAGATTGAAGGATAATAACAGCAGATACAGCATCAACCGTTTCTTTTCTTTTTTTACCTCTTACGTTGTTATCGTTTAAATAACCGTGAGCAATTACGGTAGTCAGACGCTCATCCTGATATTCAACATCTATGCCTGATTTTTGTTTTAACATATCGCCGAGTTCACGGCACTCGTCACAGCGGTAACCATATGTGCCGTCCATATTAACAGGAAGCCCGATGATGATTTTTTCAGCCTTTTTATCTGCAGCTATCACAGCAAGTTTATCAACAAGCTTTGGTTTATACTTTTCATTTACCACACAGTACGGAGAAGCCAATATCTCTTTAGCATCACAAAATGCAACGCCCGTTCTTGCGTCACCGTAATCAACAGACATAATTATCATTAATTTTCTCCTATTGACTGTTTTTAGAATAAATAGCTAAAACAATTATAACGGCATCATTAAATGACGCCGTTATAACCTAACAGTCTATTCGTCGGCAGCCTCAGAAGTTTCCTCTTCTTTTGCTGCTGTTGTCTCCTCATTGGACTTTTTATCTTCGTCTGATGAAGATGAAGAACTGCTTGAACTGCTGCGGCTTCTTGTAGAATAACCGGGTAAATTATTTACATCGTACCAGCCTGTATTGCCGCTCGAGTAATTTGTAAGCAATCCGTTTGAGGAATCGTAAGATTTCTGAACAATGCCGTCGTATTCGGGGAATTCAGTAACATTCTTGCCCTTAACGTCATAAATCTCATTCATAACAGTTTCCCAAATCGTTCCGGCAGGGTTTGATGAAAGTCTGTAAACGATTTCTTTCGGCATATCATATCCGTACCAAACAGCGGCTACGTATTCCGGAGTTCCGCCAACAAACCAGCGGTCTTTAGAATCGGTTGTGGTACCTGTTTTACCAAAGCATTCTACTCCTGATATCTTGTATGAGCGTCCTGTTCCGGAAGTCATAACTGTCTGAAGGATCTTATTCATAAGCCAGCCGGTGCTTTCAGTCAGCGCCTGCTCTTTAGTAGAGGCTGCGTCAGTTTCAATAAGAACATTGCCCTGGCTGTCCTCTATTTTATAATAGCAGTACGGCTGATAATACGCACCGCCGTTTCCGAATGCAGCATAAGCCGCCGTCATCTCAAGAACCGACACACCTTCTGTAAGAGAACCTGTAGCAAGAGGAGCGTAATCGCAGTCAGCTGCGCTGAGAGAAGAAATATGGAAACGGTTTGTAATATAATCGTAAGCGTAATCCACGCCGATCATATCAAGCGTTCTGGCTGAAATTGTATTCAAAGAGTTTGCAATACCTTTCTGAATAGTTGTCTTAGCGCCAGAATATCCGCCGCCTTCATTAGTAGGCCACATCTTTCCGTCAACTTCTTTAAGAGGTCTGTCATCAATAAGGGTTGACCAATAAATATCTACGCTGTCATCATTAAGACTCTTTTCAAATGCGGGGCCGTATACTGACAGCGGCTTAATAGATGAACCCGGCTGTCTGTATGACTGGAATGCTCGGTTAAGCTCAAGTGAACCGGAATATTCACCCGTTCCGCCTACAAGTCCCAAAACTCTACCCTCGTAGTTCATTACAACCATAGCGCCCTGAACAGTTTCATCAGGCATTCGCCTATAATTTTCATAAACGTCTTCAAGAGCATTCTGAACATCAAAATCTACAGCTGTGTAAATTTTAAGACCACCGCCATACAAAAGTGACTTAGCTTTTCTTTCTGTATAGCCCATTTTCTGAAGATCTTCAAGAACAGTCTTTACAACGTAGTCAACATAGTATGAATCGATTTTATTTTCATTTGATCCGCTTTCAGAATCTGAAACCTGACTGCCCTGATAGTTTTCACTGTTTGTAAATACCATCTCATAAGCAACAGCTTCATCGTATTCTTCTTGAGTGATAAATCCCTGACTCAGCATTTCTTCAAGGATTCTGAGCTGTCGTTGCCTGTTATTTTCAGGCTTTCTGAGAGGATCGTACTTTCCGGGGAACTGAGTAATTGCGGCAATGCTGGCGCATTCGGCAATATTCAGATCCGAAACATCTTTTCCAAAATAAGTTTCTGCGGCTGTCTTAACACCGTAACATCCTTCTGAAAGATAGATAGTGTTAAGATACGCTTCTATTATTTCATCCTTGGAATAATTTCTTTCAAGGTTAAGCGCGGAAAGTATCTCATTAAACTTACGGACAATTGTAACGTCTTTTTCATCCGTTAAGTTCTTTATCAGCTGCTGGGTAATTGTGGAACCGCCCTGACCGCTGTTAGAAGGCTTTACAATAACACCGATAGTTCGTATCCAGTCTACACCGTGATGCTTTTCAAAACGCTGATCCTCAATTGCTATGAAAGCATCTTTCAGATGCGGGCTCATATCATCAAGGTCAACCCATATACGGTTTTCTTCACCGTGAAGTCTGGTAAGCTCTACCTGATTGCCGTCACTGTCATAACCGTAAATAAACGAAGTCTGATTCTGGGAATATTTTTCCTCAGTAAGATTGAACACAGGATCCCCGTGAACAAAACTGTATCCGTAAATTGCTATTACGGAAAAGCAGACTATAAATACTACCGCAACTACAAGTACAAAGCCAAGAAGTATTCTTAGAGGCAAAGAAGCAGGCGCGGCGCTTTTTTTATGAACCGGTTTCTTAGGAGAACTTTTCTTTACTGATGTACTTTTAGTTCTTGTTCTTTTAACATGCTGTTTTGAGGTGTTGTCACTTTCAATATAAGCCGCAGGCTTTTTATTAGGCTGTTCTTCCTGCATTTTTTTATCTTCATCAAAGACCTTAGCGGAATTATTCATGAAAGATTCAAGCAAATCGTCATATTTACCTGCCAATGCTATACCTCCTTACAGTAAAAATAGATTTTCCTAATATATCCATTTTATCATTATACTATATTTTTATTATTAAATAAAGAACTTTTTGTTAATATTTTTTAGCTTTATTTTTGCTCATTTCAGTAATTCTTTTTGAAGTACTAATACCGTCGTAAAGACGTTTTACACGCACAAATCCCCAGAATTTTTTATTACAGTTTTTGCAGAGAAATACTGTTTTAAATGAATTATTGACAAGCTGCACATCGCTTATTCTCTTTAAATCTTCTGAGCAGCACGGGCAGGAAAATACCTCTTTATAAAAGTTATATTCCTTTGAAACAGGAGCAGTAATAACATAAGGTTTGAATGCAAGACGCCCGAAAAAGTCATCTCCGCAAAGTTCACTCATTTCCTCTGCCCTTTTTTTATCGAAAACTTTTTTAAAGCATGCTGCCGCAACATAACAGTCTTCAAGTGCTCTGTGAAGGTTTTCTTCTTCAACATTTATTTCAAATCTTTCAGCGCAATGTGTAAGGCTTATTTGCTCTTTACAGTTTTCGATGAAAGACTGACAGTATTTCTGGCAATCCATGTATCTTTTCATAAAAGAAACATTAGTTTTGCCGAAAAAACGTTTATAGTTAGAAACAAGCACATAAAGATCACTGTTTGACCAGCTCATAAAAACGGCGTCTGTACCTGCCCATTCTGCAAAATCACTCATAGCTTTTTCAAAAGAAATGCCATTCTGTGCAATTTCTTCTTTAGTAATACTTGTGAGATCTACAAAACGCTTGGAAAGCTTTTTTGATAGTTTTGGCTTTACGAGCTGAGTAAAAGTATCTGAGATATTAAGATCTTTATCAAGACGAACTGCGCCAATCTCTATTATTTCGTTGACGCCTTTCTTCTCTTTGTAATCGTATGCATTATTCCATTCAAGATCAAAAATTACATAATCCATCTGTTCACCAAAAAAAATAACCCTGCTCAACGCAAGGTTATTAATAAATCAAATTATCAGCCGATAAACAGGAAAATCAAGAATGCTGCAAGCACAAGAATAAAGAATGCAACAATAAGCCACTTAGTAATTTTCTCGAGTTTTGCTTCAATTGTGCGGCCTTTTGATTTACCAAGAAATGTATCGGCACCACCGGCAATAGCACCTGAAAGGTTCTGTGAACGGCCTTCCTGCAAAAGAACTACTGCAATAATGATTATGGAAACGAGTATAAGAATCACACCGAAAACATAATGATACCAAAGCATGAGATAATCCTCCGTAGATATTTAATACTAATGGATTATATCACATACTTTTATTTATTGCAAGTGTTTTTTTACCATTAATTAACTTGAATTATTATTGCGTTTATAACAATACTATTTGTGACGGTAGAAATTCAGCGTTTGCTTTTACCGCCTGCCGCTTGCAAAAGCGGTATTTACATATATTTACGTTAAAAAGTCAGCTGTTCTCCAACATCAGAGGCGCTGAGCAGCGCGCCGGCTGCCGGCAGATTTTTAGGCCTGAAACGCCATTCCTTTTCAAATTCACCGGGCTGGAACAAATGAAGCGATATTACTTTATCGCTTTTTTTCTTTAATGTCATAGCCTGCACGCCCTGAGTGTTTTTAGTTGTTTTAGGCATTACTATCGCTGTGTTAAGCAAAAGATTTCTGCCGCTCTGAGATGTGATAACAATATCCTTGTCTTCCTCAAGGTAAACTGCAGAAGCAAGCGGTGATTTATCGGAAAAAGCATTAATAAGCTTTTTTCGGTTGGTTTTGGTTTCATAAGCGGATAAATCTACTTTTGCAAGCTTTCCGTTTTCAAATACAAATATCATATAGCCTTTGTATTCTTTGACAACGGCGGTATACAATACCGCTTCGTTTTCTTCCATTTCAAGTTTTCCGGGCAAATATTCTCCCAAAACAGAAGCTTTTGTATCAGGGAAATCATCAAGCTTTGCTTTATAGACCTGGTGAAGCGAGGTAAACACAAGAAGCTCGTCTTTATTTGAACATTCTTCGCTCCTTTCTATTACATCGCCTTCTTTTACTTTTTGTTCCCCGCTCATTCTGAGATTTGCGGTCTTTATCTTTTTAAGATATCCGCCCTTAGTTATAAATACAGTTACCGGATAATCTGCAATCTCAACTTCCTGAGTAACCGTATCCTCAGGAATATCATAAAGTATCTCAGATTTTCTTCCGTTATCATATTTTTTAATAACGTTCTGAAGTTCTGAGATAATTATCTGTTTCTTTTTCCTGTCGCTTGAAAGAATTTCTTCAAGTTCAGCAATCTCATTTTCAAGATTTTCAATGTCATTTATACGTTTTAAAATATACTCTCGGTTTAAATGACGAAGCTTTATTTCCGCAACATATTCAGCCTGAGTTTCATCAATGCCGAAACCTATCATAAGATTAGGCACAACATCAGCTTCATTTTCCGTTTCTCTTACAATTTTAATTGCCTTATCAATATCAAGCAGAATCTTTGACAGACCTTTGAGAAGGTGAAGCTGCTTTCTTTTTTTGTTCAAACTGAAATTGACGCGTCTTGTAATGCAGTTGAGTCTGAAATTCACCCATTCGTTAAGTATTTCCCTGACACCGCGCACACCGGGCTTTCCGTCTATAAGCAGATTGAAATTGCATGAAAACGAATCTTCAAGAGGAGTAAGCTTGTAAAGACGCTGCATAAGCTTATCAGGATCTGTTCCCCTTTTCAGATCAATTGTTATTTTAAGACCTTTGAGGTCTGTTTCATCTCTTATATCAGAAATTTCCTTAACCTTATTCGCTTTAGCCAGTTCAACTATTTTATCAATAATCGCTTCCGAAGTGGCAGTTGGCGGAATTTCAGTAATGTCAATACAGTTGTAAGATTTATCATAACTGTATTTAGCACGAACTTTTACTGAACCCTTACCTGTTTCATAAATTTTTTCAAGTTCATCTTTATCATAAATGACATATCCGCCCCCTACAAAATCAGGAGCAATAAGAGTATCAGATATAACATGCGCTTTGTTTTTCATAAGCGCAATTGTTGTTTCGCATACTTCCCTGATATTGAAAGAAGCAATTGAAGACGCCATGCCTGCCGCAATACCTGTTGTAACATTGCAGAGAACCGTAGGAAATGTTACAGGCAAAAGACGGGGTTCTTTCATGGTGTTGTCATAGTTGTCAACAAAATCAACCGTGTCTTTGTCAATATCCGAAAACAGTTCGGTACAAATTGGCGCAAGCTTCGCCTCAGTATAACGCGATGCGGCATACATCATATTTTTAGAATATGCTTTACCGAAGTTTCCTTTTGATTCAACAAAAGGATAAAGCAGTGATTCATTGCCTCGGGAAAGGCGCACAAGCGTTTCATATATTGAAGCATCACCGTGGGGGTTAAGCTGCATTGTGCGTCCTACAATATTTGCACTTTTAATGGTTTGTCCGTTTAAAAGACCCATATTATACATTGTGTATAATAGCTTTCTGTGAGATGGTTTAAGACCATCAATTTCAGGAAGTGCACGGGACAATATAATGCTCATAGCATATGGCATAAAGTTGCTCTTTATTGTCTCAGTAATGACTTCATTTTTTACTGTTCCCGCGTTTTCAATATGAACATTTTCGTTTAAATGCGAATCAGTTTCACTTTTAATATCTTTTTTTCTTCTTGGCATAATTTCACCTAAATCAACTTACGTCCGCTGCATCAAGGTACAGATAGCCGTAATCCGTTATATACTGTTTTCTGCCCTCAAGATTATCCCCAAGCAGCAGATCAAATATCTGAGAAGTTTTTTCAGCTTCATCAGGAGTTACAAGAATCAATCTTCTTGTTTCAGGGTTCATTGTAGTAAGAGACATCATATCCGCTTCATTTTCGCCAAGACCTTTTGAACGCTGAACGGTATACTTTTTACCTTTAAGTTCTTCCCTTATTTTATCCATTTCCATTTCATTATAGGCAAAATAAGTCTGGTCTTTGCATGTTACTTCATAAAGAGGAGATTCATCAATATAAACTTTTCCCTGCTCTATAAGCTGTGGCATAAGTCTGTAAATCATTGTAAGCACAAGAGTTCTGATATGGAAGCCGTCAACATCAGCATCCGTACAGATCAAAACTTTGCTCCAACGAAGATTATTTATATCAAAAGCTGATAATTCCTTTGAAGCCTTAGAACGCATCTCCACACCGCAGCCAAGAACTTTTATGAGGTCGGTTATAATCTCATTTTTAAATATTTTGCTGTATTCACTTTTTAAGCAATTAAGTATCTTTCCGCGAATAGGCATTATAGCCTGGAAATTAGCGTCCCTAGCCTGTTTACATGCACCAAGAGCCGAATCACCCTCAACAATAAAGAGTTCTCTTTCCTCTACATTTTTTGAACGGCAGTCAACAAACTTCTGGACACGGTTTGTCATATCTATTTTTGTCTGAAGCGTTGATTTAAGGCTCTTTCTTGTGTTTTCAGCCTTTACTCTGCTTCGCATATTGATAAGAACCTGATCGGCAATCTTGTCCGCATCCATTTTATTTTCAATAAAATATACTTCAAGCTGTTTCCTGAAAAAGTCAGTCATTGCTTCCTGTATAAATTTATTTGTTATAGACTTCTTAGTCTGGTTTTCATAAGAAGTTTGTGTAGAAAAAGATGAAACAACGAAAATAAGTATATCTTCAATATCCTGAATATTTATCTGACTGTCAGTTTTAGTATACTTATTATTCGCTTTAAGATATGCGTTTATTTGGTTTACAAACGCGCTTTTAAAAGCTTTCTCAGGAGCACCGCCGTGCTCAAGAAAACTTGAATTGTGGTAATATTCTTTACATTGATTTTTGATTGAAAAACAAAGCGCCGCTTTTATGACAAGCTTATATTCGCTGAGGTCTTCCCTATCTTTACCTACTCTTTCACACTCCCAATACTGGGGAGTAGTAAAAGCATTCCCTCCGGCAAGTTCTTCAACATAATCCTTGATGCCGTTTTTATAGCAATACTCGAATGTTTCAAAGCCGACTGCAGTTTGATTTTTCAGAATAAAAGTAATTCCGTCATTTACAATTGCCTGACGCTTAAGCACGTCCTGAAAATATTCAAGAGGAACATTTATATCGGTGAACACCTGCAAATCAGGTTTCCATCTTATTCTTGTACCGGTATCTTTTTTATTATATTCCTCTTTAGTAAGTCCGCCGATATTTTTGCCGCGTTCGAAGTGAAGCTTGTAACAAAAGCCGTCCCTGTGTATTTCGGCATCCATATATTCTGATGCGTACTGTGTAGCACAGAGTCCGAGACCGTTCAAACCCAAGGAATACTCATAGTTGTCTGCGCCGTTGCCGTATTTTCCGCCTGCATAAAGTTCACAGAAAAGAAGCTTCCAGTTTTCTTCTTTCTCTGCCTTATTATAGTCAACAGGTATGCCGGCGCCGAAATCCTGCACCTCAACAGAGCAATCATTAAATCTTGTAACAACGATTTTATTGCCGCGGCCTTCACGTGCCTCGTCAATAGAGTTGCTCATAATTTCGAAAATGGAGTGCTCGCAGCCTTCTATATCGTTTGAGCCAAATATTACTGCCGGTCTTTTTCTTACCCTGTCTTCATTTTTTAAAGACCGTATGCTTTCGTTAGTGTATTCGTTCTTTCTGGCCATAATAACCTCCGAATTATTTATACAAAGATATATTATACAAGATATTGTGGATTTGTCAAGATTTTGTAATTATTGCAACAATATAATGAAAATATATTCTAAAAAAAATAGATTAACGTCAAAGTTCTGAATAAAAAAATAAGATGCGATAAACACATCTTATTTTTTACACTAATTGTTTAAATATTATAATTCGCTGTCTGACGTACTGTCGGCATCATCAGATACAGGGACGTCATTGCTATCAGACGCTGTTTCTTCGGAAACATTATCAGAAACATCTTCTTGCTTAGCTTCATTCTCTGCGTTTTCAGCTAAATCATTATCAGAACTTTCTGTTTCATTCTGAACAGGTTCGGCAACTTCGGCATCTTCAACAGGAAGATGACCGTCCTTCATCAGAGAATCAAATTCTGCTGCATTAATCTTTTCTCTTTCAATAAGAGTTTCAGCAACAAGATTGAGTTTATCTCTGTGTTCGGTCAGCAATTTATAAGTTCTGTCATAAGCGTTGCGCATCATTTTTTCAATCTGCTCGTCAATTCTTGCAGAAGTATGCTCACTGTAATTGTTTACATGACCGAAATCTTTTCCAAGGAATACCTCGTTATTTTCATCACTGTAAACAACAGGACCTAACTCATCATTCATACCGTACTTTGCAACCATGTCTCTGCAAATCTGCGTTGCACGCTGAAGGTCATTAGATGCTCCGGTAGATATATCATCAAGGGCAATGGCTTCCGCAACACGACCGCCCATCATAGAAACAAGAGTATCAAGCATTTCATTTTTGGAAGTATAATTTTCTTCCTGCGGCTGATACATAGTATAACCGCCAGCACCAAGGCCACGGGGAATGATAGAAATCTCTTTTACAGGGTCATGATTCTCAAGATAATAAGATACTACGGCATGACCGGCTTCATGATAAGCAGTAAGCTTTTTAGCTTTATCTGAATACTTGTGAGATTTCTTTTCCGTACCCATTTCAACACGGGTTGTAGCATCCTGAATTTCCTGATTAGTAATAGCTTTTTTATGCCTTCTTGCCGCCAAAAGAGCAGCTTCATTAAGAAGGTTTTCAAGGTCAGCACCTGTAAATCCGATAGTGAGCTGAGCTATTTCCTTGAGGTTAACATCAGGACCGAGAGGCTTATTCTTAGCATGTACCTTGAGAATATCTTCCCTTCCCTGTGTATCAGGTCTGTTTACTGTTATCTGCCTGTCAAATCTGCCGGGTCTCAAAAGAGCGGGGTCAAGAACATCAGGGCGGTTCGTTGCGGCAATAACAATAACGCCGCTGTTTGTACCGAAACCATCCATTTCTACAAGCAGCTGATTAAGAGTCTGCTCACGTTCATCGTTTCCGCCGCCTGTACCTGCACCTCTGTGTCTGCCCACAGCATCAATTTCATCAATGAACACTATTGCGGGTGCTTTTTTTATTGCCTGCGAAAACAAATCTCTGACACGGCTTGCACCTACACCAACATACATTTCAACAAAATCAGAACCGGAAATTGAGAGGAACGGAGCATTCGCCTCGCCGGCAACAGCTTTTGCAAGCAAGGTTTTACCTGTACCCGGAGGGCCTACAAGCAATACGCCTTTAGGAATCCTTGCACCCAAATCAGTAAATTTCTGCGGATCTTTAAGGAATTCTACGAGCTCTTCAAGTTCCGCTTTTTCCTCATCGCATCCTGCGACATCGGCAAAAGTCTTTTTATTCTTATCCTCTAAAGATTTTGTCTTTACTCTGCCGAAACCAAGAGTTCTGTTGGTTTCATTGCTCATGGTGTCGCCCATTTTCTTCATCATAAACCAAGCAAAAACTGCGCCGCCGGCAATGATTATGATATAGGGCAAAAGATTAAATATCCAGTTTCTGGAGCTGCTCTGTTTATAATTATACTCAATCTGAGCATCAGGATGAGCCTCGTTATATTCATTGATGCTGTCTCTGATATCTTCAATAAAATACGTTACGCTCGGCACCTTGTATTTCTGGACTTCATCAGGCTTATCAAAAGTTTCATAAGTTAATGTGCCGGAAGTCAGATCAAGTTCAAATTCAGAAACCTGATTTGTTTTAAACAGATTTACAATCTGGCTGTACTTCAATTCAGTATCGTTCTGCTGGTTTGCAATGGCAAACGCAAAAACAACAAGCAAAACGGGAATCAGAATATAAAACAGCGCCGACTTCCAGTTTTTGGACAAATTGTTCATTAAATCTTATCCTCCGTACGGATTTTCAGAATTAGCATATTTTTTGTAGATTTATCTACAGCAACACGCTTAGAAACAGCTGTTTGAGCAATACCGATAACACCGATATCATCCGCAATAACAGGTATTCGGTATCTTTTTTCGGCAGGTATATGCAACTCATTGTAAAATTTTTTCAATGATTTAGTACAGTTCCTGCCATTAAGGGTAATTGAATCCCCTTCTTTTCTGCTTCTTACAATAACATTGCCAACTATTTTATCACAGTCACAGTAAAAATCAAACTTTTTATAGTTAAATTCATATTTATTTAAAAAATCTTTTACAGAAAGAACGGATTTTGACACTTTAAAATCAATTTCAGACCTGTTTCCTGATAAATTTATAAGCCTTATAAAACCGTTTGCTGAAACAGCCGCAATATCTCTGTTAATTTCAAACCGTGAATTGCACGAGCAAAGGCGAAGAACACCGCATATAACATTATCATTGACAGGCAGTGAATTATCATTCAGCCATTTTGCTGCAATTCTGCGTTTTTCACTATCTGAAAGCTCATTGATAACATCGGAAACGAGCATATTATCCTTGCATGCGCCAGCATAAACGGAGTTAATTCTCGTCTCAATGAATTCCTCATCGCATCTTAAAGATTCAAACAGATGAGCCGCATGAGTTTCAAATTCGCTGTTCAACTTCTTAAGCAAAGGCATTATTTCATTTCTGATATAAT
Source organism: uncultured Oscillospiraceae bacterium (assembly GCA_900539425.1). Classification (GTDB taxonomy): domain Bacteria; phylum Bacillota; class Clostridia; order Oscillospirales; family Acutalibacteraceae; genus Eubacterium_R. The sequence continues at coordinate 40,587 of UQBX01000009.1, read as the reverse complement.
TTCTTGTATAACTGCTGTCGCTGTTAGTACTGTCTGTTCTGTAACTGATACCGTTATTATTGAGATAATTTCTGATTTCAGACGATGTAACTTCTATCAATGGTCTGATTATCTTTCCCCTAACCGGCGGAATAGAGCAAAGCCCTTTTAGAGAAGTACCTCGTGTAATTCTGAATATCATTGTTTCAATATTGTCAGACAAATTATGTGCTGTTGCAATTTTGTCACATTCAATGGTTTCAAAAAAGTTATATCTGGCTTTTCTGCTGTATTCTTCAACGCCCATTTTGTTTTCTTTTGCCTCAGTAGGAGCGTTTATGTGAAGGATTCTGAAATCAATGCCGTTATTCTTACATAGTTCTCTGCAAAATTCTGCATCTGAAAGGCTTTCTTCGCCCCTAATGCCATGTTCTACATGAGCGGCGGTGAGTTTAAGAGAATATTCATCCCTTATACTCAGCAGAAAGTATGTCAGCATAACGGAATCGGCGCCGCCCGAAAGGGCAATAAGCACCGAATCCCCTTTTGAAATCATGTTATATTTTTTTACAGTATCAAGAATCTTATTGTTCATCGCCGTAATCTTTTTCAACGCATCTGAATCTTGTAAATTCTTTATCGAATGTCATTTCTACCGTTCCTGTTGCGCCGTGTCTGTTTTTAGCAACTATTAGCTCAGTAGCATTTTCATCTATCTGACTCTTCTTATCATCATCAACTTCGCCGCTGTAATAATCCGGTCTGTAAAGGAAAAGAACAATATCGGCATCCTGCTCAATTGAGCCTGATTCACGAAGGTCTGCAAGCTGCGGTCTGTGGCTTTTGTTTCTTCCCTCAGTACCTCTTGAAAGCTGTGCGCAGCATACAACGGGAATATTGAGGTCTTTTGCCATCATTTTCAGATTACGCGTGATGTCTGAAACTTCCTGAACTCTGTTCTCTTTTCTGACGGCAGACTGCAGTAATCCCAAATAGTCAATAAGTATAACATCTACGTCTTTCATACGGCGTACTTTTGCTTTTATTTCGGGAACTGTTATACTTGATGAATCGTCAAGATAGAGTTCTGCTTCTTCAAACTCACCTGCAGCGTTTCCGAGACGCACCCACTCATCATCGGTGAGTTCGCCTCTGCGTATTTTCTGACTTGGAATACCTGCTCTTGCTGAAAGCAAGCGTTCTGCAAGCTGCTCTTTAGACATCTCAAGACTGAAGAAAACGCATTTTTTTCTGGCTGTCATAGAAACATTCTGAGCAAGATTGAGCGCAAAAGAAGTTTTACCCATTGCAGGACGGGCGCCGATAAGTATAAGGTCTGACTTTCCGAGGCCTGAAATATATCTGTCAAGCAGATTAAAGCCTGACGGAACAGACTGATATTTTTCCTTATCTTCACCGGTGATTTTATGTAAACGGTCATATACATCGTTCACAATAACATCTGAAAGCTTTTTCGGATCATCGTCTTCGGAGCCCTGTCTGATGTCATATATCTTCTGCTCCGCATACTCAAGAAGTGAAACTGCATTTGTATTATTTGAAACAGCTTCATCAATAATATGCTGAGAAAGCCCTATCAAAGTCCTTAAATAATACTGTTCCTCAACTATCTTTGCATAAGTCTTTACATTAGCGGTTGAAGGAACGCTGTCCTTGAGCGTCAAAAGATATTCCCTGCCGCCCGCATCATCGTAAAGACCCTCTTTAGCAAGTGAGTCCGCTATTACAACAGGATCTATTCTGGCTTTTGAGCCTGTAAACATTGCCATCATGGAGCCAAAAATCGATCTGTGCTGGGGAAGATAAAAATATTCCTGTTTAACTATTGAAACAACGTCTTCCATACATTCGGGCTCAATGAGTATAGAGCCCAAAACTGCCTGTTCAGCCTCCAGACTGTAAGGCATTGAAACAGAGCCTGTATTGTTTGTTGGCATTTTAATCATCCGTTTCTTAGATTACGCTTCGGTAACCTGAACATAAATTTTTGCGGTAATACCCTGATAAACTTTAACTTCAGCTTCATAAGTGCCGAACTGCTTAACATCGTCCATACTAATCTTGCGTTTGTCAACATCAAGGTTCAACTCTTTTTTTATTTCTGCTGAAACATCCTTTGCGGTAACAGAACCGAAAAGTTTTCCGTTTGAGCCGGCTTTAGCGGTATGCTTGAAGGTTTTACCATCAAGCTTTGCGCAATCAGCCTGTGCCGCCTTTATTTCCTCTTGTTTATGAAATTTTTTGGCATTTTCTTTGTTGTTAAAATCATTCATAGCGCTTGCGTTAGCCTCCATGGCAAGTCCGCGCGGAAACAGATAATTCCTTGCGTAACCGTCAGAAGCATTAACGAGTTCGCCTTTTTTTCCTAAATTTTTAACGTCTTGTTTTAATATAACTTTCATAAATTTGCCCTCCTTAAATCTCCATAATGATCGGAAGAATCATGGGATTACGTTTTGTTTTTTCATACATCATATGAGAAATCTCGTCCCTGAGATTTGTTTTTACGGTATTCCAGTCATGATGACGGCAGTTATATGTCTCATCAATAACTCGGCAGGCAAGGTCTCTTGCTGAGTTTATAAGCTCCTCGCTTTCCCTTACATATACAAATCCTCTGCTGACAATATCAGGGCCGCAAAGTATTTCTCCAGTTTCGGAATCTATTGTTGCAACTATGATTATAATACCGTCCGCAGAAAGGTGTTTTCTGTCATTCAGCACGATATTTCCGACATCTCCAACGCCGTAACCATCAACATACACAGCGCCGCTGGGAACATTTTCAAGGCGTTTTATGCCTTTATCTGAAATCTCTATATAATTACCGATGTCACCTACGAAAATATTTTTCTTATTAATGCCCATTGCTTCTGCAAGCTGAGCGTGCTTTCTAAGATGCTTTTGCTCACCGTGAACAGGAATGAAAAACTGAGGATTAACTATGCCCATCATAAGTTTAAGCTCTTCCTGACAGGCGTGTCCCGAAACGTGAACTTCGTACATTTTTTCATAGATTACCTCTATATCACGTTTCATGAGTTCGTTTACTACGTTACCCACCATTTTTTCGTTGCCCGGGATTGGCGTAGCAGAAATAATTACGTAGTCATTCGGTGAAGCTGTTACTTTTTTATGTTCGCCGTTTGCAATTTTGGTAAGAGCACTCATGGGCTCACCCTGTGAACCTGTTGTGATTATAACAAGTTTATCATCGGAATAATTTCTTATTTCATCAATACTGATAAGAATATTATCTGGAACATTGAGATAGCCGAGTTCTTCGCCAACCTGAACAAGATTTTCAAGGCTTCTGCCGACTACGGCAACTTTACGTTTCAGGTGCTTAGCAACATCAATTATCTGCTGAACCCTGTGAATATTTGAAGCAAAAGTTGCAACAACTATTCTGCGTTTACCCGCTTTTCTGAAAAGGTTAAGGAATGATTCGCCAACCTTTTTCTCGCTCATTGTATAACCCGGTCTCTCGGCGTTGGTTGAATCCTGCAAAAGCGCAAGAACGCCCTTTGTGCCGTATTCAGCAAATCTGGGAAGATTAATCATATCGCCGTCAACCGGAGTAGTATCAATCTTAAAATCGCCTGTGTGTATTACGGTACCGCCTGCACAGCTTATTGCAAGACCTACGGCATCCGGAATTGAATGATTTACATGTATAAACTCAACGGTAAATTTACCGAGTTTTATTTTATCAGAAGGGCTTATCTCATGAAGCTTTGCATGATCAAGCAATCCATGTTCCTTGAGTTTTCCTTTGATAAGACCGATTGTAAGTCTTGTGGAATAAATAGGTATATTCAGCTTTTTGAGGAGATACGGTATTGCACCTATATGATCCTCGTGACCGTGGGTTATGAGCAGTCCTTTTATTTTATCAGCATTTTCCTCAACAAAAGTAAAATCAGGAATTACTGAATCAACTCCGAGAAGCTCTGCTCCCGGGAAAGCCAGACCGCAGTCAACGATAAACATATCGCCGCCATACTCATAAACGGTCATGTTTTTGCCTATCTCATTCATGCCGCCCAGAAAAGCTATCCTGATATGATCAGTATGCCTTGTTTTCTTTACGGCAGTCTGCGGCTTTCTGTTAACTCTGCGATAAGAATAGGTGCGCTTTGCGGAATTCCGTTTTCCGGCAGCGCTCTTAGCAGCGTCAGTATTTTGTTTTGCCATATAAATAAATTAGCTCCTTTATAATCATATTTTTTCCGAACAAAATAGTTAGATATATAATAAATTATAACACAACTATTGTCAAGAAAAGAATAAATATTTAAAGCTCTTCACAATCTATATTGATTATTACCATAAACGGTGATAAAATATTCCGTAACAATAAAATACTTTCAGAAAGTGATATTATGAAAAAAGTTTACATCTATACAGACGGCGCCTGCAGCGGAAATCCGGGCTGCGGGGGCTGGGGTGCAGTGCTTGTATACGGCAGCACAGAAAAGGAACTCAGCGGTGCAGAAAAAGAAACAACCAACAACAGGATGGAACTCACGGCTGTAATAAAATCTCTTGAAGCGCTGAAAGAGCCATGCGAGGTAGAACTCACAACTGATTCAAAATATGTATGCGATGCTGTAAATAAAGAATGGGTTTATTCATGGATGAGAAACGGCTGGAAAAAAGCCGACAAAAAACCTGCTCTTAATGTTGATTTATGGGAACAGCTTCTTGCACAGCTTGATAAACACAAAGTGAAATTCAATTGGGTAAAAGGTCATAACGGGCACCCGTACAATGAAAGATGTGACAGGCTGGCGGTTGAGCAGTATAAAAAACTTCAGAGTTAATAAAAATCACAGAATTATTTGGGCAGGCGGTATTAACGCCTGCTTTTTTATTGTGCCGATACCGATTCCGAGGCGTCCTTTTTTGAGTTTATATTCTTTAGCACTTTTCTGAAGGCTTGTGTTTTCTGGTAATTTTTTTATCTGCGATTTAAAAACAGGCAGATTATTAATACCAAATACCCTTTCAAAAGTTTGGTTTTCATAGTTTATAGAATAGTTTATATCAAACAATTTTGAAAATCTGATAATGTTGCTGTTATTATCCATGAATTCAGAATTTTTGTTATACAAGAGCCAGCTTTCACAAAAGAAGTATTCCCATCTTAATTTAGGAAAATACTTAGCAAAGAAATTAACAGCGCTTGCCAGTGATTCTTCACACTCTTTTATATCCAATTTGCCGCAGGCGGGCACATGAACTGATATTACGTAATCCCCGTATTTAAACGGAAGTTTTGAATAATTAAGAGTTGGATTTTTGCATTTATATATCTGAAACTGCAGACGGCCAAGCTTGAAAAGTTCAAAAGAAACATGATTTTTTATCCATTGGTAATTCTTCAAACCTTTATTATCGTTTTCTCTGCACCATATCCCTATATCACTGAGGGTATCGTAAAATATAGTTTCATCAATACCTTTTGCCCGGTACTTTTCAAAAGTAAATTCAGAGGCTTTTAAAGCTGCTGCAAGTCGCATAATATCACTGTTAAAGCCGAAACCTGTGGTTATTCCTTCGGAGTAATCGTGGCACAAACGCAAAAAAGCGACCTCGTCTTTAAAGGCAAGGTCACTTAATTTTGTTTTTAATTCATCATTTATATTTGCGTAGTCAATAAATCTATAATCCATAATCCGTATATTTACTGTGCACTGCTTTGAGACTGTTGAGCTGCTGAAGTTTGTGCTGTAGTAGTTTCATACTTGCTTGTAAGTCCGCTTGAAACAACATATCGAACTACTGGCGTTATTCCGTACTGTTCCAGAAGCGGCACAACTTCCTCATAGAAGTTTTGAATAATTAAGAGTTGCGTTCTTGCATTTATATATCTGAAACTGCAGACGGCCAAGCTTAAATAGTTCAAAAGAAACATGATTTTTTATCCATTGGTAATTCTTCAAACCTTTATTATCGTTTTCTCTGCACCATATCCCTATATCACTGAGGGTATCGTAAAATATAGTTTCATCAATACCTTTTGCCCGGTACTTTTCAAAAGTAAATTCAGAGGCTTTTAAAGCTGCTGCAAGTCGCATAATATCACTGTTAAAGCCGAAACCTGTGGTTATTCCTTCGGAGTAATCGTGGCACAAACGCAAAAAAGCGACCTCGTCTTTAAAGGCAAGGTCACTTAATTTTGTTTTTAATTCATCATTTATATTTGCGTAGTCAATAAATCTATAATCCATAATCCGTATATTTACTGTGCACTGCTTTGAGACTGTTGAGCTGCTGAAGTTTGTGCTGTAGTAGTTTCATACTTGCTTGTAAGTCCGCTTGAAACAACATATCGAACTACTGGCGTTATTCCGTACTGTTCCAGAAGCGGCACAACTTCCTCATAAAGGAACGTAGAATCAGCATCCTCATCCTGAACTACAAAACTTGTGCCTTCGTCAAGATATTTAATTTCGCTTGTAAGCCCCTGTATACCGTCCACTTCTTCGCCTTCAAAGAAAATATAAGTGCCTTTGACGGTAATAATTCCGTCATACGGATTCTGTGGCAGAGTGTAATTTTCCGAAACAGCTTCAGTAGTAGTCTCTGCTTTTCCGAGTCCGAGTGATGCAAGTGAACCGCTGAAATAAAGATAGCAGAACACGGCTGCAACAACAACAAGAAAGGTAATAATTATAGGCCATTTACTGCTTTTCTTTTCTTTTTTAAAGCGATGGCGCTCAAGTGTTGCAGTTTCTTCTTCAATATGAGTTGCGTTTACATCAACATTATTTTCAGTTTCATGATACGAAGCATCAGTAACCTTATGCACAACAAGCGGGCTGTCAAGACGCTCATCATTATAATCATTAGCCATACAAAAAATCCTTTTAACCGCAAAATTCTTCTTTTTATTACTTAAAATAATAGCATAATTAATATTTTTTTTCAATAAGTTATTGCAATTAAAAATTGTGACTGTTATAATTCTGATATAAAGATTTGGAGTGTTATTATGAGAATTCTCGCTTTTGACATCGGCGGAACAAATATAAAATACGCCGTGTGCAACGAAAAATACACACTTACTCAGATTCAATCCGTTCCCACGGAAGCGTCTCTCGGCGGTCAGTATATCATAAACAAAGTTCTTGATATTATTGACGGTTTTGAGGATATTGACAGAATCGCTATCAGCACTGCTGGACAGGTTGATTCTAAAAACGGTATCGTTGTTTATGCTACTGACAACATTCCCTATTACACGGGAATGATGGTAAAAAAACTTGTTGAAAGCAAAACAGGTATTCCCGTATACGTTGAAAATGACGTAAACTCCGCTGCGATCGGTGAAGCTGTTTTCGGCGCCGCTAAAGGCTGCAGTGATTTTCTTTGTCTTACTTTCGGTACTGGTATAGGCGGAGCCATTTATATAAACAATGAGCTTTATAAAGGATCCAACTCTTCCGCAGGTGAATTCGGCCACATTATCACCCATGCAGGCGGAAGACCATGCACTTGCGGCGGCGAAGGATGCTATGAACAATATGCATCTGCTAAGGCTCTCACACAGGCAGTTGAAAAAGTTACCGGTAAGGCTCTTAACGGATTTCAGATATTCCAGAAAGAAAATATAGAAAACATTGAGATTCGCCATGTAGTTGATATTTGGATAGATGAAATCATAATAGGTCTTAAAAGTCTGATAAGTATTTTCAATCCGGCTTTAATAGTTCTCAGCGGCGGAATTATGAGTGAGGAATATATCATTGATCTTATTGACAGAAAAATCTATAAAGAACTTATGGATAATTTCAGAAATGTCAAGATCGTAAACACTGAACTCGGCAACAATGCCGGACTGCTCGGTGTAGCCTACAAAGCTTCTCAAATGAAATAATAAATATATCATATAGCAAAAAGCAGGGATTGCTCCCTGCTTTTTATTTTTATCATTTACATTTCATTGTAAGCACGCCGTCTGAATTAAACTGAGTAATTATTTCTTTAACAGCGCTCTGACCGTTTTTAAACTTAACGGTAATTTTTATATTATCTGTTGGCAATTCTCTGAAATCAACGTCTGGATTATTCAATAGATATTCCGTAGCATACTCAGGATAATAATGAACATTTCCTATTTCATCACCTGGCTGATATGTTTTTGCTGTAACAGTATTTGTATTATCCTGTAAAGTACTTACCGTATTATTACGGTTAGTTATGAGCATGCAGTAATCATAATATTTTTCATCTGCACCCGCCATATCCGAAGCGTATACGGAATATTCGTTTTCTGAGATTTTTGAAGCATCAAAATCATCATCGTAAATATACTGCGAACAATCTTTACTGCTCAAAAGATTTTTTACAAATTCTTCTTTGATGTCAGCAGTTCCTCTGCCGCCAGATTCTTCCATTGCTGAATTAAACTCATTAAACTGATCCTCAGTAATCGGGATAACAGCTGAATAGTATTTATTTTGACTGATAAGATAATTTCTGAGAGGTCTGTCAATATACGTAAATGAGCCGTTTTCACATTCAAATATTACTGTTTCTATATCTTCATCAGACCGTACAAAAAGTCCGTCGTTACTGCTTTCTGCACTTATTGAATAACCGTCTGCTTCTTCATTAAGCGTTATTTTAATATTAGTCAATGTAACATCATCATCGCTGATAACATTAACACCATTCTCATTTTCTTTAGCATAAGCAACGATAGAAAAATCAAGCGATGACTGCGCTGTTTGCTGGCTTGTGCCGTCATCATTTACAGCATTAACAGATGATGATCTGTAGACGCCGAAACCTACTGACAATATAAGTGCAAATACAGCTGCAACGGCTATAAATTTTTTAGGAGAAAACGGAATTTTACTATTATTTGCCACTTTATCAAGCGCTTTGTTCTTTATTTTTTCATCAGGTTCAATACCTTCAAACAGTTCAATATATTCCTTTTTCATATAAATTCCTCCTTTTCAAGTATTTCCTTTAACTTCTGACGTGCACGGGACAAAAGAACGCCCACGTTTCCCACTTTAAGGTTTAACGCACTGGCTATTTCCTTTATGCTCATATCTTCGAAGTAGAACAGATAAAGCACGGCAGAATATTTTTTAGGAAGTTTTTTAAGAGCGAATGACAGATCTTCTTTCTCAACCTCAGTATCTTCAAAAGTTTCGTCAAGTTCACATACTTTGGTTTTCCAGAACGATTTAAGACTTGTTTTACAACAGTTTACGGTAACCCTTATAAACCATGCCTTTTCATGTTCCTGATTTTCAAAAAACGGCTTTTTTCTTATATACCTGTAAAACACTTCCTGATAAACATCATCAGCATCAGAAATATTTTTCATTTGGGCATAAGCAAGGCGGTAAACCGTATTACTGTTTCTTAAAATTGTTTGTTTAAGTTCATCATGATGATCCACTCAAAAACCTCCTTTCACCCTAAATACTTTTTAAAACAGGAATTTATAACACAAGAATTTGAAAAATCAAAAAAAGCTGTTTCAAGTACGAAACAGCTTTAAATTACAAAAATCTTTCAATAAGATTATCTACAGAAAGAACTCCGTCATTTCTCAGAAGATTTATATATCTTTCCATATTTACATCACTGTGCTCAGTCTCTTTGCTCCACAGATGAATAGTCCATGAATCATTGCCGAAATATGTCGGTATAAGAACTCCCACAGCTGCCGACTTTACTTTAGATAAAACATCCCTATCATACACAGCCTGCATAAAATATCTGAATATAAAATATACTGCAATATTCTCACAGCTTTTAGAATTGATAACGGAGCTGTCATACTCCACGTTATTCACCTTTTCTACCCATTCATTATTAATTACTTCTGGATTAGTAAAAACGTCTTTAAACGAAACGGAAGACTTTTTTTCGCTGTATTTACAAATATCATTCTGCAATTCCTTACCAAATCTGAGAAGTTCAATGATACGTTTATTCAAAGGAAAATTCTTATTCTGAACAATTTCATAAGCTTTTTTTCTGCTTTTGAGCAAATAAAAGTAAAGCTGAGCATCAATATCGTTAATTGAGGGTGGATCGGAATTGATTGTAGTCTCAAAACTAAAATCCTCAGCAAGATTCCACATAATCTCACTTGCCACAGGGCAGGAAAAGGAAAGCCCCATTTCACGTGTGCCGCCGAAATCATTTATAAACCGCGGAAAAGTTCGGCATGTATAAGGTGTATGCTCGCCTCCTATTGCAATGTGCATATCGCAAAGATTATTGCTGTTTAAAAACGGGCATCTTTTATTATCAGTAAGTCTGAATATCGTATTGCCGAACTCGTCTTTATCAAGCACACTGTCTATACGCTGTTTTATTTTACCATTAAGCGTTTTATAATACTCAAGCGAATTGGGGTCTGCATCTACCTCCCAGCCCTGACAGCATGAATCAGGGCAGTCCCCTGCTATACATTTAAAATCTTTATAGAAAGACGGAGTAACAAGTTTCATAAATACCTCTTAAACAATTCAGCAAAAAACGAAGAATACGATTATTAAAAATAAAAAAAGGAAATACCACAAATGTGGAATTTCCTTTTTTGGTGCGAGAGACGGGACTTGAACCCGTACGAGTCGCCCCACACGCCCCTCAAACGTGCGCGTCTGCCGATTCCGCCACTCTCGCTCACAACGATAGAGATTATAACAGATAAATCATGCGTTGTCAATACTAATTTCAAAAATTTTTAAAATATCTTTGGGATTATTTAAAATCAAGTCAGCGCCTGCCGAAATAAGGTTTTCAGCAGGTCTGAAACCCCACGTAACACCTATGCCGGGACACCCCAGGTTATGTGCAGATTCTATATCCACATTGCTGTCCCCTATCCATACTGAATTCTCCGCTTTAACACAAAGATTATTAAGTATTTCAGCAGGAACAAGCGGATCAGGCTTTTTAGGTTTATTATCGAGAGCCCCCTGAACCACGTCAAATGTGTTTTCAGGAAAAAGAGAATTAATCATACCCTTAGCTGCTATATCAGGTTTATTTGTGCATACAACAAGCGTTATGCCTGCATTTTTCAGCGCTTTAACCACATTCAGCATACCGGGATAAACATGAGCGTGCTCAAGCTTAATTTCATCATACTTTATCTTAAATTCTTCATATATAGAATTAAGCTCGTCTTCACTGAGCTTATTTTCAAAAGCTCTCTTTACAAGCAGTTTTGCACCGTTGCCTACAAAATTTTTATAATCCTCAACAGTCCATTTAGGCTCAATACCATGCTTTTCTAAAAGATAGTCGCACGCTAATCCCAAATCATCTATGGTATTTACAAGTGTTCCGTCAAGATCAAAAATGATACACTGAGGCGCACGCACAATACTTCTTGCTTTGTTTAAATTATCCTCACAATCAACTATTACCGTTTTGTTCATAAAAATCACTTAGATCTTCAAATTTTTTCTTTTTAGAATCATATATAAGTTTAGCGGCCACACCAAGCACAGCAAGTCCGAGTACAACTGCAAATTCTATATATATTTTTTGCTCGTCCTCTTTACTGTTTATAGACAGTCTGCCGCTTTTTGCCTTTGTCCACAAATCCGCCTGAAGTTCAAGAATATTCTGAGGAAGATTTCCGAAGCACTGTCCGTTCGGCGTTTCTTCAGGATAAACGGCTTCATTGCCGTGAAGCGAATACTCTTCATTGTTAATAACCGAAGTATTCGGAGAAGCATAATAAATATACTCGGCATTTTCAAGTGCTACCTGAGGTTCGTGCATAAAATTGATGAAAGCTTCAGCTCCTCGTTTGTTCTGAGCACAGGTAGGAATACAGAAAGCATCATAGAAAATATTGACGCCTTCCTCCGGAAAAGCGTATTCAAGATCGGGATTATTGTCATTCATAAGAACATAATCGCCCACATAATAAGTTGCAAAGGCGTATTCGCCGCTCTCCATCAGATTAAAAACCTCATCCATAACATAGACAGGATTGACCTTATCTCTCTGCTCGGCAAGAAGCTCCGCAGCCTCGTTCCAGTCACTTTCATTGGTAGAATTAAAATCCTGACCGAGAAGCGCCTGCGCAATAGCAAAAGCATCTCTTGAATTGTTGAACATCAAAACTTTATCTTTGTATTTCTCATCCCACAGAACACTCCAGCTTGTTGGAACTTCATCAACAAGCTTTGTGTTGTAAATGAGTGCGGTTGTGCCGACATTATAGCACAAAGAATATTTCTGTTCGGGATCAAAATACAGATTTTGATATTTGGAATCAATGAGCGACCTGTTCGGTACATTATTCCAGTCAATCTCAAGCAGCATATTTTCGTCAATCAGGCGCTCTATCATATAGTCGCTCGGAACTATAACATCATAGGAAACGCCGCCGCCTGCAAGCTTTGAGTACATATTTTCGTTAGATTCGAAGTTTGTATAATTAACCGTTGCGCCGGTAAGCCTTTCAAATTCTGATACTACGTCCATTGAACCTTCGGAGCCGTCCGAAATATATTCGCCCCAGTTATAAACATTGACAGAAGTACCCTGTAAGCCCAGCCCCTCATAATACGCTATCTGCTCATCGGTAAATGTTTCATCTTCATCTGCCGCAAATGCGCATACAGATACAGGAGCCCAGCAAAGTAGAACGCAAAGTAAAAGCAAAATCGTTTTTTTCATTTTCTCTCACTCTTACCCTTTTCTGCTTTATTCTGAGCTATGTTAAGCAGTACAAGCAAAACAAGTATTACTACAAACATAAGCATTGAAAGCGCATACATATCAGGCTTTACACGTTTTTTAGTAAGAGAGAAAATATATATGGGCAGAGTCTGGAAACTCGGGCCGTTTGTAAAATATGAAATAATGAAATCATCAAGTGAGAGCGTAAAGCTCATTACAAGTCCTGTAATAATTCCGCTCATTATATTCGGAAGCACAACTTTGAAAAAAGCATGCACGGGCTTACAGCCAAGATCAACAGCCGCTTCGTATATATTAATATCAAACTGTCTTAATTTCGGAAGAACATTCAGTACTACATAAGGCAGACAAAATGTTACATGAGCAATAAGCAAAGACCAGAAATTAAGAGATTCGGTTTTGTGTAAAAGCGCACCCATAAAAACAAAAAGCAGCATCATAGAAATACCTGTAACGATCTCAGGATTCATCATAGGTATGTTTGTAACTGTCATTACAACACTTTTTATTCTTTTGCTTCTGTAATTGTAAATACCTACAGCCGCCATTGTACCTATAACTGTTGATATAATGCACGAAGCAACAGCAAGCACTATGGTATTCTTCAGCGCATCCATAGCGGCTGAATTTGAAAACATCTCTTTCCACCATTTAAGTGAAAACTCTGTAAATTCATAGGTACTGGCGCTTTCATTGAAAGAAAACACTGCCATAACGGCAATGGGAGCATAAAGGAATATGAAAACAAGCGCCATATAAAATTTTGACGCAGGAGCAAGTTTTGTTTTTTTCATATAACAACTCCCCCTTCCGATTCACTGTCTGCACCAAGATAATTCATTACCCCGAGACACAGCAATATAAGCACCATAAGCACAAGTGAAAGGCTTGCGCCGAGATGATAATTGTTTGCGGACTGGAACTGAGTTTCAATAATATCGCCTATTAAAACTATCTGACCGCCGCCGAGTTTTTGGGTAATATAGAAAGTTGATACACAGGGTACAAATACCATCGTGATGCCGCTGAGCACTCCCGGAAGAGAAAGCGGCATGATAACTTTTTTAATAATCTGAAATCTGTTAGAACCAAGATCCTGTGCCGCCTCAATAAGAGAATTATCCATTTTTGAAAGAACGGAATATATGGGCAGTATCATATAAGGCAGGAAATTATAGACCATACCGAGTATTACAGCGCCGCCTGTATTTATAAGTTTCAGGCTGCCAAGACCAAGCGCGTTCAGCACTGTATTGATAATGCCGGTATCACCCAAAATAGTCATCCAGGAATATGTTCTGATAAGAAAGTTCATCCACATAGGCAGCATAACAAGCAGTACCATTATGCTCTGTGTGCTGAATTTAAGCTTGGAAAGAAAATACGCAAACGGATATGCAATAACAAGGCATATCGCAGTTGCGGCTATTCCGTAAAGAATTGAAAGAAGAATTGTAGAAGTATATTCGGGAATAGCTTTTATACTATCAAGTGAAAAAGCACCTGTAGAATCCGTAAATGCATAATATACAACCATAATAAGCGGCGCAATTATAAAGAGAACGGACCAAAGAATATAGGGCTTGTCCACAAGTTTTTTTGATAAACTATTTTTCATCTCCGTCCTCCCACTCGTAATCAGCGTCGTTTATATGATCAAACTCGTCTGAGAAGAATGAGTAGTCGCCGAACTCACCGCTGTATTCACTGCGTTTCATTACGTGGATAGAATCAGCGTCGATATACATACCGATAGTTTCTCCCACTTTATGATATTCGGTAGTCTGCACAAGCCAGATAAAGCCGCCTACATCAACAAAAGTTTCAAAGAAAGTTCCTTTGAAAACCACATCGGTAACAACTCCGGGAAGGGTATCCTTCTCCCCTATTTTTTTGATGGAGATATCTTCAGGGCGAATAACGGCTTCTACGCGTTCATTAGGTTCAAAACCTTTATCAACACAATCAAAAGTAACGCCGGAGATATTAACGAAATAGTCTTTTACCATAATAGCGTCTACAATATTAGACTCGCCTATGAAGTCAGCTACGAAAGCGTTTACAGGTTCGTTATAAATATCCTCAGGCGTTCCTATCTGCTGGATTTTGCCCTTGTCCATTACAACGACTCTGTCGCTCATAGAAAGCGCCTCTTCCTGGTCATGAGTAACATATATAAATGTAATTCCCAGCCTTTTCTGAATCGCCTTGAGCTCTTTCTGCATATCCTTTCTGAGTTTAAGATCAAGAGCGCCGAGAGGCTCATCAAGCAAAAGCACATGCGGTTTGTTAGCAAGCGCTCTTGCTATGGCAACACGCTGCTGCTGACCGCCTGAAAGACTGTCTATAGACCTTTTCTCAAAACCTTTGAGGTTTACAAGTTCCAGCATTTCAGCAACTGTTTTTCTGATTTCCGGCTTGCTCATTTTTTGTATTTCAGGGCCGAAAGCAACGTTTTCAAACACATTTAAATGCGAAAAAAGAGCATAACGCTGAAAAATCGTGTTTACCTTTCTTTTATGGGGAGGAATATTATTAATAACCTTTCCCTCAAAAACGATTTCGCCTTCATTCGGCTCAACGAATCCTGCTATACAGCGAAGAGTAGTTGTTTTGCCGCAGCCTGAAGGCCCGAGCAGCGTTATGAACTCTTTTTTGTTGATTGACAGATTAAGTTTGTCAAGAATTACATTTTCTCCGTATTTAACGGTAACATCCCTAAGATCGATAATTTTTTCCAATTATGCACTTCCTCTTTGTAACCCGATTTAACGCGAATCGCGTCATTTAGATTAATATATCAAATTGTGAGGAAATGTCAATAATTTCAGAATATTTTTTTCAAAATTTCTTCGCCGTTTGCAACTTTATTTACCGTATCCGCCACAAGTGAAAAATCACACACCATTGACTTAGTTTTATGGACGCAGTCATCCATTCCGAACGGGATAAAATAATAGTTTTTATAGTTCATAAGATTTCCGATATTTTTAGCCGCTGCGCCAAGTGCATCATTTGTTGAAACTCCCAATATTACGGGGCGCGAATTTCTTAAATGGCTCTTAGCCGCCATTGTTACAGAAGTATCGGCAATGCCGTTTGCAAGCTTTGCAAGTGTATTGCCCGTACAAGGCACGATGCAGAGAATATCAAACATCTTCTTTGGCCCTATCGGTTCTGCCTGCTCTATTTTATGGATGATCGGTTTGCCTGTAAGTTCAGTTATCTGTTTTTGAAAATCGGCTGCATCGCCGAATCTTGTGTCAGTATTATAAGCGGTCTCACTCATTATCGGATATACATCATATCCGGCGTCCACCAGATCCTTTAGGGATTTCAATGATTTTGAAAAAGTGCAGAACGAGCCCGTAAAAGCATATCCTATTTTCAAAGTTTCTCCCCCTTGATAATATTTACTACCGCTTCACCTATGATTTCGCCCGCAGTTTTCTGTGTATAGACCGACGGCATTCCTCTGCCGTTGATAAGCTTTAAACCCAAGCTTTTTGCAACAAGGGTATCAACACCGCCGGGAAACGAGGCAAGATCAAGGATAAGCACACTTTTTTTGAGAGCTGTCAGCTCTTCTTTTGTAAGGACAATATGAGGTACTGTGTTAATAACGATATCATAATCAGATTTATTTTTAAGCTCACTGAAGGAAATATGTTTTACACCGTCAAACTCAGCCTCAGCTGCTGAAATCGAGCTGCGGGAGCATACTGTAATATTTGAGCCGTATGAACTTAAAATCTTCCTGAGAGCCTTTGCTATTCTGCCGTATCCTATTATAAGGATATTTTTTCCTATGAGAGAATAATCAGTGTTTTCCTCAAGACAGGCAACAGCACCCTCTGCGGTTAAAAGAGCGTTTTTTAACACATATGTTTCATCTTTCATGTAGTCAAAGCCGTTTTTATATTCTCCTTTGCCGTAAAAAGCAAATTTGCCATTCAGTGAATCGAGCATTTCCTTTTTAACCGGAACAGGCAGGAGAACAAAATCGCTTTCATCAATATTTTGTTTGTATATAAATCCGTGTCTTTCAAGATATTCAGCGGCATATACCATTCTTTTATCCTGAGTGTAAGGCACAGAAAATGAAACGAGTTTCATAAAATCACTCCTATCACCTCATATTATGCTTAAAATAATTTGATGTTAATGGTGTTTTACTGTTTATTTTTTGATATAATAGTTGTATAATAAGATAAATTTACAAACAGTTAAACGGAGGGAAACCCTTTGAAAAACATAGACGAATTAATGAAGAACGTTAAAAACGTTCATTTTATAGGAATAGGCGGAGCGGGTATGTGCCCGCTTGCCGAAATACTTCTGTCTCTCGGATACAGAGTAACAGGCTCTGATAATAACGATACGGAGACTTTCAGAAGAATAGAAAAAGAAGGCGCCAAGGTATTTTTAGGCCAGAAAAAAGAAAATATAAGTGACGATACACAGCTTGTTATCTACACAAACGCCATTCTTGAAGGAAATGAAGAACTTGAATACGCAAAATCAAATTTTCCATGCTTTGAAAGAGCAGAACTTTTAGGCGCAGTAAGCCGAGTATTCAGCAACTGCATCGGCGTTTGCGGCACTCACGGCAAAACAACCACCACAAGTATGATAACTGAAGCACTGCTTGATTCAGGGCTTGACCCGAGCGCTGTTATCGGCGGAAAACTGCCGAGAATTGACGCTTACGGAAGAGTCGGCAAAAGCCAGAATTTTGTTTGCGAATCATGTGAATTCAACAATACTTTTCTTCACATGAATCCTGACGTGGCGGTTGTACTGAATGTTGATGAAGATCACCTTGATTTCTTCGGTAATCTTGAAAATATAAAAAAGTCTTTCCGCAAATTTTGCGATAACGCTACCAAAACAGTTATATACAACGGCGATGATGCAAATACAGTTGACATGCTTAAAGGAATAACGGGCAAAAAGCTTATTTCTTACGGCACAAATGAAAACAATGATTATATTGCCAAGAACATCGACGTACCGGGCGGATTTCACATTGAATACGATATATATAAGGGATCGGAATTCATCACACATATGGTTCTTTCTGTACCCGGCGAGCATAATGTACTCAATTCTCTTGCCGCATTTATTGCCTGTGTTGAAAGCGGCGCAGAAGTGGATAAGATAAAAGCATCGCTTTTTGAATTTCACGGAGCAGGAAGAAGATTTGAACTTCGCGGAACATTCAACGGCATCACAATTGCAGACGATTATGCTCACCACCCGAAGGAAATAGAAGTAACACTGAAAGCCGCTATGAAGATGAATTATAAACGTGTATGGGCGGTGCATCAGCCGTTTACGTATACAAGAACGGCGAAATTACTTGATGACTTTGCAAGAGTTTTACAGATTGCGGACAAATGTGTTATATCAGAAATAATGGGCAGCCGAGAAGTAAACACAATAGGTATAAAGGCAACAGACCTTTCATCAAAAATTCCCGGTGCAATTCAAATTGACAAACTTGAGGATATAGCTCAGTATCTTGCAGAAAACTGTACAGACGGAGATCTTGTAATAACTCTTGGCTGCGGCGACGTCTATAAAGTATCAAGAATGCTTGAAGAAAAACTGAAAAATAAATAAACCATATATAAAAATCGGGCAGTTGCTTAACGCAACTGCCCTTTTCTCATCAGCAGATATCTTCTTTTAAAGTTTCAACAATTGAATCATTTTTAAGTTTGGATACGGCAAAGAACATTGACGCTCCTACAATCAGAAATACAACCGCTGCAACAATCAAGTAAAGAGGGATGTTAATTGTAAAGGGAATATTTCCTGACTGAAGCAATAAGTACATTGCCAAAGAAAGTAATATGCTGATGGGGATACCGAAAATAAGCGCTTTCAGGCCGTAGAACAAGCTTTCCATGCAGATCATTTTATTAAATCCGCCGGGAGTAATGCCTACCGATTTATACATTGCAAACTCCTTGCGCCTTAAATCAATACCCGTTGAAACAGTATTGATAATATTTGCAACTGAAATAAGTGTTATCAGCGCCGCAAAGCCGTAGAAAAATACCTGAATACAGAAAATTAACGTATTCATTGCAACGGTAGTTTTCTCTATGTCTATAACCACTGCCCCGCTCAGATTATTTTCATCAATAATATCTTCTATATCTTTCGTAGCTTTTTCTGAATCCTGCGTTTCCACAGCCACAGTCATTTCAGCATTTATGCCGATAGATTCGCAGTAATTAACATACATACTGAGGGGAACATAAAGGCTTATTGTAGTAGCAGGATTAAGATTGCAAACATAGTTTTTTGAATCATAGTCTACAAATCCTGTAACTACAGCTTTTAAATTAACATTTTCAGAAACAGTTAATTTATTTCCGTTTTCATCGTATTGATCAGAATAAAACATTTCACCTAATATATTATCAGTAAATGCCTCCCCTCCCTTTCCGTCATGTGATACGTTATTCATAAGAAGCGCTCTTACTTCTTTGTCATTTTCACCGTAAGGTTCGTAATATTCTTTGTAATCAATAGAGTTATTCTTGCAAAGCTGATTAAAATCCTCATCATCTATAAAATTGATATAAGCCAAATTGTCATCAAAGAGTTTGCTGTATGACGATGTTAGATTTGACTTATCTGCAACGTCTTGATTAGTATTTACATTTTCAACAGCAGAGTCCCCGCCATATCTAAAATATAAATTAGTTGCGCTGTATACGTCATCGATACCGGTAAGTGATGATGCGTCTTCTTTCACAATATCATATTCATTCTGATTACCCACGGACGCGTAAACCTGATAAGGCAGATCATTTGAGAGATCGTTTGCCTTTACGAACATATCGCAAAACGCATTAACACTCAGGAATAATATTATTGAAAGCGCTATAGACGCTGTAATTACCCTTGATTTTCTGCCGTTTCGCTTCAGATTTTTGTTTGCAAGTTCGCCCTCATAGCCGAATATTGCTCTGATAAGTTTTGAAGATTTAAGCTTTTTAGATTTCAGCTTTATCTCATTAGTTTGTTTAAGAGCTGCTATCGGCGTAACAGAAGACGCTTTTTTGGCAGGAATCATCGCTGAAATAAATATTGTAAATGCGCTGACAAAAATGATGCAAAGTATCACCCATAACGGAACAACAATGCTGAGTTTTACATTGTCACCGCCGTTTATGAGCCCCGCCTGCTGAATACGTGTTCCAACAGCCTCAAGAGTTATATAAATTCCAAGTATACCGGCGCCAATACCCACAGGTATTCCTACAAGGCCAAGCAGAAATCCTTCGAAATATACAGATGAGCTTTTTTGAGCTTTCGTGGCGCCTACGGAAGCAAGCATTCCGAGATAACGTGTTCTCTCTGATAATGACATACCGAATGCATTATATATCAAGGCAACACTTGCGAAAATAATTACAGCAAGAATTACAGCAACTACAGGGAGAGTAGATAATGCAAGATCACTGTCCGCAGCAAAAGAGAAATTAGCGCTTAAATAATCAGTATTTAATTCATATCTTGAAGCATCAATATTGCATGCTTTCATTATTTTGATTAATTCCGAATAGGAATTCATGTTTATTTCGGAAAGTTCTACGCACGCCGTAGCTCCTTCAAGCTCATCAGGCTGAGCAAGTCTTATTATTTCATAATATCCCGTAGGCATATTGCCGTTGACTATGCCTGAGATTTTATATTCTTTAATATCATTTAAAACAAATTCTTCACCCGATACATAGACGCCAGATACATAACGAACAGAGTTATTTTCATAATATTGCCTTGAGCCAACCGGAATAGTAACAGTATCGCCGACTTTCCAATCAAGTTTATTGCTGTCTATAAAATCCTGCTCAACAAGTATCTCGCTGCTGTTTTGCGGTAATGATCCGTTTACATCACAAGTAACAAGCTGGCTGAGCGCATCTTGATCTGCTGCATATATCGAACCCGAAGAAGTTCGGTCAGAAACTCCGTAATCAATTTTGAAGCCTTCTTTTTCAGGAGGAAGGGCAGCAACAAGTCCTACTTTCGAAACGCCGTCAGTAGATTTCAGTTCATTTGTTTCTGTTTCTGTTACGCCGTATACTCTTGCGTGGCAGTTGCCTGAGCTGTATAGTGTGACATTGCCCATATAATTCATAAAAGACGCAATGCAGACAAATACTGCTGTTATCATCGCAACAGAAACACATATTCCGAGCGTGGTTACAACTGTTCTGCCCTTATTCTTTTTAAGATGAGCAAGGGTAAGTTTTTGAATGATGTTCAACCCATCCTCACCTCATCTCTTGTAATCTTACCGTCCTCTATAGCAATAATTCTGTCAGCAGAAAGTGCAATCTTTTCATCATGTGTAATCATAATTACGGTCTGATTAAATTCTTTATTGAATTTTCTGAGCAAAGCTATAATTTCTCGGCTGTTTTCGCTGTCAAGATTACCTGTAGGCTCATCAGCAAGAAGCAAAGCAGGATTATTTATAAGGGCTCTGCCGATTGCAACTCTCTGCTGCTGACCGCCTGAAAGCTGATTTGGCAGGTGATCAATCCTGTTTGTTAGTCCAAGCTTTGTAATAATATCATTAAGCCTTGCTTTATCAGGTTTTCTTCCGTCCAAAAGTAATGGAAGGGTAAGATTTTCCTCTACGGTAAGAATTGGTATAAGATTATAAAACTGATAAATCAGCCCTATCTGTCTGCGTCTGAATATAGCAAGCGCAGTTTCATCAAGAGACGAAATATCCGTCTTATCGATGATAACGGTGCCGGAAGTAGGTGTATCAACACCTCCCAGGATATGAAGCAATGTAGACTTGCCAGAACCCGAGGGGCCTACTATAGCAACGAACTCGCCTTTTTCAACAGAAAAAGACACGTTGTCAAGCGCGCGTACCATAACGTCACCCTTGCCGTAAGTTTTGGATAAATTCTGAATTTCAAGTATTTTCATGTCATATATCTCCTTTCGACAGTCAAAGAATAACATCCTAACCTTACAGCAAAATGACTATTATATAACAATTTCGTAATATTAAACTACAAATTTGTAGAAGCGGATGGTAAATGTACTGCCCATGCCTTCCCTGCTTTTCACTTCTATATCAGCGTTTTCTTTTGAAAGAACTGCTTTCGCAAGAGCGAGTCCTATTCCAACACTCTCTGAAGAAGAATTCTTTCCGTGATAAAACCTTTCAAAAATATGCGGTAAATCTTCAGGCGCGATACCGCAGCCGTTATCGCTTATTTGTATTTCATTATAAATTGAGTTAGATTTTGATGTTATGCACAGCGTACCGCCGTCAGCAGTATGCTCAATGCAGTTTTTGATTATATTTTCAAGAGCTTCTATACTCCAGTTTTCATCACCGTCAAAATCAAAAGGATCAATATCCTTTTTAACCTCTATTCCTTTAATATCCGTCTGAATAGCAAACGGTTTAAGGGACTTTTCAATTATATCTGCACAGTTTAGCTTTTTTATATTGAAATCCGCTGTGTCAGCATCAAGCTTGGATAGTTTAAGCAATGTTGTTATCAGCCACTGCATTTTATTCAGCTGTTCTTCCATTATTCTGATAAAATCGGCTCTTTTACTGCTGTCCGTTTCATTTTCAAGAACTTCCGTCATTATTATCATTGACGTCAGAGGCGTCTTGAGCTGATGAGAAATATCTGCCAGCGAATCCGCAAGGTAAATTTTGTCTTTTTTCGCGTCTTCGCTTGCAGTTCTTAGCAATATCATAACCTTATACAGATTATTTTTAAGAATTGAAAGTTCGCCTTCTGCGTTATCATCAACATCAAGTTCATAATTACCCGAGCATACAGCTGATAGATAATCGTTTAATTCCTCAATTTTTATATATCTTTGCCGTGTAAAAACAGCAAATACAGCAGTAATTACAGTTCCCGACAAGAAACAGATAATTGCTGCCGTGGTACTAAAGAACAGGCACACAGCCGAAGAAACAGCAGTACAAACCGCTGATACTATTATCATAAGTTTAAACTCTTGATTTTTCATTTTTCCAGAATATACCCCAATCCCCTAACCGTTTTTATAACAGACGGATTTGCGGGATCCTCCTCGATTTTATCTCTCAGCCTTTTTATATAAACCGTCAGCGTATTATCATTAACAAAATCGCCAGCAACATCCCAAATATCTTCAAGCAGTTTCTGACGTGTCAGAACGATACCGCGGTTATTAATAAATGTCAGGAGCAGTCTGTATTCCATGGCGGTAAGAATTATTTCCTGAGAATTTCTATAGACTTTTGCTTCATTTGTATTTATTTTAATATTTCCTATATTGATTATTCCGTCGGCAGTATCCTTGTTATATCTGCGAAGAACTGTTTTTATCCTTGCAAGAAGTTCTTTTACTCTGAACGGCTTTGAAATGTAATCGTCCGCGCCGAGCTCAAGCCCCATGATAACATTTACCTCATCGTCATATGCGGTTAGAAAAATAACGGGCAAATCACCCGATTTTTTAATTTCAGTGCAGACGTCGTAACCGCTGCCGTCCGGCAGAGTAAGATCAAGAATATAAAGAGAAAATGATTTCTCTTTTATAACTTTCAGCGCTTCTTTTACCGTTTTTGCAACAGTAACACCGTATCCCTCGTTTTTGAGTGAATACGAAAGTCCTATACCGATAGCGCTGTCATCTTCAAGCAGAAATATATCCATAACAATGACCTCCGAATATATATTATCATATATTTATTTTCATCTCCATTACAAAATTGTAATAAAAACAAAAGAGTGTATTGCTACACTCTTAAAGTTTTCAGATATTTTTTTGTATCGCCGTCTACTCTGAAACTGTCCCTTATTTTAGATATGGTCATGTTGTGAACATTTTTAGGAAGACACTTTGATTTTATAAGAGGCAAAACTTTTTCTCTGTACTTTACGAATGCAACTGATAGAGCCCACGCAACGGCCATATTTACATAATAGTAACTGCTTTTAACAGACGTAAGATAATCAAGCACAAAATCAATATACTCATCGCAAATATAGTAATCCATAAGAATTACCGTACTGAAGCGCACCTCATATTCCTTATCAGAATACATATATTTTGGCAGATAATCAAGAAATTCCTTTTTATTCTTTTCAATGAATTTAAGAGTTGAGCAAACACAATCGCAAACAGCCCAATTATCTATGCGTGGCACGAATTCATCGAGCAGAGCAAGACGCTCTTTATAATCAAGCTTTTTATAACCTATATAAAAACCATGAAGCATGATTTCTTCATAGAAATACCACTCAAAACTGTTATTTTCAAGCTTTTTTCCGATTTTGCGCAATTGAGGAATACGAACGCCTATTATTCTATTTTCATCTACCGTTGGTACAAGCTTTTTATGAAATTCTTTATAATTTATATCAGCACAGTTTAAAAGTTCCTGCCTTACATCCATAACATATCACCGTTATCAATATATCATCTTTTGCGCTCCTTTACAAGGCGGGAAACAAAATATGAAACAGCGCACAACAAAACAGAGAATGCAAGTAAATTTATAATATTATCAGAATGATAAAAGACCTCAAACAATGATGGATTTACTCTGAAAGCACCTTTTATATCAAACTGAGCGGAAATTATAAAGGAGAAAAAGTTAATCAGCATCGCAAGAAAATATATGGAGGGGCTGGTAAACAGCAACAGTATAAGAGCAGGAGAAGGATTGCCGCTGATAAGCATTAATGCGCAAACGAGAAGGTTGGCTTTAAAGTTTTTCTTTTCGGAAAGCAATATTCCGCACAGAGCAAACATAAAAACTACTTTTCCGCTTAGATAGCTTATCAGATCCGAATCAGGATTTGCCTTAACTATATTTATAACACCGCATATAATTTGATTATCAATTATACGTGCGCCGCCGCAAGAAGTTTCATATACAAGCTGCTGGAATTTATAAACTGAACAAGTATTAAACAGAAAATCAAAAAATCCAAACGAAACTGCAGACGAGGATAGTTTTTTGGCAGCTGTAATCAGAAATGAATTCCCCAAAATATAAAACACTGCCAAAAAAACTATAGCAAGCAATATCATTATTACTTTTAATGCCTTTAAATTTACTTTCGAAACTATAAAAAAGCACAGCAAAACAACAGTGCCCGTAAAAAATATATAATCGGAAACTTCAATGTTAAAAAGCCTGATTATATAAGTTATTACCGACAAAATGCTGAGCATCAGTACCGGAATATAAATAAAAGTCATATCGTATTTTTTCAATCTTATTCTCTTCATACAGTGAATATTGACAAATAAATATAAAAATAAACACACGCAGTATTTACCGCGTGTGTTTAAAATCATTATATATCCTTATTCCATTTTCTGTTGTCATAATCTGCGCAGGCTTTATTTTTGAGTGCCGCACGAAGCTCGCAGTAGCATCCGCATTTTATACACATTCCAGCAATAAGGCTGTCACAGTTTTTACAGTATTCAAGCCGCTTTTTATACACTTCAGGGCTTACTTTCAAAGAACTGTCAATCGTTTCAAGGTAACTCTTTACACCTTCAAACGAAGCTCTCTCGCCTGCTTCAAGCAAAAGACATTTTTTACATACATGTTCCATTATTCAATAACGAATTTCACAACACTGCAAGGCGGAATATTAGCAGTAAATCCGCCAGCTTTTAATTTGAAATCGCTGAACTCTTTTTCATAAATAACATTCTTATTTTCAAATGTGTTGCCGTCACGCATACCGCCTGTAATGATATACGCTTTTACTGATTTTACATCACTGTGTGCTATTTCGCATTCAATTTCAGCGTTTTCAACAGGGCAGGTATTTACAACAGTTGAATATATAATACCGTTTTCGTCAACTGAAGCAGATTCAATAAGCTTCGGAGCTTTTTCACCATTTTCTTCCCTGACGGGAGTAGTAATATATGAACCGATCAGTGTGTTATTCTGATGCTCTTTGAACATTTTGAAAACGTAATATGTTGGAGTGAGCACCATGTCCTCACCGTCAGTAAGCACAACAGACTGAAGCACATTTACAGTCTGCGCTATGTTTGCCATAGAAATTCTGTCCGAATGCTTATTGAAAATATTCAAAGAAAGCGCCGCAACAACAGCATCCCTCATTGTGCTGAGCTGATAAAGAAATCCTGGATTAGTTCCGGGCTCTACATCATACCATGTTCCCCATTCATCAACTATGAGATTGATTTTTTTATCAGGGTCATATTTATTCATGATATCGCAGTGGCGTGAGATAATTCGATCTATATTATAAGCTTTTGCAATGGTAGAAAAATATTCGTTTTCATCAAAATCAGTTGAAGAGCCTTTCTTGTCCCAGTTACCGGTCGGAACTGTATAATAATGAAGTGAAATACCGTTTGCTTTTCTTCCGATCTTTTTAAGCAGTCTTTCAGTCCAGTTATAGTCATCACCGTTTGGGCCGCAAGCAATTCTGTAAATCTTATTATTCTGATCATAATCACGAACATATGTATTATATCTTCTGAAAAGATCACCGTAATACTCGGCCTCCATATTTCCGCCGCAGCCCCAGCTCTCATTGCCGACACCGAAATACTTAATTTTCCAAGGCTCTTTATGACCGTTCTTTTCTCTTAAGCGAGACATAGGCGAATCACCGCCGAAAGTCATATATTCTACCCACTCATTCATTTCCTCTACAGTGCCTGAGCCGACGTTGCCGTTGATATAGGCATCACAGCCAAGCTGGCGGCAAAGTTCAAAAAACTCGTGAGTACCGAAAGAATTATCTTCTACCACTCCGCCCCAGTGTGTATTAACCATTTTCTTGCGGCTTGATTTTTCACCAATACCGTCTTTCCAATGATATTCATCTGCAAAGCATCCGCCAGGCCAGCGAAGAACAGGGATACCCATTTCTTTAAGAGCGCTTACAACATCGCTTCTCATGCCGTTAACATTAGGTATTTTAGAATCTTCTCCAACATAGAGACCTCCATAGATACATCTGCCAAGATGTTCTGAAAAATGGCCGTATATATCCTTATTGATTTTGCTGATTTTTTGATAGGGATTAATCAAATATTTTTCCATAGCACTAACCTTCCTGTATTAAAAACATTAAAATAAAGTTACCATAACAAATATTTAAAGTCAATAATAAATTGACACGGTCGGCAATTTATTTTACAATATTTTGGGTGATACAAATGAGAATAGAAAAAGCAGTTAATCTTATAAACAAAGCAGATGCAGACGCACTTATTCTTTTTAATGAAAGCAATATGCATTACTTTTGCGGCTTTTCACCGAGTGAGGGTATAATATTTATTCTTAAAGACGGAACGGCTTATCACATTGTTGATTCAAGATACACTGAAACAGCACAGAACCACGCAAAGAAAACAGGACTTACTGTATGTGAGCCTGCAGTTTCATTTAAAGAATACATAGCCGAAATATGCAAAAAAGCAAATGTAAAAAAGATAGCTTTCGAAGATGAAACCATTTCTCTAAAAACATATTCTGCATATAAAGATGCTACAGGCTGTGAATTTACGGGTATAGGCACCGCTCTTATGGAAATCAGGAATGTTAAGGAGCCAGAAGAAATTCAATACATGAAAAAGGCAAACGAGATTGCGGAAAAGAGCCTGGCTGAACTTTTAAATCATATTAAACCTGGCAAAACCGAAAAAGAGCTTCAGGCTTATTTTGATTATATAATGCTCAAAAACGGCTCTGACGGAGTTTCTTTTGACACAATTTTGCTAACAGGCGCACATACATCTTTGCCTCACGGCGTGCCGTCTGACAATGTTATAAAGAAAAAAGATTTTGTGCTTATTGATTTCGGCGCAACATACAACGGTTATCATTCTGATATGACAAGAACTTTTGCTGTATCAGGCGCTGATGATGAAATGAAAGAAATGTATAACCTTGTTCTTAAAGCACAGCTTGCAGGAATAAAAGCGCTGAAACCGAATACTGCATGTGCCGACGTCTACAAAGCCGCGTACGATGTTCTTGAGAAAAAGAATATGGGAAAATATTTCAGGCATTCACTCGGACACGGTGTAGGCCTTGAAATACATGAAGGGTACAATGCATCTCCCAGAAGCAAAGACGTATTTATGCCCGGGAATATAACATCAGTTGAACCCGGAATTTACATTCCCGATAAATTCGGTATAAGGATAGAGGATGTGTGTCTTGTTACCGAAAGCGGAAACGAAGATATATCAACATTCCCTAAAGAGCTAACAATAATATAATATATATTGATCATTCATGATATAAAAAGGCTGAAGCAAATGCTTCAGCCTTTTTTCGTGCTTAAATATCAGCGTACTGTTTTTACGTATTTATAACCTGCACTCTCTACAGCGGTTTTAATCTTGTTATCATCTGCGTCACCGTCAAGAATATAAGCTTTTTTAGCGTTATGATCTGCTTTTACGGTAACTCCGATTTCACTTAAAGCCTGTGTTACGTGCGCTTCACAGTGCTCACACATCATACCTTCAATTTCAATATACGGTTTAGTTTCTTTCTTAAAAATACTCATATCAATTTCTCCTTTTTCCGATTTTTTATAAATCGGTTTATTAATATTTACAAAATTGAGCCTTAAAGCATTCATTACAACGCAAAAGCTTGAAAGGCTCATAGCCGCAGCTGCAATCATTGGATTTAATGTTATACCGAAAGCCGGCTCAAGAACACCTGCGGCAATTGGTATACCAATAATGTTATATATAAATGCCCAAAAGAGATTCTCTTTAATATTCAAAATAACTCTTCTGGAAAGTGAAATGGATTTTGGAATATCGTCAGGCTCACTTTTCATAAGAACTACATCAGCGGCATCTATGGCAACATCAGTACCTGCCCCTATTGCTATTCCTGTATCAGCCCTTGTAAGAGCAGGTGCGTCATTAATACCGTCTCCAACCATTGCAACTTTGCCGTATTTAGAAAGACGGCGCACGGTTTCTTCTTTACCCTCAGGCAAAACCTTTGCAACCACATTTTCAATTCCAACCGTTTCAGCAATAGCATTTGCCGTAATTTCATTATCTCCTGTTATCATAACAGGCGTTATTCCCATTTTTCTCAAATCCTCTACTGCTTTCTTAGCAGTATTTTTAACGGTGTCAGCAACTGCTATCAGTCCGAGGAATTCCTTTCCGAAAGCAAAATACAACGGAGTTTTACCGTTTTGGGAAAGAGTTTTAGCTTTTAAAACATACTCACTTGGTATTTCACAAAATTGAGAAATATATTTATCATTTCCTGCATAAGCGCTTTCACCCTGCACAGTTCCGTAAATTCCGTTTCCGGCAACAGTCTTTGCATCATCGCATTCAATTAATTCAACAGATTGTTCAGCGCAATAATCTGTTACAGCCTTTGAAAGCGGGTGCTCACTCTTACTCTCAAGTGAATATGCAAATTTCAAAAGTCTTTCCTTATCGTCGCATACAACATCCGTAACTGATGGATGCCCCTCTGTAACAGTACCCGTCTTATCCAGGCAAACTATTTCTGTTTTGCCGCATATTTCAAGACTTTCAGCTGTTTTAAAAAGTATACCGTTTTTTGCGCCTTTTCCGCTTCCTACCATGATTGCAACAGGCGTGGCAAGTCCGAGTGCACACGGACAACTTATAACAAGCACAGAAATACCGCGCGAAAGCACAAAGCCCGCATCCTTTCCTACTATTATCCAAACAATCATAGTCACAATACTAATGGCTATAACAGAAGGAACGAAAACGCCGGACACCTTATCAGCTATTTTAGCAATCGGCGCTTTGGTAGCAGAAGCATCTGAAACCATTTTTATTATTTTTGAAATGGCAGTATCCTCTCCTACTGATGTTGCACGGCACTGCAAAAAGCCTGAACGGTTTATTGTTGCAGCGGAAACTTTATCTCCTGCTGATTTTTCAACGGGTATGCTTTCACCTGTGAGCGCAGATTCATCAACAGCACTGCTGCCTTTAATTACAACTCCGTCAACAGGTATACTTTCCCCCGCTCTAACAACAAATACGTCTCCCACCGAAACATCTTTTGCGCTGACTTTTATTTCATTTCCGTCTTTTATTATAACAGCGCTGTCAGGCGCAAGTTTCATAAGTCCTTTAAGAGCGTCAGTTGTTCTGCCCTTTGAATAAGCTTCCAGCGTTTTACCTACTGTAATCAGCGTAAGTATCATTGCAGATGATTCAAAGTAGAGATTTGAATGCAAATACTCATGAGCTACATCAATTCTGCCTACGGATAATTCATAGCTCATAATAAACATTACAACCGTACTATATACAAATGCCGCTCCGCTTCCGAGAGCCACAAGTGTGTCCATATTAGGAGCGCGGTACACAAGCCCTTTAAATCCGCTTACAAAAAATCTGCTGTTTATTATCATAACAGCTATTGTAAAAAGCAGTTCAAATAAAGCAATACCCATTGCATTTCCGTTCAAAAAGCCAGGTAACGGCCAGTTCCACATTGTATGGCCCATTGAAACATACATCAACGGAACAAGAAGCACAACGCTTGCGGCAAGTCGCTTTAACATTTTTGGAGTTTCTTTATCTTTTAAAGGATCTGAATTGTTTTCGGCAACCTCTTTGCGGCTTCCTTTCACCGAAGCTCCATAACCGGCTTTTTCTACAGCGCTTATAACCTCCTGCGGTGTTGCCTTACCTTCTACAATCATAGAGTTAGTAAGCAGATTAACAGAGCAAGAATCTACATCTCCCAATGACGAAACGGCTTTTTCAACACGCGCCGAACATGCCGCGCAGGTCATGCCTGTTACATCATACTGTTCCATAAAACCACTTCCTATTTCAGCAATTTCTGAAGAGTTGAGATAAGATCGTCAACAGTTTCATACTTTCCATCTTTTATATCCTGCTCAACACAGGTTCTGATATGATTTGAAAGCAGTTCCCTGTTAAAAGAGTTAAGAGCAGAAGAAGCCGCTGCAGCCTGAGTAATAATATCAGTACAGTAAGCATTGTTCTCAACCATTTTTTTAATACCGCGAATCTGACCTTCAATTCTGTTTAAACGGTTCATAAGCGATTTGTATTCTACCGCATCCCGTTCTTTTGTTTTATGCGTACATTTACAATCTTCCATATTTACCTCCATATACCCTCATGGGGTATATTTATTATATATCCGCATCATATTTTTGTCAACACAAAATAAAAAGCCCCCGATATACGGGGGCAAAATCAATTTAGTTCTCAGGAACTTTTACTTTACTGTTAAACTTATCAAGAATAAGCGCTATTGCAACGCCTGCGGCGATACAGATAACATTAATAACAGCTTCTTTAACTCCTGCAGCAAAGCTCTGAAACGGAATGATAACTACGGTTGCCGCAACAACTATGCCGATTATTCCATGGAAAACAACGCTGTAATGCTTATTCATAAGACTGTCAACAGCTTTTGCAAGAAGTATAACAGTCAAAAGAGCACCAATTCCCGCAGGAAGTATAACCTTGAAGTCAAGATTTCCGATGCCGTCAACAAGCGGCGTATACAGCCCCAAAGGCATTAACAGAGTTGAAAAACTCATACCCGGAGCGATAACGCTTAAAGCAATGCAAAAGCCGCAGAACAAATACCACCAGAAATTAGGTACTATGGTTACATGAACAGCATTCAGACCCAATAACAATGCTAAAACTACCGCAAAGCATATTGCCATTGATATGAACGAACCTTTGCTTCTTCCTTTCTCGCCGGCTTCCCTGAAAAGAGAAGGCATCATACCTGCTATAAGACCAACAAACAAGCACACTGAAGGATCGGGATATTTTGTAAGCAAAAATCCAAGCAGCTTAGATATAGCAAGGAATCCTATACCAATGCCTATAACAATCGGTATCAGCAGTTTAGCATACTTTTTGATAGCCTTAAACGGATGTGACAGCAATTCCATTATAGGTTTATAAACGCCGAATACAACGCAAAGCACTCCGCCTGATATTCCCGGCAAAACAGCACCCAATCCTATAATTGCGCCGTGAATCAGCCTCATTATGATTTCCGCGGCTCCGTTACGCTGTTTCGCCTGTTTATTGCTTATTTCTGTATTGTTATTGCTTTCCATAAATAACTCCTATATAGTTTTTGCTAAATTATATGCAGCCTGAGTGGCATTGAATATTCTGCCTGATTTTTCGCAATCGCCTATTGCATATACATTATTATATGAACCTTTAAGTTCATTATAAAGTGAATTATCGGGTCTTACGCCCATAGAAAGTACTACGGCATCACATTCGATATTATATTTCTTGCCCGTTTTAACATCCTCAACAGCTATTCCCCTCGGAAGTATATCAACAAGCTTGGTTGAGGTATAAAATTCTGTTTCTGCTGCCTCAAGCTTAGGCATGGCATCATCAAGCTGCTGGAACCATGCACCGGGCGCTATTTTATCTGCCATTTCTACAACAGAAATTTTATTTCCCTGTTCAATAAGAAGTTCGGATGTTTCAAGTCCCGTCATTCCGGAACCTATTACGCAGATTTTTTTGCCGCTGAATTTAACTGATCCGTCAAGAACGTCAGCAACCGTAACAACATTTTCACCTGAAAACGCTTTCGGATGAACGGCAGTGGCGCCCGTTGCTACAATTATATGCTCAGGATTATAAGAATCAACAATGTTTTTATCGGCGTTTACACCGTATTTTATTTCAACGCCTCTTGCATGGCAGTTAGCTACAAGATCATCAATACACCAATGAAGTTTTGCTTTATGCGGAGGTTTATCGGCAAGATTGATCTGCCCGCCTGCACGATCCGCTTTTTCAAGCACGGTTACACTGAAGCCGCGGTCTGCAAGAAGCTCAGCTGCACAAAGTCCTGCAACACCGGCACCAATAACAAGAACTTTTTTGCCGTTTCCGTTCTTTTCAAGCGTTTCATTTTCTCTTCCGACAAGCGGATTTACAGAGCAATTACCGTGAGTACCTTCATAAGCTCCGTTCATCATACTTTCAAAGCAATAAAGACAGCAAATACATCTTTTCACCTGATCTTCTTTGCCGTTCTGAACTTTTTCTACCCAGTGAGGATCAGCTATATGTGGTCTTCCGAGAGAAACGAAATCCTGTATACCGTCTTCAAGCTGTTTCTCAGCCTGTTTAGGTGATCTTATAAGATTTGCCGCGATAACAGGAATATTTACGACTTTTTTAACTTCTGCGGCAAGGTTTTTTCGCCAGCCGCATTCAAAAGTGGTAGGCTCAAGCCAATAATTGAACGTGTCATAGGCAGCAGAAGATACATCTATTGCATCTATACCTTTTTTATCAAGCATCTGAGCCATTTTAAGCCCCTCATCAAGCCCGTAGCCCTTGCCCTTCTGACCGATACGGTCATACATCTCATCAACGGTAAGCCTTACAATTATAGGAAAATCCTTACCGCATTTTGAGCGGACATCATCAATTATTTCATTTAAAAATCTCATTCTGTTTTCAAGAGATCCGCCGTATTTATCTGTTCTGCGATTTGTTACAGGAGACAAAAACTGCTGAATGAGATAACCGTGGCTTGCGTGTAATTCAACGCCGTCACAGCCCGCTTTCTTTACTCTCAGAGCGGCATCACCGAACTGGGAGATTATTTTTTTTATCTGCTTTTCAGTAAGAGCTTTATTTGAGCTTTCGGAAAATTTACTTCTTTCGCACTTGCTTGGCGCAACGGTTTTGAAAAACATATCTTTTTCCACCATTTTTTTGCCGAGAGGAACAATACTTCCGTAAAGAAGTTTTGAATATGAATTGCCGGGCATTATCTTATCCATTGCATAAGATATAGGCACTGTATTTATCATAAGATTAACATTTTGCCTGCCCGGATGATGAAGCTCAACAAAAAGCTTTGCGCCGTGTTTATGTATTCTTTCAGCAAGCTTTGAGATAGACGGAATATTTCTGTCCTTTGAAGCTGAAAGCTGACCGAAAGAGGAAGCACCTGTAAGGTCATTTACCCTGGTAATCTCAGTGATTATAAGACCGGTGCCGCCCTTTGCACGCTCTTCATAATAATTTATCATCTGCTCAGTAGCATCGCCGCTGAATGTACCGAAACCCATCAGCATCGGTGCCATAACAACTCTGTTTTTGATTTCTACATTTCCTATCTTCATAGGACTGAAAAGCATATCGTAAGAAATAACAATCACCACTTTCTACTAATAAAAAAAGTATAACATTTTCACAATATTAAATCAACGAAAAAAAGCGCCGTAATAACGGCGCCTTATTCTTTTTATTTTTTCTTCTTCTTTTTAGCTTCGTCTTTCGCTTTCTTTTCAGCTACTTTACGTTTAGCTTCTTCAACTATACGTTTCTGTTCTTCCTCATGTGCCTTGGCAGCCTCTTCGCGCTCAAGAGCTTTCTTCAGCTCATTTTCACGTTCTTTAGCTTCCTTAGCCGCAACTTTTTCAAGGCGCTCCTGCTCGAGTGTTTCATCACTCTTTGCAGGTGCTATAACAACAGCAGTATTTATAGAAAGCGCTACAACAAACAAAACAACAGCAATAATATATCCCCAGAAAAATCCGCCGCTTATATCATATGCCGCAAATTCTCCTACCGAAAAAGCCTTGGCATCAGCGCCAACTGACGCAGCCGCTGAGAAGAGAGAAACAGCCACAACTGAAAACGCTATTGTGATAACATCAAAAGTGATTGCGGATTTTGTCTTTGGCTTTTTACATTTTATGATATTCATAAAGAATGCAATAACTATAAACAATGCAGAAAGAAAATAAAATATTGT
Source organism: uncultured Oscillospiraceae bacterium (assembly GCA_900539425.1). Taxonomy (GTDB): domain Bacteria; phylum Bacillota; class Clostridia; order Oscillospirales; family Acutalibacteraceae; genus Eubacterium_R. Next base: position 6,032 of record UQBX01000009.1, on the reverse strand, counting down.
GCCTACAACTATAAACGTAGACGGACCGAAGAAATTTTCAAACTGAATGTTTGACCAGATTATTGAAAAGTTATTAAATAACTGAAGAAAAATATCAAGAGCGGATTTTGCTCCTGTAAAAGAAAAGAGAGTTAACTGAAAACTTTCACCTGTGCTGTTTACGTTTGCCCAAGGAATTATAAAAGCAACAGCAGGTAAAAAAGTAAGTACAAATCTTACGATTCTGAGTTTAGTACCGAAAAGAGAATAACGAACTCTGTTCATCGTTCTGTAAAAGACTGTGAAAGCAGCCTCTGCGTTTTTATTATCCTCTTCAAGTCTTTCAACCCAGTTATAGTTTGGAATAGATACTCCGCATTGTTTGCATTCCGCCTTGATATTCCACCAAGGAATATGTCTGCCGCAGTTAGGGCAAGTTGCCATAGAGACACCCCTTATCAAAAATACTAAATAATATTTTATATTGTTTGAAATAAAAAGTCAATATTAAATATATTCTATCTATTTTTGTTTGATTTTTTTGGTAGTTTTGTGGTGATGAATAGTATCTTTTCTGAGAACTCCAGAAAGAACAACAAGAGAAATTAAGTTTGGTATTGCCATAAGACCGTTTGCTATATCGCTGAAAGACCAAGCAACATCAAGAGCCGCAACTGAGCCGAAGAAAACCATTATTGCAAAAACCACTCTGTAAATATAGCATATAATTCTCTTTTTGAACAAAAATTCAAGCGCTTTTTCGCCCTGATATTCCCAGCCTAAAATTGTTGACCACGCAAAGAAGAGTATACCTACTGAAACAACTATAGCGCCGGGTTTTCCGAGAACGCTCTCAAAACACGCGATAGTAAGATCTGCTCCGTCGAGCATAACACCGTTTGAATCAACCGTACCAAGAAGACCTGACGATGCTATTACAAGCCCCGTAATAGTGCACACAACTATAGTATCTATAAAAGTGCCGCACATGTTGATATAACCCTGGTTAACATGACTGTCCGTGGTAACGGATGATGCAGTAATTGCGGCAGAACCAAGACCTGCTTCATTAGAAAATACGCCGCGTGAAACGCCGTAGCGTATACTTTGCATAACAGAAACAGTAAGTGTACCAGCAATACCGCCCGCAACAGCTTTTCCGCCGAAAGCCATAGACCATATAGTAAGAAAACCTGCCGGGATGTTCTTATAATTTGCACAGATGATTATAAGACCTGAAACTATGTAAAACACTGCCATTACAGGCACAAGAACAGAGGAAACTTTTGAGATGGATTTAATTCCTCCGAAAATAATAATACCTGTAAGAACGGCAAGAACGACACCGGTTACCCATGACGGAACGGAAAATGTTTTTGCAAGTGAAGATGAGATGGAATTTGCCTGAGACATATTGCCGATACCGAACGAAGCGAATACAGTAAACACGGAAAAAGCTCCGGCAAGAATTAGTGCTATTTTTTTATTTTTAAACGCATTTTTTATGGTATACATAGGGCCGCCGCACATCTCGCCCTTTGAATTAGTCTCCCTGTATTTTATTGCAAGCGCACATTCCGCGTATTTTGTTGATATTCCGAAAGCTGCTGCAACCCACATCCAAACAAGAGCACCGGGGCCGCCTGTTATCATAGCAGTAGCAACTCCTACAATATTACCTGTACCGATGGTACCTGCAAGTGCCGTCATCAGAGCTGAAAAGGGTGAAATATCACCTTTTCCCTTATCTGTTTTCCTCGATTCGGGACTGAACACCATTTTCAGCGCTGTAGGCAACTTGCGCCAAGGAAGAAAATTCAGTTTAAATGTCAGAAATATGCCTGTACCAACAAGAAAGACGAGCATGACGGGTCCCCATACAACTTCGTCTATGGCTTCAAGTATATTACCTAAAGTTTCCATATTGCCCTCCTAAAATCAGTTTTCAAAACCTGCGAACTGACTGTTATATAATTTATAATAAAAACCACGTTTGTCAAGCAGTTCGCTGTGTTTACCCTGTTCAATTACCTTACCGCTGTTCATTACAAGAATCAGATCTGCGTTTTTAATAGTAGAAAGCCTGTGTGCAACGATAAATGTTGTTTTTCCTTTCATAAGCACTTCAAAAGCTTTCTGTATTTTAATTTCTGTTCTTGTATCGATACTTGAAGTAGCTTCATCAAGTATCAGCATAGGCGGATTTACAAGCATAAGCCTTGTTATGCACAAAAGCTGTTTCTGCCCCTGAGAAAGATTTCCTCCGTCAGAACCGATAAAAGTATCATAACCATTAGGCAATCTTTTGATAAATGAATGCGCATGAGATTTCTTTGCGGCATCAATAACTTCGTCAAGTGAAGCATCGGGTTTGCCCATTGTTATGTTTTCTAAGACAGTTCCTGATTTAAGCCAAGTATCCTGCAATACCATACCGAAAGAAGATCGAAGAGAGTGAACATTAATATCAGAATAAGAGATGTTATCAGCATATATTTCGCCGCTGTTCACATCATAAAACTTCATAAGAAGGTTTATGATTGTAGTTTTACCACAGCCCGTAGGCCCAACTATGGCAACTCTCATACCCGGCTTGACGCTTATACAAAGATTTTCGATAAGCTTTTTATCTTTGCTGTAACTGAAATCTACATTTTTAACTTCAATCTTACCATTCGCACTTTCAAGAACCTTTTTATCTTCTGTATCCGGTTCTATCTCTTTTTCCTCAATAAGATTTATCAGTCTGCCTGCACAAGCAATAGCATTCTGCAATTCTGTTACCACACCGCTTATCTCGTTAAACGGCTTAGTGTACTGTGTTGCGTAGGCAAGGAAGCTTGAAAGTATTCCTACCGTAATATTTCCGCGCATTGCAAGTATTGCGCCGAAAAGTGTTACTGCGGCATAAACGATATTATTCACAAACCTTGTGCCCGGATTTGCAAATGATGAATAAAAAGTAGCTTTGAAATAATAAAGCGCTACGTTTTTATTAGTCTTTTCAAAATTCTCTTGATTTTCCTTTTTATGACCGTAAGCTTCCGTAACTTTCTGATTTGTGATCATCTCGTCAACGAACGCGGTCTGCTCCCCTCTTGCTTCGCTCTGCTTTCTGAACATCTTATATGTTCTTTTAGCGATGAAGCTTGCAAAAAGGAAAGACATCGGAGTGAGCACTACAACAAGAAGTGCAATCCAGAAATTGATATATATCATAAAAGCAAGCGTTCCGATAATTGTTACAACGCCTGTGAAAAGCTGTGTAAACCCCATAAGGAGACCGTCAGCGAACTGGTCGGCATCGGTAATTACTCGGCTTACGGTTTCACCGTTCGGGTGACTGTCGAGATAATTAAACGGCAGAACCTGAAGCTTTTTGAATGCCATGTTTCTCATATCGCGCACAACATTAAATGTAATCCTGTTGTTAAAAACATTCATCAGCCATTGCAAAAGTGCTGTAACGGCAACGATAACAGCTATTTTTATAAACAGCTTTATCATAGCTTCAAAATTAACATTTCCTGGGCCTACAATATAATCTATCGCCTGACCAACAAGTATGGGAACATAAAGTGTTAAGAGTGATGAAGCAGCAGCACATATGATTGAAAGAAACAAAACAAATTTATATTTTCCGATATATCTGAGTACCTTTTTAACTATTATTTTAGTCATTTGCCGCCGCCTCCTTTACGAACTGTGAATCATAGATTTCTCTGTAAACTTCGCAGTTTTCAAGAAGCTCATCATGCTTTCCGCAGCCAACACATTCTCCGTCATCAAGAACGATGATAAGATCAGCAAACATTACTGATGATGCGCGCTGGCTGACTATAAATACGGTGGGTTTATAATTAAGACTTAAAATAGCTTTGCGCATAGCGGCTTCTGTAGCAAAATCAAGCGCAGAAGAACTGTCGTCAAGCACAAGTATCTGAGGTTTTCTGACAAGCGCTCTTGCAACCGAAAGGCGCTGTTTCTGACCGCCTGATAGATTAGCGCCGTTCTGCTTGATTTCTGCGTCAAGACCGCCTTTTTCAAGAATGGTATCATAGACCTGAGCGTTTTTAAGTGCTTCTATCATATCATCATCTGTTGCTTCTTTATTTCCCCACAACAGATTATCCCTGACAGTTCCTTTAAACAAGACTGCTTTTTGAAGCACAAAACCTATTTTACTGCGCAGTTGATTATCGTCCTGAGCTTTAACGTCAACGCCGTCAACGTATACAGTTCCTTCAGTTGAATCGTAAAAATGAGGTATTAAAGATACAAGGCTTGTTTTACCGCTTCCGGTGCCTCCGATAATTCCGATTATATCTCCTTTTTGTGCCTTAAAATCAATATTTCTGAGAGAATCCTCAGAAGATCCGTTGTATTTAAGAGACACATTATCAAAACATACAGCATAATCATTCACTTTAGCGCTGTTATCTGTATGCTGAAGTGTATTCTGAAGTTTGAATACATTTTCTATTCTTGATGCACAGGCAAAACTTCTTGTAACTGTTACTATAAGATTTGCAAGTTTTATTAACTCAACAAGTATCTGGCTCATATAGTTATAAAGAGCAACTACCTGCCCCTGAGATAACTCACCTGTATTTACTCTGATACCGCCTTCATATATAAGCACAATAATAGCAACATTAATAATTACATAGGTAAGCGGATTCATGAGAGCCGATATTCTGCCGACCGCTTTCTGTAGATGGGAAAGGGCTTTGCTTTTCTCATAAAAGCCTTCAGTCTCCTCAGCTTCTCTTGTGAACGCACGAATTACTCTTGCACCTGAAAGATTCTCACGTGTTTTAAGAGTAAGATCATCAAGATGAAACTGAATTGATCTATAACGGGGCATGGTGTATTTCATAATGGCAACAATAACTGCTGTCAATATAGGTATGGTAATCAAAAAAACAAGAGCGCATTTAACATCTATTGTAAACGCCATTATCAGAGCGCCGAAAACAATAAAAGGACTTCTCAAAAACAGGCGTAAAACCATATTAACGCCGTTTTGTACCTGCGTAGTATCGTTTGTCATAATAGTTACAAGTGTAGAAGTACCCGCGCTGTCAAGCTCTGAAAAAGAAAGAGACTGAATTTTCTTAAAAAGATCAGACCTAAGCTCCCTGCCGAAGCCCGAAGCCGCTTTTGCGGCAAAATACTGAGCCGTTACTGACACAGACATTCCCACAACAGCAAGCAACACCATAATTCCGACATCAGTAAGAACTTTGCGATAATCATTTTTTAAAATACCGTTGTCTATAACAGACGACACTACCAGCGGAACTATAAGTTCAAAAATTGCTTCCATCATTTTAAAGAGAGGAGCAAAAAATGATTCTTTTTTATAGTTTTTCAAATAAATAAGAAGGCTCTTCATAAAAACACCATAATGTATCAATATATATTAGTATAAAACATGGTATATATTATAATATTAGACACTTACTGTCAATAAATATGACAAAATATCGTAAAAACGAACAAAATCATTTAATAACAAAAAACTCAGATTGTAAATATTTATATTATTATCTGTATAATTAACACAAACAAACAAAACGAATAAAATGAATAAAAAAAGAAAGTTTGTGTATTTATGAAAATCTATAATTCAGGTGAAAAAAAACATTTATGCACCACTAAATGCGTGTGTGTTGAAACTATAAAGGGTGCGACGGGAGCAACCGGTGCAACAGGCGCTACAGGCGAAAAAGGAGATACGGGTGCTACCGGTGCAACAGGCGCTACAGGCGAAAAAGGAGATACGGGTGCTACCGGATCCACAGGAGCTGCTGGTGAAAAAGGAGATACGGGTGCTACCGGTGCAACAGGCGCTACAGGCGAAAAAGGAGATACGGGTGCTACCGGATCCACAGGAGCTGCTGGTGAAAAAGGAGATACGGGTGCTACCGGTGCAACAGGCGCTACAGGCGAAAAAGGAGATACGGGTGCTACCGGATCCACAGGAGCTGCTGGTGAAAAAGGAGATACGGGTGCTACCGGTGCAACAGGCGCTACAGGCGAAAAAGGAG
>UQBX01000008.1 GCA_900539425.1 uncultured Oscillospiraceae bacterium | reverse complement strand
TGGTGCCATCTACCCACTCAGGCCATGAATATGTTGTGTAAGTATGTGTGCCGTCTTCATTTGATACACATGCTGTATTTGCTGTGTTTTCCGGTGCTACCGGTGCTTCCCCTGCTGCTGCAGTTACTTCCTCTGATTCACCGTTTGCAAATGTGTATGTGTAGGTTACATCGGTGGAAACATTTTCCTCAAGTGCATTAAACGCATTTACAAGAGCATCTGATGAAGCTGCAGTCATGTATGTTGTTTTATTGACAACATCAGAGAGAACGCTCATAGCGTTATTATATTCAGATGAGAAAGCATTCCAGGAATCATCGGTGTAATTCCCCTGACCTGCCGCATATGTATCCGCATATTCAGCATAATGACCTGCAAGAGTCATATAGCTGTCAGTATCCATAGTACCGGCTGACGCCTTTGCATTATTAACTGCGTTTACTGCACTCTCAATAGCTGAAGCACAGCTTGAAACAGCGGCTGCCGTATCTGATGAATAGCTATATGAATTAGGATCTATATTCATACATTCCTCAACAGCATTTATAATTGCTACAGCGCCGTCATAACTGTATGAAGTAATGTTTGCAAGGTCTGCAGAACTTATAGCGTCAAGAACTGCTTTATAGTTTACTACATAAATAGTTGCATTCGTATTTGAAATAAAACCGCTGTCATCAGCGCCGTCACCTGAAAGTCTGTACCAGTCAAGATTATAAGCTGATGAATATGTGTTTGAATCCATAGTGCTGACAAACTGCATACCGTTTGCGAGAGCGGCAACATAATTCGTCCACCAGTTTCTGCTCATTTCAAGGCGGTTGTTAGTGCTGGCTGTACCTGCCCACGCCATCGGATAACCGTTTGTACCGTTTTCCATTGTCCAAGTCCAGTTGGCAGTTCTGTCGCCATTACCGTTTGAACCGTGCCAATCTTCAGTAAGTCTGAAATAAGCGTTATTAGAATTGTCAGACGCTGATGCTGAAGGATAGAGCTGATATAAGTATCTTGTGTTTGAAGTATTTTTGGAAGCACGTGCCATAACAGGCATTGTAGGAGTATTGATTCCGTCATACATCAAAACCGTTGAGGGATAATACAGATCTATGGTAACGTTTGCAGTTGTTCCGTTTGCAGAATAATTAGTGCATCCGGGCCAATAAAGAATGTTTACTGCATAGTCAACATCACCGTTTTTAAACCCATCGTAAGAGGTACCTGTTGAATCATCAACAAAAGACGGTGTTGCGTCAGCCGTTTTAGCAGACCAATCTCCCATGCTGCCTATTGCGGTTTCAAGAGCAGTGTAGTATGTATCAACATCCTGCGCATCAGCTAATCCTGCCTTAACCCCAACAAGATAAGCCTTTGCGTTGTACCACGCTTCGTAAGCCGCAAGCATATTCGTGTACGCACTGCCGTCCATCTTCTGCTCATACGTTTCACAAAGTGTTTCAAGCTGTTCAACAGAATAGTTTGAAGCGGATGCTGTGAACGTTCCTGCCATGAGAGAAGAAAGAACGATAAGAGCGGACATCAGAATTGCTAATGATTTTCTGATTTTCAATTTTATCATCCTTTCCGACACTATATGTATAAAAGTTAATACAAAGATAACCTTTACAAAAAAATTATAGCAATAAGCAATTAAAAATTCAATCGAAAAAAATCTTTTTTATATATTATTTACAAAAACAGCCCTATATTTCCGAAACAGAATTTCTTACCTGTTTTTTTACAACAATAATAAAATGTAAATTGCTTTTAAGAGCGCAAAAAAGCCCCCTCAAAAGAGGAGGCTTTTAAATTTACAGAACATTTATCAGTACATACCGCCCTGTGAAGCTGCTGCCATTGCCGCTGCGTTGGCTGCATCAGCTTTGGGATCTTTGATGTCAGTAACAAGTGATTCCGTGGTAAGAACCATTGCAGCTACTGAAGATGCGTTCTGAATAGCGGAACGAGTAACCTTTGTGGGGTCAACGATACCGCTTTCTATCATATCGCAGTACTCATTAGTAGCAAAGTTATAACCATAACCAGTCTTATCGGAATTCTTGATCTTATCAAGGATTACAGAGCCTTCCATACCTGCGTTTGCAGCTATCTGGCGAACAGGCTCTTCAAGAGCTTTAAGAACAATTGAAACACCTGTCTTGTAATCAGCATCATCCGTATCAAGCAGCTTTTCTACGCTGGGGATAGCATTGATAAGTGCAACGCCGCCGCCTGCAACGATACCCTCTTCAACAGCTGCCTTTGTAGCTGCAAGAGCATCTTCAATACGGAGCTTCATTTCTTTCATTTCTGTTTCGGTAGCAGCGCCTACCTTGATAACAGCTACGCCGCCTGCCATTTTAGCAAGACGCTCCTGAAGCTTCTCACGGTCAAAATCAGAAGTAGATGCGTCAATCGCCTGTCTGATCTGATGAACACGAGCTTTGATGTCGTCGCTGTTGCCTGCGCCGTCAACAATAATAGTGTTTTCTTTTGTAACCTTAACCTGACGGGCTTTGCCGAGCATTTCCATAGTAGCGTCTTTAAGCTCGATACCGAGGTCTGAAGTAATTACCTGACCGCCTGTAAGGATAGCGATATCCTGAAGCATATCCTTTCTTCTGTCGCCGAAGCCGGGAGCCTTTACGCATACGCAAGTGAAAGTTCCGCGAAGTTTATTAAGAAGGATAGTCTGAAGAGCTTCGCCCTCAACATCCTCGGCAACGATAACAAGCTTCTGACCGCTCTTGAGAACAGCCTCAAGAAGAGGAAGAATATCCTGAACAGTTGAAATCTTTTTATCTGTGATAAGGATAAGAGCGTCATCAATAACAGCTTCCATTTTATCTGTATCAGTTACCATGTAGGGGCTGATATAGCCGCGGTCAAACTGCATGCCTTCAACAACTTCACAAACAGTTTCAGCTGTTTTTGATTCCTCAACGGTGATTACGCCGTCAGCAGTAACCTTTTCCATTGCGTCTGCAACAAGATTGCCGATTACAGGGTCTGCAGCTGAAACAGTTGCAACTCTTGCAATATCGTCTGAACCTTTAACCTGACGTGAATTTGCCTTAACTGCCTCTACAGCAGCGTCAACAGCCGCTTTGATACCGCTTTTAACAACCATCGGGTTTGCACCTGCGGCAACGTTCTTCATGCCCTCACGCACAAGCGCCTGAGCAAGCAGAGTTGCTGTTGTTGTGCCGTCTCCGGCATCATCATTAGTCTTTGAAGAAACCTCTTTAACAAGCTGAGCGCCCATATTCTCAAAAGGATCGTCAAGCTCGATTTCCTTTGCGATTGTAACACCGTCGTTAGTGATGAGCGGTGAGCCGTATTTCTTATCAAGAACTACATTTCTGCCTTTTGGGCCGAGTGTAATTTTAACGGTATTTGCAAGTTTATCAATACCGCTCTGAAGAGCCTTGCGAGCGTCTTCGCCGAAAATAATATCTTTAGCCATAACCTTATTCCTCCCTGTGCAGTTTACTCAACTACCGCAAGAATATCCTTTACGGATGCGATAGTATACTCTTTGCCGTCTACCTTAACGTTTGTTCCGCTGTATTTGGTGATGATAACCTTATCACCGACCGAAACAGTCATAGGATATTTTTCTGTGCCGGGGCCTACTGCGGCAACGCTCATAAATTCAGGCTTTTCCTGTGCCGAAGCGGCGATGAAAAGACCTGATGCTGTTGTTTCCTCGGCCTCTAATGCTGAAAGCAGAACTTTATCTGCAAGCGGTTTAACTGTCATAATAAATTTCACCTCTGTAAAATATTGTTTCCATTGAATTAGCACTCTTTATGCCCGAGTGCTAATTACTATTTTAGCAAGTTTTTTCCATTTGTCAATAGTGTTAACAAATATTTCAAAAAATAATTAAAAAATGCCGTAATTTATGAGCATTGCATATTTATATACATAAAACACGCCGCAGAATAATATATGCGGCGTGTTCCACTGAATATTTATTTATTTTACGCTTCTATGATGCAAACAGCGTGAGCACTTATGCCCTGCATATTGCCTGTAAAGCCGAGTTTTTCCTCAGTTGTGGCTTTTACAGACACTCTGTCTATATCAATGCCGCAGGCACTCGCTATATTTTCACGCATCTGAACAATATAAGGCGCAAGTTTAGGTGCCTGTGCTATAACAGTTGAGTCAATATTAGATACCTTATACCCTTTTTTAGCAAGCAGATCAACAGTTTTCTTCAGAAGCACCATACTGTCCGCACCTTCAAATTCGGGAGAAGTATCAGGAAAGTGCTTGCCGATATCACCGAGCGCGGCGGCTCCGAGAAGTGCATCTGCAACAGCATGAAGAAGCACATCTGCATCCGAATGGCCGAGCAGTCCGAGTTCACTGGGTATATCGACTCCGCCTATAATGCATTTTCTGCCTTTCTGAAAGCGGTGCACATCATATCCGTGACCTATCCTTATATTACTCATAAGCACCCTCCAAGCGCGCATTCAAAAGACTTTCCGCAAGCGGAACATCACTTTTTGTTGTTATCTTAATATTATCGTATTCGCCGAGGACCACGCTGACTTTAGCTCCGTAATTTTCAACAAGCTGACAGTCGTCAGTATAATCTTTTCCTTGCTCAGTTGCCTTTTCAAGAGCCTGCACATAAAGCTCAAAATCAAATATCTGCGGAGTCTGAATTGATACAAGATATTTTCTGTTAGGTGTGCCCGCTATATTCAGGTCATCATCAACAAGTTTAATTGTATCTTTTACATAAACGCCCACAGCGGCAGCTTTTTCTGACTGTGCTTTGTCAAGCGTTCTGAGAACAGTATCCTCACGCACAAGCGGTCTTGCACCGTCATGGATAATAATATAATCACATTCGTCTATTGTTTCAACAGCGTTTCTGACGCTTTCCTGCCTTGTGTTTCCGCCTATGACGAAAGAAATGTTATCATCCGGAAGAAGAGCAGAAAAAGTTTCAAAATCACATTCGCGGCATACCACGATTATCTCATCAATTTCCGCCATATTTTCAAAAGTCTCAACCGTTCTTTCAATAACGGTCTTGCCGCCGATTTCAAGCAGCAGTTTGCTTTTGTCTATACCCATTCTTGTGCCGTTTCCGGCAGCAAGTATAACAGCTATATTATACAATTCTTTTTATCCTTTCGATCTCCGTCTGATTAGGAGTTACATATTCCGTGTTGTATCCGTCATAGATAACCATACCCGGTTTGGCACCGTTAGGCTTTTTAACATTTTTCACCGCAGTATAGTCAACAGCAACATTAGACGACATACGCGCTTTGCTGTTATATGCGGCAAGAAGCGCCGCTTCTCGAATCACCTTATCGGTAAAATCTCTGCCGTCATATTTAACTATAACATGTGAACCTGCGGTGTCTTTGACATGGAACCACAAGTCACGGTTTGAAGCGGTTTTGAGAGTCAGCTTATCATTCATAATATTATTTCTGCCGACCGTAATCAAAAAGCCTTCTGAGCTTTCGTACTGAAACGGTTTAAGCGCTTTCTGATCTTTCTTCTTTGGCATCACACGGCTTTTTATAAATCCCGTTTCAATAAGTTCGTTTTTAATGGCGGTTATCTCACTGTCCGTAGCCGCACGTGAAAGCGAGTAAGAAACAGAATCAAGATACTCCGCCTCGGCAAGCGCCTGATTTATAAAATCGGTAAGTTTTAACTCTGCCGTCTGTTTTTTTCTGTACTCCTTATAATACTTCTGGGCATTCTGCACGGGAGTAAGCGACGGATCAGCAGGAATTTTAAGTATAGAATTATCTTCATAATAATTCAGAACTTCATACACCGTGCTGCCCTTACTCAAAGCATACTGATTTGCGGTTATAAGATCGCCGTAAAGTTTATACTTATCTTTATCTTCGCATTCTTTAAGCTCATTTCGGCGGTTTACAACTTTTCTTACCGCTCTTTCCTGAAGATTAGATATGGTTTTGAACAGTTCACCGGAACGCTGGCGTATTCTGTCACGCGTTACACGCTCCCTATAAAAATAGTCAAGCGTTTGAGAAAAAGTCGGAAACTGTTTTATTTGAGCAAGGTCTCCGTACTGCGTCACAGGCATAAACGTAAAATCGAGCGGTTTGTCTGTTATCACAACAACAGGCTGAGGTTTTAAGGCATATTCCTTAATAGTTTCAACAGAAATCCCGTTTTCATATTCCCTGCACACTATCGGAGAAACGCCCATTACGGTATCCTGAAAAGCCTTTGAAGGGAGCCTTCCTGAAAGTCTTAGGCGTGTTTTAACATCCTCAATATCGTCTTCAAATATATTGAGTTTATCCTGCTTAGGTGGGCTTACATATTTTTCACCGGGAAGCACTGTTCTGACATGGGATTTGCCCTCGTCCACTCTGCGCAGAGCGTCAACTATGATACCTTTTTCATCGATCAGTATAATATTGCTGTATCTGCCCATTATTTCTACTGCAAGAGTGAAAAGCACAAGGTCTCCGAGTTCATTAACCGCCTGCATTTTTATTTTTACAATTCTTTCAAGCCCGTCCTGCTCAAGCGACAAAATCCTGGCACCCGTAAGATGTTTTCTGAGCAGCATACAAAGCATAGGAGGCTTCGCAGGATTTTCAGGCGGATACGAAGTAAAATAGATACCTGCCGTATCCGCGCGGCAGGAAAGCAAAAGCTTCTGTGCGCCCTCTCTTGAACGAAGTGAAAGAAGTAATTCTTCTTTTGACGGCTGATGTATCTTTTCTATTCTTGCGCCTACGGCAAACTGAGCAATCTCGTTTTTTAAATGATAAAGAAAAATTCCGTCCAGCGCCATTACAACACCGCCGATACAGGATTTTTCTGTTCTGCTGAGATAAACTCAACATCAGGAAATTCCTTTGATATCAAATCTTTAAGCATAAGAAACGCCTGAGATTCAGTTTCATAATGACCTGCGCCGATTATGCAAAAATCATTTTCAGCGGCTTCAAGCATAACATGATATTTTGTATCCCCGGTAACAAAGCAGTCCGCAAGCGCCATTGCCTGAGGCAAATATTCATCGCACGCTCCGCCGCCTACTGCAACTTTTCTTATCATTTTTTGTGTATCAGTATATCTGATACCGCTAACATTAAGTTTTTTAGAAACAAAGCAGGCAAAATCATGAGCTGTCATTTCACTTTTCAGATCTCCTACAGAAATAAAAGTGCCCTCAACAGGCTCTGCATTGTTAAGTTCAAGAATTTTGCAGAGATTTGAATTAATCCCCTTTTCAGCCTTATCAAAATTAGTGTGAGCCGAAATAACGGAAATTCCGTTTTGAGCGCACATATAAAGAGCAGTATCCGGCAAAAGTCTTTTTACTCCGCCGAAAATAAGAGGATGATGCGAAAGAATAAGCTGAGCGTTAATTTCAGCAGCTTTTCTGACAGTCGCTTTCGTGACATCAAGGCTCATAACCACCTTTGAAACAGGAGCTTGCAGACTGCCTGTTATTAAGCCGGCATTATCCCATTCTTCCTGTGTATCAAAAGGCGCTAATACATTAATATAATCATATATATCTTTAACCGTAGTCATATTTTTGCCTCTATAAGTTTAATAACCTCTGAATAATCAATACCGCTTTTCTGCTTGTTTCGCAGATAATTCAGGAGGCTGTTGAAATAATTCTTATCTGAAAAATCGCTGATATTTCCCAGAAAATAATAGCTTTGGGGATATTCTCCAAAGACACCTGTATAATATGCGTCAAATACTGAATATGAGTGATTGCCGTCCCTGACCACAATATCGTTTCCTATTTCATAACCGTTCTTACACAGGTATTCCCTAAGTTTTTCGGGATGAGTCATAGGATTGAATATGTAGTGCACGCCGCAAGTTTCAGAAACACTGCTCTGCTCCAAAATTGAGGCAATAAGTTCACCGCCCATTCCGCAGATGGCAACGTCCTGAAAATCAGTATACTCAATATTTGAAAGCCCGTCCGATAATACGCAATTAATCTTATCCTGAAGCGAATAGCTTTCAACAAGACGGCGGCACTGTTTTAAAGGCCCGTCGTTTATATCGGACGCAACTGCATTTTCTATAATGCCGTTCATAACAAGATATACAGGCAGATAGCCGTGGTCACATCCTATATCCGCAAGGGACGAACCTTTGCGGACTAATGAAGCCACGGCTTTTAATCTGGATGAAAGTTCAAACATTTTTATTTGCTTAAAAGAGCGTTTATCTTTTTAACGAGTTCGTCCGGATCATTTCCGTGAACAGCGCAAGCCTGTTCAACAGTTTCCCCTCTTGAAGCGGGGCAGCCAAGACAATGCATGCCTATCTCAAGAAAAAGCGGTGCAGAATCAGGGCATATATCAAGGATATCACCGATAATTGTATCTTTTGTTACTTCTTTCATGTTAAAAACCTCTTTCTGAAAACTTTTGCAATCCGCGGCTGCACGGCGTCGCGTGCGGCATGGATATTACGCTGATATTATATTATAATTTAAAATTGTTTGCAAGTGAGGAGAGATTATGTTAATATATTTTTCAAACGAGGTGATTTTATGAGTGACAATGAAAAGCCAAATTATGACTTTGACGCGTTGCCTTACGGCTCTGCTGACGGACTTCGCTCAACGGTTGATATTTATATACTGATATGCTATGTTGTTGTAAACTCCAAAGAAAGACTTTCCGATGACGTGCTTGTAAAAACAATGGTGGAAGGCGAGTTTGCAAACTATTTTGAAACCACGAACGCTCTTCAGAAAATTAAGGAAAAAGGACTTTTTACGGTAAACGAACAGGGCTTTCTCAAGCCGGCTAACAACTGTGAATACTTTGTGGAACTGGTAGAAAATGAACTTCCTTACACCATGCGCAAACGTGCAGTTGAACTTGCCGCAAAACTTGCGGTAAAAGAGCTTTACAGGCAGGAGAACGAAGTAGAAGTAATAAAAAATGATGACGACTACACGGTTACCATGCATTTTAGAGACTGCGGAAAAGATTTCATGGTGCTTTCGCTGACCGTTCCTACCTCCGCTCAGGCAGAAATGTTTAAAGAGCAGTTTTACGCTGATCCTGTAAAGATATACAACAACCTTATAGATTCGCTGTTCAGCGACGAAAGCAACAACAAAGAATAAGAATAAAACCCGTACGGCTTATTTCCGCACGGGTTTAAATTTTAAAAAAAGACCCGCCTTTAAAAAACGGGTCTTTTTATTATTCAGCAGTTTCTTCTGCGGGAGCTTCAGCTTCCTCAGCAGCTTCATCATCAGACTGAAGTTCAGGAATACCCTCTTCAGGTCTTTCAATAAGCTGTTTCATTGAAAGGCTAACTCTCTTCTTATCGAAATCAATATTTGTGATAACAACATTAACTTCGTCGCCTACTTTAAGTACATCGGCGGGAGTCTTAATTCTGTTCCAGCTGATCTCACTGATATGAATAAGACCTTCGATACCGGGGATAACTGTAGCAAATGCGCCGAAAGCAGTAACGCCTACAATTTTAGCATTATTAATAACAGTATCAACCGGATAATCTCTCTTGAGGATCTCCCACGGATTATCCTCTACCTTTTTGAAGCCGAGAGAAATCTTTTTCTTTTCCTGATCAAGAGCCTTTATGTAAACTTCTACCTGATCACCAACATTTACAACCTCTGAAGGATGCTTAATGCGAGTCCATGAAAGTTCACTAATATGGATCATACCGTCGATTCCGCCGATATCAACGAAAGCGCCGTAATTTGTAAGTGATTTAACTGTGCCTGTGAGCTTCATGCCCTCTTCAAGCTTAGCCCAAGCCTCTTCACGAGCTTTCTTTCTCTCCTCGCTGAGTACGGCGCGGATAGAACCTACAGCACGTCTTCTCTGCTCATTGATGTCAATAATCTTGAACCTTGCAGTAGTGCCTTTAAGAACAGAAAGTTCCTCATTCTTGGGAACGCCGGAAAGAGAAGCGGGAACAAATACGCGTGTACCCTTTACGGTAGCAAGAACGCCGCCGCGTACAACAGCTGTAATGTAGCCCTCAAGAACTTCATCATTCTCTTTAGCCTTTACGATATCCTCCCAGCCTTTAAAACTGTCTGTAAGCTTCTTTGAAAGCTTGAGAACACCGTCCTGATCATTTGTTTTAAGGATGATAAGATCAAGCACATCGCCTTTAGATACAACATCCTCACACTTGTCAAACGGCTCGGCAGAAAGATCTTCGCGGGCGATAACGCCTGTCTGCTTTCTTCCGGGAACATCCACGAATACCTCTGTGGGTGTAATGTTTTCTACAACACCTTTAACGATTTTACCGGTGTCGTTTTCGCTGAAAGATTGTTCGAGCATCTCTGCGAAGGTTTCACCATCAGCAGATGCTTCGACAGCAGCCTTAACGGCTTTATCAGCGGCTTCTGCTGTCTCGGCAACATTTTCTGTTGCTTCAACTTCCTTTTCTTTAATTTCTTCGGACATGGTTTTTAGTACCTCCTTGATAATTACCGACGGCGTAGACGCCCCGGCAGTAACTCCAACTACATTGAAACGCGAAAAATCCATATCGGCAAGCTCCGCAGCAGTCTCTATCAAGAAAGTGGGTGCATATTCCGAACAAACATCTTTCAACTTGCAAGTATTGGATGAATGGCGACCTCCGATAACCAGCATGGCATCGCACTCTTTTGCAAGAGCAAGTGCCTCTGCCTGTCTTTCGGATGTTGCACTGCATATTGTATCAAAAATTTTGCAGTTTGTACATACCTTTTTAAGAATTTTCTCGCATTTTTTCCATTCTTCGGTGCTGAAAGTGGTCTGTGAAACGCAAATCACTGTTTTTTCAGACGCTATTTTATATTTGTCAATAATTTCTGCGAGTTCTTCGTGGTTTTTAAACACATGAGAGCTGCCCACACAGAAAGAGCGTATCCCCTTTACCTCCGGATGATTTGAATCTCCGGCAATAAGTGTTACGGTTCCCTGCTCAGCATCACTTACTATTCTGTGTATTTTAAGAACGAACGGACAGGTTGCGTCGATATACTCAAGCCCGCGATTGCTTATATCTGAAAGAGTTTCTTTTTCTATACCGTGAGTACGGATAACGATTTTATATCCGTCCGCGCAGGCGTCAGGTGAAGAAATATCGTTTACGCCTTTTGATTTCAGGTCTTCAACAAGCTGCTGATTATGAATAATCGGGCCCAAAGTGCAGACCTTTTCTCCGTCCTCAACAAGTTTATAAACCAGATTTACTGCCCTGTTTACACCAAAGCAAAAGCCCGCTGTTTTGGCAAGTTTAATTTCCTTCATTATGCTCCGCCTCCCACAGCTCGGTAATCTTATCCATTACCTTATTGGCTGCGTTTTTAATGTCGTGAGGGCCGATTTCTTCTTTATTGAGTCCCATATCCTCAAGAGTGAGCATTCTGCCGTAAGATATAACTACCTTTTTGCCTCTCTTGATAGGGCCGTCGCAATAGATGGCTACCGGAAGAACAGACGCTTTTGTGGCTTTTGCGATTACTGCAACGCCTGACTTTGCTTTCTGCGGCACTCCGTTTTTATCCTTAACTCTTTTTCCCTCGGGGCAGATAGCCATTACGTGCCCCTCTTCTATGATCTTTTCGCCGTACTCGATTGCGGAAGTATCGCCCTTTCCTCTTTTAACAGGAAAACCGTAAAGGTGCTTTATTACCCAGCCTACTACGGGATTTTTGAAAAGCTCTACCTTTGCCATAAAGTGAAGCGGCGGAACCTGTTTAGGCATTGAAACGAAAACTGGGTCAAGCGCGCATGTATGATTTATTGCAACTATGTATCTTCCGTCAGAAGCAGACGGAACATTTTCAAGCCCTTTGAATTCAAGCTTGTAAACAGCTCTGAATATAGGGCCGAAAACTTTTTTCACAAAGCCGTAAAATTTGTAGTGCTTAACTTCGCTGTAATCAAAACTAACCATTAATCTTCTCCTTTATCACGGAAACTACCATTTCTATGCTTTCGGGAAGCGCTTTTCCCGTTGTATCTGCCATAACTGACTCATTGGTTGGTTTGAGCGGCGCTATCTCACGGTGACTGTCCTGATAATCACGGTCGTTTACATCTTTGAGAACGTCCTCATATTTGACATCCTGACCTTTTTCGATAAGCTCCTTGTATCTTCTTTCTGCCCTGCACTCAGGGGAAGCAAACAGAAAGATTTTTACATCGGCATTAGGCAGAACTACCGTGCCGATATCTCTGCCGTCCATAATAACATTATTTTCACGCGCGATTGAGCGCTGAAGTTCAAGCAAAAATTCCCTTACCTTGGGAATCTGTGAAACCGACGATGCCGCCATTGATATTTCGGGCGTTCTTATAAGTGAAGAGACGTCCTCACCGTTCAGATACACTCTCTGCTCTCCCTCGTCATCAAATTTAAGCTCAACGGTAATTCCGGGGAGCATATCACATATTCCGTTAACATCTCCCAAAACATTTTTTCTTTGAGCCGCAAGAGCAACAGTTCTGTACAGAGCGCCTGTATCTACATAAATATAACCGAGTTCCTTAGCCGCACCGCGTGCAACCGTGCTTTTGCCTGCGCCTGCAGGGCCGTCTATTGCAACATTAATCAAAGCAAACAACCTTTCCGAATATAAAATCACATATTTTCTCCGCAGAGTCTGCCTGTTGAAAAGGCTATCTGCAGATTGAAGCCGCCCGTATAAGCGTCCACATCTATTATTTCACCTGCAAAGAAAAGATTATCAACAATTTTTGAACGCATCGTTTTGGGGTCTATTTCCTTAACATTAATTCCGCCCCTGGTTATTATTGCGGAATCAAGGGTATAAAATCCTGAAACGCCCACTTCCAGATTTTTCAGCAAATGAACAAGCGCTCTGCGTTCCTCGCGTGTTATTTCATTTACCTTTTTATGCCGGGCTATTCCCCATAATTCAATAATGACGGGAATAAGTTTTCTCGGTAAAAGTTTTGAAAGTGAATTAATGACGTCTTTATTTTTAAATTCGTCGAAATCACGCTGTATTCTTTTATCAAGGGTATCATAATCGAGCGCAGGCTTTAAATCTATTACTACCGAATAGCCTCCGTTTTCCGGCTCATCTATATGGCTTGAAGCAGAGAGTATCACGGGGCCGCTGAGCCCGTAATGAGTAAAAAGCATTTCGCCGAAATCGGAATAAATTGTTTTATTGTTTTTATTCAGCTTAATACTTATGTTTCTTAAACTCAAGCCCTGAAGTTCAGGCACAAAACTATCTTCGCTTTTGAGAGAAACAAGAGCAGGAGATATTTTTGTAACAGTATGACCTACACTTTTGGCAAGAGCATAGCCGTCGCCCGTCGAGCCTGTTGCGGGATAGCTTTTCCCGCCCGTGCACAGCGCAACGCTTTCGCACTCAATTTCACTGCCGTCAGAAAGCACAACGGCTTTTATTCTGCCGTTTTCCGTTTTAAAAGACTTTGCCGCAGTGTGAATAAACTTTACTCCGCATTTTTTTGCATTTCTTACAAGAGCGGAAGAAATATCTTTTGCGTTATCAGACTGAGGGAAAACACGGTTCCCCCTTTCGATTTTCAGCGGAACTCCGAGTTCTTCAAAAAAAGACATGGTGTCATAAGGCATAAAAGAAGAAAACGCGGAATACAAAAAACGCGGATTTCGCGGTACATTGGATATTAAATCCGAAAGCTCAAAGCAGGCGTTTGTAACATTGCATCTGCCCTTGCCTGTTATTGAAACTTTTTTGGCGCAGACAGGCATTTTTTCTACAACTACGGTTTCTTTGCCGCGGGCAGCGCATACCGCAGCAGCCATAAGACCGGCCGCGCCCCCGCCTATAATTACAGCTTGTGTCATAATCATCAACTTATAAATACAATAATACTTAAAATATTATAATTTAATCGGATATACTTGTCAATTCCTCCGATTTTTCCGTCCATTCCTCAAAAAGTGCATCTCTTTCGGCAGTTTTCTCCTCAAGTTTTTTATTTATTACAAGAAACTGCTCATAAGGCGGATTTGAATTAAGTTCTTCTTCAAGCAGCGCAATTTCGTCCTCAAGATCCTCAATACTGCTCTCAAGGCGTGATACTGCAGTAGTAAGCTTTCTCTGCCTGCTTGCAAGTTCCTTTCGGAGCTTATAGTCATTGACTTTCTCAGGCTTTGCCTGCTTTTCAACTGTTTGTGCAGTCTGAGCGCCGATAAGTTTTGCCTGGCAGTAATCATCATAATTACCCATGTATCTCTTGATACCGCTTTCAGTAAGCTCGAGCACACAGGTTGCCAGCTTGTTAATAAAATATCTGTCATGGGAAACGATAAGCATCGTACCCGAATAATTCAGCAAAGTATTCTCAAGTTCTTCCCTCGAATAAGCGTCAAGGTGATTCGTAGGCTCATCAAGCAGAAGAAAATTATATTTGCCGAGCATAAGCTTGAGAAGCGCAACTCTTGCACGCTCACCGCCTGAACAATCGGAAAGGCGCCTAAACACCTCATCTCCCCGGAAAAGAAATGCCGCAAGAGCATTTCTGACATTTGTTTCAGTCATAGCGGGAAAAGCAGACCACACTTCTTCAAGCGCTGTTTTGCTGAGATCAAGTTTTTCCTGTACCTGATCGAAATACCCTGTAAAGAGATTTGCGCCAAATTTAAAACTGCCTGAATTTTGAGTATAATCACCCATTAAAATCTTCAGAAGCGTAGTTTTGCCGCAGCCGTTATCTCCTACAAGGAATACACGCTCGCCTTTTTTGACCTCAAAGGAAATATCATCAAATATCTTTTTATCACCGAATGATTTTGAAAGATTGCTTACGTTGAGAACATCTTCACCCGAAACACATTTCGGGGTAAAATCAAATCGTATTCTTTTATGAGCGGAATCCGGCGGCACAAGCTGTGCTTTTATTCTTTCAACTACCTTTTCCTTGCTTTCTGCCGTTTTAATATTTTTTTCTCTGTTCCAGCGGCGCTGCTGTTCAATAATGCCCTCAAGCCGCTCTATTTCTTTTAAGTCATTTTCGTATTTATCTGTTATCGCTTTTTGTTCCGCTTCTTTTTTTACAAGAAATTCAGAATAATTTCCTTTATAAGAACGCAGTTTTTTGCAGTCTATCTCTATTGTTTTATCTGTTACTTTATCAAGAAAATATCTGTCGTGCGAAATAACGATGAATGCTCCTGAAAAAGAGGACAAAAATCCTTCAAGCCATTCAACCGAATGAATATCAAGATGGTTTGTAGGCTCGTCAAGCAAAAGCAGGTCTGCCCTTGAAAGAAGCAGTTTTGAAAGTATAAGCTTTGATTTTTGACCGCCTGACAGAGTTGACGTAGGCTTTGAAAAATCACTCTCTGTAAATCCGAGACCTATAAGCGCGGAACGCGTAAGGCTCTTATAAGTTGCGCCGCCGTTTCTGAGAAACTGCTCATTCAGGAAATCCTGGCGGGCGATAAGTTCTTTAGACGGATTTCGTGTAAGCTCCTCAGAAATATGCTCGATCTCATTTTCAATTTCAATTAAATCCGAAAAGACGGAAACAAGTTCTTCATAAACAGTCTTATTATCAGAGCAGGAATGCTGTTCCATATATCCGAGTTTTACATTTTTGCCTATGAATGCTCCGCCCGATGTGGGGCTGTATTCACCCGTAAGAACTTTAAAAAGTGAAGTTTTGCCAACGCCGTTATAGCCGACAAGACCAACCTTGTCCTTATCCCCCATTTCAAACGAAATATTTTCAAACAGAGTGTTATCACCGAATGAGAGAGTAAGATTTTGAATATTAAGGCACGCCATAACTTCACTTCCTTTCAAATTACCGAAATATATTTTACACTATTAAGCCTTGAATGTGAAGTAAAATTTTGATATTATAAATATACTTTAAATTTGACTTACAGAAGGTGTTTTAATGGATATACTTAAACTGAGCCCTGTTTTTAAAGATTATATTTGGGGCGGCACACGCCTGCGTGACGATTTCAAAATGAAAACGGATATTGACCCCGTTGCCGAAGGATGGATGCTTGCCTGCCATAAGGACGGCATGAACACTGTTGACGGCGGTGAATATGACAAAAAAACGCTTCAGGAGGTAATAGACCTTGAGGGAAGCGAAAAGGTACTTGGCGAGAACAGCAAAAAATTTGATTATTTTCCAATTCTTATAAAAATAATAGACGCCAAGAACAATCTTTCCATTCAGGTACACCCTGATGACGAATACGCAAAAAGGGTTGAGCATGAATTCGGCAAAACGGAAATATGGTATGTTCTTGACGCGGATGATGACGCTCAGCTTATATACGGTTTTAAAAACAAAATATCAAAAGAAGATTTCAGAAAAGCAATAGAAAACAACACTTTGCCCGAGGTTCTTAACAGTGTAAAAGTTCAGAAAGGCGATCTGTTCTTTATTGAGGCAGGCACGGTTCACGCAATAGGCAAAGGAACACTTATTGCCGAAATACAGCAGAACAGCAATTCCACATACCGTGTATATGATTACGGCAGGCTCGGAAAAGACGGCAAGCCAAGGGAACTGCATATAGACAAGGCTGTTGATGTTACAGTTACGGAGCCTCCGAAATACGGCACAAAACCGCAGGGTGAGCCTGAAAATATCACAGGCGGCAAAAAGCAGCTGCTTACAAAATGCGATCTGTTTACCGTTTACAGGTATGACTGCGAAAGTGAAATCAAGCTGACAGCAGACAACAGCAGTTTTAATCATATACTTATTATTGACGGCAGCGGAACAATAAACTCAAGGGAATTCAGAAAGGGCGACAGCTTTTTCATCCCCGCTGATTTCGGAGAATATACAATTAAAGGAAATGCCGAGATCATTCTTACGAAAATTTAAAAAACAAAATAAAAGAATAAAAAGTCGTTAGTATGGGAAAGATACTAACGACTTTATTATTTGGAGATGAGAAAATGACGATTATAAACAGAATAGCATTGATCCTTAACATAATAGGCGGACTTAACTGGGGTCTTATCGGTCTTTTTAAATTTGACCTTGTAGCCTGGATTTGCGGCGGGCAGGACAGCGTTATCGCAAGAATAATCTACTGCCTTGTAGGACTTGCTGCAATCTGGTGCATCAGCCTGCTTTTCAGGAGAAGCGTTGTTGAGGAATAAACGTGTGCGGCAAAAGCAAAAAGCATCTGCCGCGTACATATTATACGTATTCTTTCATTATCTGAGTTTTGATTTTAGAAATTATCCTTTTTTCCAGTCTTGAGATATAGCTCTGTGAAATACCCATAAGGTCTGCAAGTTCTTTTTGAGTGTGTTCCTTTTCACCGAGAATACCGAAGCGTTTTTTCATCAGCTCCCTCTCTTTTTCCGGAAGAGAAATAATAATTCTGAGAAGCAGATCTTTCTCGTCATTATACTCTATATCGTTTGATATCTCGTCAGGCTCACTGCCGAGAACATCTCTGAGTGTTAACTCATTGCCGTCCCAGTCTATACTAAGAGGCTCATCAAAACTCATCTCAAACTTTGCATTGCTTATCTTGCGCAGGTGCATAAGTATTTCATTTTCAATACACCTTGAAGCATAAGTAGCAAGCTTTATATTTTTTTGCGGATCAAAAGTCTTTACCGCTTTCATAAGACCTATCGTGCCTATTGAAACAAGGTCTTCAGTTGATGTGGCACTGCCCTCAAACTTTTTGGCTATATAGACAACCAGGCGCAGATTGTGAACTACAAGAAGATCTCTGTGTGTTTCATTTCCCTCCCTAAGCTCTCGCATCACGGTCTCCTCCTCCTCTTTAGTAAGTGGAGGCGGCAGAGTTTCAGGGCCGTTTATGTAATAACAATTCTTTTTAAAAAGCCTGTTTAATATTCTTGAAAAAAACAGTTTAATACTTTTGAGCATATTGCACCTCTGATACTGATTTAGGGTTTATAAGCCCCCTGTACTCCCCTTTTTTCACATTACTGCTCAGGGCAACATACACCCTGCTTAATTCACCGCTTCCCCGCGATGTTGAGATCACCACCTTTTCCGGTTTAAAAGCCTTTAATATTCCTTCACCGTTTACGGTGGAAACAGGTATCACCCTGCTGCACGGCACATCTTTAAACAAGCTTTCATCTGCAACTATAACGGGGAAATCGGAAAACGGCTCACGAAGATTATTTCCGCTGTCCGCAAAAGCGAAAAATGTTCTTTTTATATCACCGTAATAGACAGTTATTTCATAAAGCTCATTTTTTGCGGTTTTGCTGTTATATATCCTTATAATAACGGCGCTGATAACATAAGCGATGAAAGCCGATACCAGCAGTGAAAGAGCCGAAACATCAAAGTAAACAGTTGAATTGTTTATTACTATTCCAGATGGCTTAAAGAGCATCCAAAGCCCCACCATAATTCCAACGAAAACGAAATTTACAAACAGAAATATTGCAGTGTTTTTAACGAAGCATTTAAAAGCAGAATATTTGAACGCAATCAAAACGATGACACATCCCGCCGCTAATTTTCCGAGCAGCGAGACGGCAAAAGAAAGTTCATCAAACAATATTACTAGCGAGTATGCGGCTCCGAAAAAAGACGCAAACACGATACGCACAGTTTTGGAATTCTCCTTGGCAAGTTTCTGAGTAATCAGCAAAAGAAGGAAAGTTATAAAGAAATTGACAACAAGAAGAACATCAACATAGATTACCGTCAAATCTACCACCGATTAAATTATAGACACAGATAGGCAAATAAATTGTCAAAAATTATTGCCTTTATAAAATTAAACAGTCCGCACCATAAAAATAAACGAACATAAAAAAGCGGCTGAAATCAGCCGCTTTTTTAATAACAAAATTATTTTATTATATCTATACCGTTTATAACAACGTCCTCTGCGGGTTTATCGTTTGCGCCGCATTTAACTGCCGCTATTTTATCAAGAACATCGGCGCCGTTTATGAGCTGGCCGAAAACGGTGTGATGAAAATCAAGCCACGGTGTGCCGCCCACTTTCTGATAATTGTCTATTACCTCCTGCGGGAAGCCGTTATCTTTCAACTGCTCCATTTGAGAAATAAGGCTCTGAGGCACGGACTTTGCCTGAACAACAAAAAACTGACTGCCGTTTGTATTAGGGCCTGCATTTGCCATTGAAAGCGCTCCGTAATAGTTGCGGGCATCAAGGCTGAATTCATCCTCAAAATTATTTCCAAACACAGATTCACCGCCCATGCCTGTTCCGGTGGGATCGCCGCCCTGAATCATAAAATCCTGAATAACTCTGTGGAAAATAAGTCCGTCATAATAACCGTTTTCTGAGTGTGTTACAAAGTTTTCTACGGCTTTGGGTGCAACTTCGGGAAAAAGCACAAACTCCATGTCACCCATATTTGTTTTCATAACGGCTTTTACGCCGTCTTTTACTTCAAGCTGATTCATTACAATTTAACCCTTTCATTTATTTTTTTCAGTATATCAACAGGAATTTTTACTACTTTCCTGTCATAAGTAAGAAGTCCGTTGAGTTCATCCTCAACATCGGTGAGCTGTGTATATACCGTTGCGGACAGTCCTTTGCTTATCTGAGGTATTATCACCTTTTCAAAAGTTTTCTTATAAGCTTTAGCAAGACTTTCAGGTGAATTGTATATCTTGTAGCCAAACATTTTATTATTGAATGTATGCCCGTTTACACGATGTGAAAATCCGCCGAACTCGGAAAGAACATAAGGTTTTGCACCGGCTTTGACTTTAATAGGAGTAAAGTATATATGCTTTGAAATGACATCGGTAACGCCTCTGTCATGCCAGCCTGAAGTTGAATCTACAACTCTTGTTTTATCAAACTCCTTAATAAACTTATAGGCCTTTGCGCTGTCAAACTGACCCCAGCCCTCATTGAACGGCACCCACACAGCAATACACGGGCAGTTATAGAGAGCGTCAAGCATTTCCCTTAGTTCTTTATAATAGCTTTCACGCTGAGAAGCGTCAGTTCTTTTAAAAGTTTTATAATTTGTGTCGTCAAGATTTACACCGATAAAAGGCAAAACAGAAACTTCAAGCCCATACTTTCCGCCGCCGTTTACCATGTCCTGCCATACGAGTATGCCGTTCACGTCACAGTAATGATACCAGAGCAGCGGCTCTATTTTAATATGTTTTCTAAGCATATTAAAGCCCATTTTTTTAACTGTTTTAACATCGTATTCCATAGCTTCGTTGGATGGAGGGGTCAAAAATCCGTCCGGATAATAACCCTGATCAAGCAGTCCGTTATGAAAATACGGCTTATTATTCAGAAAAAGTCTGGGCATACCGTTTTCATCTTTGCCGACTGAAAACTTTCTCATTCCGAAATAAGATCTTACACGGTCTTTGCCGCAGGAAAACACAACATTATAAAGGAACGGGCTTTCGGGCGACCACGGTTTAAAATTAGGTATTCTCACTACCTTTTCTGCAGTTTCGGCAATAAGCATATCGCCGTCATAAACCGAAACAAGCACTTCTGCGTCTGCTTCAAAATCAAACCTTACCTGCTCATTATCGAAATCAGGCGTTATTTTTACTGAGTGAAGATACTCCTTGGGTGTGCTTTCAAGCCAAACGGTCTGCCATATTCCGCTCTGAGGGCTGTACCATATTCCGCCTCTGTTAAACTTTTGCTTACCGCGGGAATACTGCTTTGTGTCTGAAAAATCCCTGACCGTAACATTAAGACGGTTTTCACCCTCTTTTATGTTATCGGTAATTTCAAAAGAAAAAGGAGTATATCCGCCTGAATGAGAGCCTACATGAACTCCGTTAAGATACACATCTGCAATCTGGTCTACCGCACCGAAATGAATAAACACTCTGCCTTTATTAAAATCAGACGGAATATCGAAGCGCTTTTCATAATGAAGATACTCAGTCGGTTCAAGCACCCTGCCGACGCCCGAAAGCGGCGTTTCAGGTGAAAACGGCACAGTAATATCTGTTTTAAAATCAGACGGAAGCTCGCTACTTTTTGAAAACTCACACTTCCAGCTACCGTTCAGATTAATACAGCTGTTTCTGACGAACTGCGGGCGCGGATACTCCGCAAGCGGGCAGTTCTTATCAATTTTTTCACCAAATTCAGTGAGCATCTTCATTCACCTCGCTGACAATCTTGGAATTTTCTATTCTTACATGTTTATTGCATATTTCAAGCGCAGCCTTTTTATGGCTTACGATAATGCACGTTACATTATTCATTTCCTTTAAATTCATAAGGAAAGCTTTTTCAGTCTCCTCATCAAGAGCTGAGGTTGCCTCATCAAGCAAAAGCACAGGAGATTCACTTAGCATTGA
Organism: uncultured Oscillospiraceae bacterium; assembly: GCA_900539425.1. Classification (GTDB taxonomy): domain Bacteria; phylum Bacillota; class Clostridia; order Oscillospirales; family Acutalibacteraceae; genus Eubacterium_R. The sequence continues at coordinate 48,828 of UQBX01000008.1, read as the reverse complement.
TCTTGCAATGGCAAGACGCTGCACCTGCCCCTCTGAAAGCCCAAGACCTTTTTCGCCTATTACGGTATCAAGCCCATCGGGAAGCTCCTTAATAAACCTGTCTGCGCAGGATATTCTGATTGCTTTTTCAAGCTCTTCATCACTGACGTCAGTATGTATAAAAGTGAGGTTATCACGTATCGTACCGGAAAGCAGCATGTTGCCCTGAGGTACATAAGAAAACAGTCTTCTTGTATGTTTATCAACAGGAATTTCGCCGTTTTGCGTTTTGAGAGAAATACTGCCGCTTTGAACATTCAGCACTCCGAGCAAAAGCTTCAGCAGGGTGCTCTTGCCTATACCTGAAATGCCTGTTATGGCAATAAAATCTCCCTTTTCAACCTTTAATGAAGTGTTATCAAGTATGAGATCACGGTCATATTTAAACGTGATATTATCAAAATCAATAGATTTTAGATTTTTATATGTTTCTTCAACGTCTATATCTTTTTCATTGCTTTCTTTTTCATCAGGCAGATTAGCTATCTCCATAAGCCTCTCTGCGGACGCTATAACGCTGTAATACTTAGGAAGTATTGACGAAAGGCTTGCAAACGGGCCCTGCACCTGATTTACTAACTGAAGCATTGCGGTAACCGTACCGTACGTCATACTTATGCCGCCCATACCCAAAAGACCGAACGCTCCGTATGCAAGGGCAAACACATAGCCAGCATTGAACACAGTTGAAATGCCGCCGCGTGAGGCAATAGTCATAAATCTGCGTTTCATTCTTGCCTTATAGTTCTTTTCCTGAAGAACATCTGATTCCTGCGTAATTCTTTTCTCAGCAGAAAATGATTTAACAACAAGCAGATTTATTATTGCTTCCTGGAAAAAAGAGCGTGTACTGCCCTCTGTTTCCTGAACACGCTTGTGAAGTTTCTTCAGCGGGCCTCTGAAAGCACGCAGACAGATTACAACAAAAATACCTCCTGCAAGAAAGACGAGAGCAAACATCCTGCTTATAACAACAAGGTAAATAAACGCACAAAGCAGTTTTACAAGATAAAATGTTGAATCGGGAACGATAGTTGTAATGCCGTCCGTAACTACTGTTATATCATTAAACAGCCTGTTTTGCAGTTCGCCAGTATGATAAGAAGTTATCTTTGAATAATCCTTTTTCATTATCTGTTGAAGCAGGTATTTTCTGTATTCCATATCAAGCCTGCCGCGGCATCGCTCCGAAAAGCTGTTGCTGAGAAGATTAAGCACCAGCTGAAGCATTATTACAACAAAAAGCGCAATGGCGTATTTTAAAACATAGCGGTAATCATGGTATTCCACTGCGCCGTCTATAATATTTTTTGAAAAATTTGCAAACACAACGGAAAGACTTGCCCAAAATATATTGGCTGCCATTATCACGGCTATTTTAACGAACTGTTTTTTACCAAGGCGCATAAGCCAGCCGATTACGGCAAAATCGCTTTTTTTGAATTTTCGTGGGGAGACATTCTCAGTCACTTTGTATTACCTCGTTTTAAAATTCTTTTGATTTTATTAACTGCACGTTTTGAATAGCAGTAAAGCGGTCTTACAGGCAAAAGCGCCACCCAGACTTTTGAATAGATTTTATAAAGGCGGTTTGTTTTGAGATCTATATATTTTTTACCGTTTTTATAAAAGCCCCGCAGCACGCCTACTATCATATCATCTGTTACATACTCTTTTGAAAGCAGATTATCGCCTACTATTACGTAATGATCGCTGCACACCTTTATAACACGGTGCATTATATACTTTCCTGATTTTGTTACATAGACGGGAATATCGTATTTTTTAAGCCTGCCTTCGGGTTTTACTATTATAATGGTATCCTGCTGATTATGTATAAGCGGCTCCATTGAAGAGCCTTTTGTGAGCCCTGTGTAGATACCGTTTTGCTCCACAGCCTGCTTAATAGTTTTCAAATTATCGTTATCTGCCAAAACAAATCACCTGTAAAAAACAAAAATATATTTAGAGTATAACATAATAAATATTTATATGCAAATATAAGTATATATAAAAAAGCTGCCCGAAGGCAGCTTTAATAATAAGTGTATTATTTATTAATATCTTTAAGTTTATCACTGATTTCATAAGTGATGTTATTTTCCGAACACCACTCCTTTAGCTTTTCCAAGATAAACTTATCCCCGAATTCGGTAAGCCCCTCTTTAAGTTCCGGATAAGCGTTGAAATATTTCCAGAATGTTTCAATAAAATCATCCGAATGAACTTTCTGAAGGATACCGTTTAATTTCGCCGAGCCGCGGAATTTGACAAATGCGCGCATAACCTCCTCATTGCTTACAGTGAGGAAAGGTATAAGACCAAGCGAAACGTAATAAGCTGTCTGGCCTATATCATCAGGCCTATCCAGATCGTCAAGTTCGGAAATATTCTTAATAGTGTAATCTGCGTATGAAAACCAGTATTCAGATGAACCGCCGCCGCATTTTTGAAGCAGTTCATCATCAATAATAAGTGTCATATTGTCTGAAACTCCCGATTATCCGATTGAATTGAGCAGGCCGCCCTTTGCAATAATATTCTGAATGAACTCAGGAAACGGCTGAGCCTGATATGTTTTTCCGAGGGTAACATCTGTGATAACGCCTGTATTGAAATCAACCTCTACCGTATCACCGTTGCGAATCTCCTTTGCCGCCTCGTCACACTCAAGAATGGCAAGACCGATATTGATTGCGTTTCTGTAGAAAATACGGGCAAAAGTTGAAGCAATTACACAAGAAACGCCGCTTGCCTTAATAGCTATAGGAGCATGTTCTCTTGATGAACCGCATCCGAAATTTGCGCCCGCAACCATGATATCGCCGGGTTTTACGTTATTCACAAAATCCTTATCTATATCTTCCATGCAATGGGAAGCAAGCCACGCATCATCGCTTTTATTAAGATAACGCGCGGGAATGATTACATCTGTATCAACATTATCGCCGAATTTATGCACAGTGCCTTTAGCTTTATCCATCACAAAAACCTCCTTAAATTTTTGCCGGGTCGGCAATGAAGCCTGCAACTGCGGAAGCAGCGGCAACAGCAGGAGAAGCAAGATATATCTCCGATTCAGTATGACCCATTCTGCCTACAAAGTTTCTGTTTGAAGTTGAAACCGCTTTTTCACCTTTAGCAAGAATACCCATGTGACCGCCAAGGCACGGGCCGCAAGTAGGAGTTGAAACAATTGCTCCTGCCTCAATAAATATCTGGGCAAGACCTTCTTTAATGCAGTCAAGATAAATCTGCTGTGTAGCGGGAATAACGATAACACGCACACCGTCTGCAACTTTTCTGCCCTTGAGAATGGACGCCGCCATACGCATGTCTTCCATTCTGCCGTTTGTGCATGAACCGATAACTACCTGATCGATTTTTATCTGCGGAACTTCGTCAATAGTTTTTGTGTTCTCAGGAAGATGCGGAAAAGCAACCGTAGGTCTGAGAGTACTCAGATCAACTGTGATTGTGCTCTCATACTCCGCGTCATCATCAGCCTCAAATACTTTGTACGGGCGTTCCGATCTGCCCTCAACATAAGCAAGAGTAACGTCGTCAACCGGGAAAATGCCGTTTTTAGCTCCGCACTCGATAGCCATATTTGAGATGGTAAGGCGGTCATCCATAGAAAGATTTTTAACGCCGTCGCCGGTGAACTCAAGGCTCTTGTAAAGTGCGCCGTCAACACCAATTCTGCCGATAATATCAAGAATAACATCCTTGCCGCATATATACTCGGGTTTTTCGCCGGTAATTACAACTTTAATTGCCGCAGGAACCTTGAACCATGCCATGCCGGTAATCATACCTGCCGCCATATCTGTTGAGCCGACACCTGTTGAAAAGGCGCCGAGAGCTCCGTATGTACATGTATGGCTGTCAGCTCCTATAATGCAGTCGCCGCATGTAACTATACCCTGCTCAGGAAGAAGCGCGTGCTCTATGCCCATTTTTCCTACATCATAATAATGCAGTATGCCGTGACGTGCCGCAAATTCCCTTACCTGCTTGCAGTTTTGAGCAGACTGAATATCCTTGTTAGGTGTAAAATGATCCATAACAAGGGAAATTCTCGTTTTATCAAATACTTTATCCTTGCCGAATTTTTCCATTACGTTGATTGCAACGGGAGAAGTAACGTCATTACCGAGCACCATATCAAGCTTTGCGTTAATAAGCTGACCGGCTGTTACGCTTTCAAGCCCCGCATGATCCGCAAGGATCTTCTGAGTCATTGTCATTCCCATAATTATCACCTGTGTACTGAATAATATTGTGCCGAAAAAGGCATCGTCAAATTAAAGATCTTCGGAAAAAGACTCCGAACCTCTTTCGAGTGAAGTTTCACCTGTTCTTGCCATTTCGATGATACCGAAATCGGAAACAGCGCCTATGAACTCATCAATAGTGTACGGTCTGCCCGTAAGCTCAAGAGTAAAGCTCTCAAGAGTGACATCTACGATTCTTGCGCCGTATTTTCTGTTTATCTCAAGCAGTGCGTTCTTTTTATCAATTCCTTTTGCCCTGACTTTTATAAGAAGGAGCTCTGAAGAAACGGCATTCTTCTCTGTAAGAATCTCTACCTTCTTTACAATTTCAAGTTTAAGAAGCTGCATTTCGATCTGACGCGCCATATCTGATTCTGTTTCAGAAACAACGGTCATGCGAGAAAAAGCAGGATCTTCCGTTTCACTAACGGTCAAAGAATTAATATTATAGCCTCTTCTGCTGAAAAGGCTTGCAACACGCTGCAAAACACCGCTCTGGTTATCTACAAGTACGGAAAAAATAAGTTTTTCAGTCATTTCTCACACTCTCCTTATCAATTGAAATTCATGATAATATCGTCTGAAGAGCCGCCGGGTGGAATCATCGGCAATACATTTGAATCCGGAGAAATACGGCAATCTACAAGAACCGGGCCGTTATACGCAAGCGCTTCTTTTACAACGCTTTCAATCTGATCGTTGTTTTCAATACGAAGGCCTTTTACGCCGAACGCTTCTGCAACCTTAACAAAATCAGTCTGTCTATGAGGATCGGTATCGGCAAAGCGGTTACCGTAAAACAGTTTCTGCCACTGACGAACCATTCCGAGAACCTGATTGTTCATAATAAACATTGTAACAGGAATGTTATATGAAGCCATTGTGGCAAGCTCGTTGAGATTCATGTGGAAGCCGCCGTCACCTGCAAAAAGAACTACTCTCTTCTGCGGGCATCCGAAAGCAGCGCCCATTGCGGCGCCCATAGAATAGCCCATTGTGCCGAGGCCGCCGCTTGTGAGAAGAGTACGCGGCTGACGGAATTTATAAAACTGAGCAGCCCAGAGCTGATGCTGACCTACATCTGTAACAACAATAGTGTCATCAGGAGTATTTTCGTCAACGCACTCAATAAGTGACTGCGGATTTACATATTCATCTATCTGATTCTGAACGAACGGACGTTTCCAGCTGTTTATCTCAGCTTTCCACTCGTCGTGCTTGCTGCTTTCAAGAGCCTTGGTAAGAAGCGGAAGAACCTCTTTGAGGTCGCCTCTCAGATGGCAGTCGGAATGTACGTTTTTATCCATTTCCGCAGGGTCGATATCAATATGTACAACATCTGCTTTAGGAGCGAATTTAAGTCTGTTGCCGGCAACTCTGTCTGAAAATCTTGCGCCGCAGGCAATAAGCACATCGCACTGTGAAGCTGCTTTATTTGATTCGAATCTGCCGTGCATACCGATAAGGCCTACATAAAGCTCATGCTGATGATCGAATGCGCCGAGGCCCATAAGAGAGGAAACTACGGGGCAGTCTAATTTTTCAGCGAACTCTTTTATTTCTTTGCAGCAGTTTGAAGAAATTGCACCGCCGCCGAGATAAATAAGCGGTTTTTTACTGTTTTGAAGAAGTTCAACCGCACGGGTAATAGCTTTGTTCTTTGGATGAACAGGCTCATCGGGCAGCTGCTTGGGAACGGGATAATACTCACATTTAGCAGCTGTAATATCCTTTGGAATATCAACAAGGACAGGGCCTTTTCTGCCGCTGATGGCAATTCTAAAAGCATTTCTGAGAGTATCAGCTAATTCCTCTACATTGCGCACCATAAAATTATGCTTTGTAATAGGCATTGTAATGCCTTTGATATCAACTTCCTGGAATGAATCTCTGCCTATCATGGAAGTGCCTACATTGCAGGTAATTGCAACCATCGGAATAGAATCCATATAGGCAGTAGCGATACCCGTTACAAGGTTTGTTGAGCCGGGGCCAGAAGTTGCAAAACAGACACCGACTTTGCCTGTTGCTCTTGCATAGCCGTCTGCCGCATGTGACGCGCCCTGCTCGTGAGCCGTAAGAATATGCTTGAAGGTATCACCGTATTTATACAACTCGTCGAATATATTAAGAATTGTGCCTCCTGGATAGCCGAAGACCGTGTCAACGTCCTGTTCTTTAAGAACTTCAAGAACTATCTGAGAGCCGTTTAATTCCATAATAATCCCTCCGTTTTTATCTTAAAAAATATTTATAGATATTTTAGTATTTTTATGCGGTAAAGTCAAGGCATATTTTTGCCTAAAAACGGCGGCTAAAAAAATAAAAGGGCGAAAAAAGAAAGGGCGGCGTCAATTTTGCCTTGCCAAATCAAATTATGTGATATATACTATATAGATGATTGATTTGAAGATATAGAGTACAAGGAGAAATGTAAATGAAACTTGGTATCGTGGGACTTCCAAATGTAGGAAAAAGCACACTTTTCAACGCCATTACAAACGCAGGAGCACAGAGCGCAAACTACCCATTCTGCACAATTGAACCGAATGTGGGAATGGTAAGCGTTCCTGACGAAAGGCTGGACAAGCTTGCAGAAATGTATGAGCCTGATAAATTCACGCCGGCATCAATTGAATTTGTGGACATTGCGGGTCTTGTAAAAGGCGCAAGCAAGGGCGAAGGTCTCGGAAACAAGTTTCTGAGCCATATTCGTGAGGTAGATGCCGTAATTCACGTTGTACGCTGCTTTGAGAATGACGATATCACACACGTTGACGGCAGTATAGACCCGAAAAGGGATATTGAAACGATTAATTTGGAACTGATACTTTCAGACCTTGATATACTTAACCGCAGAATAGACAGCAGAAAGAAAGCTATGAAGGGCGACAAAACAATTGCTCCCGAAGTTGAGTTCCTTGAAAGGCTTTACAGCGAAATGGAAGGCGGAAAGACAGCGAGAAGCTGCGAGATTTCCGAAGACGAGAGCGAATACCTTAAAGAGGTTTCTCTGCTTACTATCAAGCCTGTAATCTACGCCTGCAATATGAGCGACGAGGATTTTGCGAACGGTATTGAAAACAATAAGAATTACAACACCGTTAAAGAGATCGCCTCAGAAGAAGGGGCTGAAACACTTGCGATATGCGCTGAAACAGAAGCGGAAATTGCCACTCTTGACGAAGAAGACAAAAAGATGTTCCTTTCAGACCTTGGACTTGAAAAGAGCGGTCTTGACAGACTTATACAGAAAAGTTACAGCCTGCTTGGACTTATTTCATTCCTTACCGCCGGTAAAAAAGAAGTTAGGGCTTGGACTATCAAAAAAGGCACAAAAGCTCCTCAGGCGGCAGGAAAGATACACAGCGACTTTGAACGCGGTTTCATCAGGGCAGAGGTTGTTTCCTTTGACGATTTAATGGCAAACGGCTCAATGAACGCGTGCAAGGAAAAAGGTCTTATCAGAAGTGAAGGCAAAGAATACGTTATGCAGGACGGAGATATAGTTGAATTCAGATTCAACGTATAATTCGCGGTAAAACCAAGTTAAAACAGTTTACTTGACAATATCTTGACAATAATAGTGTATTGTTATATTATATGATTAGGTAAGCTGGAGGATTTTATGGAAAGATTTAGCAACATAAGTGAATCGGACATACTTTTGCTTGCCAAGGAAGGAGATAATGAGGCAATAGACTTCATTATCAAAAAATACAAGTATATAGCTGTAAAGACGGCGTCAGGATGGACTAACGCGGCAATTGAACCCGAAGACCTTATGCAGGAGGGTATGATAGGTTTGCTGGCGGCAGTAAAATCCTATGACGAAAAAAGAGGTATCCCCTTTCTTTCTTATGCTTATACCTGTGTGTACAACTCAATAAAAACGGCACTTCGCAAAGTGAACAGACAGAAAGATATTCCAATCAATGATGTTGTTCCGTTTGAAAAGGAGTTTGTTGACGGGAAAATGAATTCTTTAAGTGCCGAAGATTCTTTCCTTGCCGGGGAAAGCGTATCTTTGTTATTACAGCAGCTTGACAAAAGCCTTTCAAAGCTGGAAAACAGCGTATTGAGATTGTTTCTTGTTGGCTGCAGTTACAACGAAATCGCACAAAAACTTAATAAAAGTCCCAAAGCGATAGATAATGCTTTACAGCGTATAAGAAAGAAACTTAGAGAAGTTTCCTTCTGAATCATCTCCCGTACGCCCACAGCGGCAAATATTTTTTAAGAGGTAAAAAATTATGTACGAAGACAAAACTTTAATCTGCAAAGATTGCGGCAAAGAATTCATTTTCACCGCAGGCGAACAGGAGTTTTACGCTGAAAAAGGCTTTGAAAACGAACCTGTAAGATGCAAGGAATGCAGAGCAGCAAAGAAAGCGGCAATCAAGGCTTCTCGTGTTATGCACGACGCTGTATGCGCCAACTGCGGGGCTGAATGCAAAGTACCGTTTGAGCCCAAGGACGACCGCCCTGTTTACTGCAGCGAATGCTTTGCAAAACTTCAGGAGGAAGGTTCGCTTTAAACGAAAATTCCAACAAAAAAGGTTTCCGTTATTTCGGAAACCTTTTATTTTTTTATTTTATTTTAGTTTCACAGTAAATGCAGCGGTAAGTGCCTTTGTCATCCGTAAGGGCAAATTCATATTTTACGCCCTCCTCAACATTTGAAATACAGCGCGGATTGGGGCATTTTGCCACATTGACAATGCGTTTTGGCTGAGTGAGCGTTTTTTTGCTTGCAACGCCGTCTTTGATAACATTAACGGTGATATTATTATCAATAAACGCAAGCACATCAAGATCAAGATCAATAAGTTCATTTACCTTGATTATATCCTTAACGCCTAATTTTTCGCTCTTTGCGTTCTGAATAATGGCAACCTGGCATTTTTCCTTTGAAAGCCCGAGAGCCTCATATACTTTCATGCCGCTTCCGGCGCTTATATGATCCAGAACATAACCGTTTTCAATCTTATCTATTTTCATCAGTCAAGTTCACCCGCCCATCTCAGTAATGTAATTATAAGTGCCATTCTTATATATTTGCCGTTTAACGCCTGATCAAAATATTTTGCTCTTGGATCAGCGTCTACCTCACGGGCGATCTCATTAACCCTAGGAAGCGGGTGCATAATGGTAAGATCCTTCTTGGCATTTTTGAGTTTATCCTCATCAAGGATAAAAGCGTCCTTATGTTTCAGATACTCATCCTCAGAGAAAAATCTTTCTCTCTGAACACGAGTCATATAAAGAATGTCAAGCTCAGGCATAACATCTTCCATTTTATCAACAACGCTGTATTCAATACCGTTTGCAACAAGATAATCTGAAATTATATAATCCGGCACAGAAAGCTCTTTGGGTGATATAAGCACAAATTTAATGTTTTTATATCTGCTCATTGCCTTAACAAGGCTGTGAACCGTTCTGCCGAACTTCAGATCCCCGCAGAGACCGATAGTAAGATTTTCAAACGAACCCTTTTCCCTGTGTATAGTGAGCAGATCCGTCATAGTTTGAGTTGGGTGGCTGTGTCCCCCGTCGCCCGCATTTATAACAGGCACAAGAGAAGTAAAGGTGGCAACTTTGGGCGCCCCTTCAATGGGATGGCGCATCGCTATTATATCTGCATAGCAGGATACCACTCTTATAGTATCTTCCACCGTTTCACCCTTTGAAGCGGAAGAGGAATTAGCCTCGGAAAATCCGAGAACACTGCCGCCGAGTTCAAGCATAGCCGCCTCGAACGAAAGTCTTGTCCTTGTGCTTGGCTCAAAGAACAGAGTTGCAAGTTTTTTGCCTTCGCAGACTTTTGCATATTTCTTTTTGTCTGAAATTATGTCATCTGCAAGAGCGATGATATCATTTATCTCGCTGACGGATAAATCAGTTGTGTCAAGTAAATGCCGCATATTATTTACCTTAACCTTTCTGCCCGCATTAAATTGTTATATCAGCGCATACGCAGCAGCGGGAAATAAAGCGTATGACGCAATTCAGCCGCATAAGAATACATTATCGTATTCAAACGGCATAAATCCGTATATTATTCTTCAGCGCCGTAAGTTTTGAGATAGTTCTTTATGCGCTCAACGTGTTCGCTGTTGCTTTCGTCTTCCTCAAGATACTCAATAATATCGTATACATCAACAATTGAATATACGGGGAAACCGTACTCCTCGCCTACTTCGGCAATAGCGGATTTTGAAGTCTGGCCTTTTTCTTTTCTGTCTACCATAACGAAAACGGCGGCAACTTTAGTATCTTTTATTTTTGAAAGGATTGACATACTTTCTCTGATTGCGGTGCCTGCGGTAACTACGTCCTCAACAATAACGATCTCCTCGCCTGCCTTGGGAACATAGCCTACAAATACGCCGCCCTCACCGTGGTCTTTCTCCTCTTTTCTATTGAAGAAGAAAGGCACATCAAGTCCGTGCTGTGCAAGCGCAACAGCTGCCGATACGGAAATCGGAATACCTTTGTAAGCCGGGCCGTAGAGAACAGCTTTTTTATTGCCGAGTTTATCAAAATAAGCCTTGGCGTAAAACTCGCCGAGTTTTTGAATCTGAGCGCCTGTTTTAATATCGCCCGCATTTATAAAATAAGGTATCTTTCTGCCGCTCTTTGCGGTGAAATCGCCGAATTTAAGAACTCCTGCGTCTTCAAGAAACTTTATAAATTCCTTTTTATAGCCTTCCATACATAACTCTCCTTAACCTACAAACTCTTCAACACAGCGGCGGTATGCGGCAACGGGATCAGCCGCCTGAGTGATCGGTCTGCCTACAACAATATAATCGGAACCGATCTCTTTTGCCTTTTCAGGTGTTGTAACGCGCACCTGATCGCCTACCTCGCCGTCTGCAAATCTTACGCCGGGTGTAACAGTCATAAACTCTTTGCCGCAGGCATCTTTTACCATTCCTGCCTCAAGCGGAGAGCACACAACGCCGTCAAGACCTGCTTCTTTTGCGTTCTGAGCATATTTTACTATTGTATCATTGATAGAAGCGTTGATAAGAAGTTCGTTCTGCATTCTTTCCTCGCTTGTTGAAGTAAGCTGTGTAACTGCAATAAGTACGGGTCTTGTGCCGTCCTCACGGGTAAGCCCCTCAACAGCGGCTTTCATCATTTCTACAGTACCCGCAGCGTGAAGATTTGTCATATCCACATCAAGGTCACGCAGAACGCTCATAGCCTTTTTAACGGTATTTGGAATATCGTGAAGTTTCAAATCAAGGAATATTTTATGACCCCTTGCTTTGATCTCACGCACGATTGACGGACCTTCCGCATAAAAAAGCTCCATGCCTATTTTGACAAACGGCTTTTCATCGGTAAACTTGTCCAGAAAATCGAATGTTGCCTTTTTACTGTTGAAATCACAGGCAATAATTACGTCTTTTCCCATTAATCCACCACTCCTATTATATCGCTTATTTTTTCAATGCCGAGGCTCTCGCAAAGCGACGGCAGTTCTTCAATAATATTTTTGCAGGCAAACGGGTCAACAAGATTTGCCGCACCAACCTGCACGGCGGTAGCTCCCGCCATCATCATCTCTATAACATCACGGGCGCTTGAAACTCCGCCGCAGCCCATTACAGGGATACCGCAGGCCTTTGATACCTGATATACCATTCTGACTGCTACAGGGAAAACAGCTTTTCCTGAAAAGCCGCCCATTTTATTTGCAATAACGGCGGCACGGCGTTTTATATCAACGCGCATGCCAAGCAGCGTATTTATAAGACATATACCGTCTGCTCCCGCCTCTTCGCATGCTTTTGCTATGGAAACAATATCAGTAACATTAGGTGAAAGCTTAATAACAACGGGTTTTGTAGTTACTGCCTTTACCGCCTTTGTAACTTCTGCTGCGCAGGCAGGATCAGTACCGAAACTCATGCCGCCGCCGTGAACATTCGGGCAGCTAACATTTACTTCAAGTATTCCGACCTGCTCCTGCTTATCAAGAAGCGAACAGGTGTAAGCGTAATCATCAACTGAAAATCCGCTTACATTAGCAATAACTTTTTTACTGAAATATTTTTTCATCTCAGGCAGTTCGTGCTCAATTACATGCTCAACACCCGGATTTTGCAGACCTACGGCGTTTATCATACCGTCATAGCATTCTGCAATTCTCGGCGTTGGGTTGCCAAAGCGCGGATCTTTTGTTGTGCCTTTAAAAGAGAACGAACCGAGAATATTTATATCATAAAAATCCTTAAACTCATTGCCGAAGCCGAAAGTTCCGCTTGCAGGCACGACGGGATTATCCATCTGCATACCGCAGAAATTCACGGAAAGATCTACCATACTATCTCCTCCCTGAAAAGCACGGGGCCGTCTTTGCAAATACGCTTACTGCCGTACTTTGTTTTGCATGAGCATCCCATGCAGGCACCGAAGCCGCAGCCCATACGTTCCTCAAAGCTGTACTGCCCCGAAGTTTTAACTTTGCTTTCTATTGCCCTGAACATAGGCATTGGCCCGCAGGTGTAAAAATAGTCGTAATCATCGGGCATTGCATCAGTTACAAAACCTTTCACACCGTAAGAACCGTCTGCGGTGGCAATGATGACGGGAACGCCGAGCGCTTTGAACTCGTCCTCATAAAAGATTTCATCTTTCTTATTAAAGCCGAGCACAACTACAGGTTTCTGACCGTCATTGAGCAGACATTTTGTGAGGTTGTAAAGAGGAGGAACACCTACTCCGCCGCCGATAACAAGCGGTTTTTTTGATTTTGATATATCATATCCGTTGCCGAGGCCTGTAAGGCAGTCCAGACATTCGCCAGCTTTGAGCTGTGACATCTGAGCAGTTCCCTCGCCTACCACCTTATAGATAATAAGTATCTCCGTATCGTTATAATCGCACACGGATATGGGGCGGCGCAGAAACTTGCCGTCAAGCTTTATATTTATAAACTGCCCCGGAGCCGTTATATACTGTGTGTCGCCCTCAAGGCGCATTTCGTATACATCGGCTGTGAGCTGTTTATTAGATAAAATTTTATAAACACTGTTTTTATACATAAATCTTACTCCGCGTCTATTGTTGATACACCGAGTGTTATCTCCTCGAGCACGTCAAGCAGTACCTTGACTGTATCGAGTGATGTGAACATTGTAACGTTATTTTCTACTGCGGCGCGGCGTATCTCCGAGCCGTCTGAATGGCTGTCGCCGTGACTTACGTCAATTGTGTTGATAACATAAGAGATATGACCCTGTCTGAGAGCCTTGAGTATCTCATCACTGTCATCCTCAGTAAGCTTTGCACGAACACGTGTGCGGATACCATGCTTTTTAAGGAATTTAGCAGTGCCCTCTGTTGCCTCGATATTGAAACCGAGGTCATAGAAACGCTTGATAAGCGGAAGCGCAGCAGGCTTATCGTTATCAGCTATCGTAACAAGAACTGTGCCGTAGTTGGAAACATTCATTCCGCTTGCCTGTATTGCTTTATAAAGAGCGCGGGTAAGAGATTTATCATAGCCGATAGCTTCACCCGTTGACTTCATTTCGGGTGAAAGATATGTATCCATACCTTTAAGCTTTGAGAATGAGAATGCAGGCGCTTTTACATACCAGCGTTTCTTTTCAGACGGGTAAACTTCCGTAATTCCCTGCTCTTTAAGGCTGTGACCCAGGATAACTCTTGTGGCTATATCCGCCATGGGAATTGAAGTTGCCTTGGAAAGGAAAGGAACTGTTCTTGAAGAACGCGGATTTACTTCGATAACATAAACATCGTCATTTGAATCTGCAATGAACTGAATATTGAAAAGGCCTACAATATTTATTGCCTTTCCGAGTTTCACTGTATAATCGATAATTTTATCTTTTACAGCCTGTGAAACGGAGAATGTGGGATAAATAGAGATTGAGTCACCGCTGTGAACGCCTGTTCTCTCAACATGCTCCATAATGCCGGGAATGAACACATCATTGCCGTCACAGATAGCGTCTACCTCCAGCTCCTTACCCATAATATATTTATCAACAAGTACGGGCTGTTCAGTATTAATTTCAACCGCAGTCTGGAGATAGTGGCGAAGGCTCTCCTCATTTGCAACTATCTGCATTGCTCTGCCGCCGAGAACGAATGACGGACGGACAAGAACGGGATAGCCGATGCTTTCAGCTACTCTTACGCCCTCTTCAATATCTGTTACGGCAAGACCCTTGGGCTGAGGTATTCCGAGTTCATTCATTACCTTTTCGAATGAATCTCTGTTTTCAGCGCGGTCTATTGCTTCAACATCAGTGCCGATGATTGGCACTCCGAGAGCATCAAGCGGAGGAGCAAGGTTGATAGCGGTCTGACCTCCGAGTGATACTACAATACCGAGCGGATTTTCAAGCTCGATAACATTCATAACATCCTCAACGGTGAGGGGTTCAAAATAGAGCTTGTCCGAAGTGGTATAGTCTGTTGAAACCGTTTCGGGGTTGTTGTTTATTATGATCGCCTCATATCCGGCATCTCTGATAGACCAGATGGCGTGAACGGTTGAATAGTCAAACTCAACGCCCTGGCCTATTCTGATAGGACCTGAACCGAGAACGATTATCTTTTTCTTATCGGAAACGATGCTTTCGTTTTCTTCTTCATAAGTTGAATAGAAATACGGAACGTATGAGTCAAACTCAGACGCGCAGGTATCTATCATCTTATAAACCGGGAATATTTTGTTTTCTTTGCGGAGCTTGAACACATCGCCCTCGCTCATATTCCAGCAAATGCCGATATACTTATCAGAGAAGCCCATTTTCTTTGCATCTCTGAGCACCTGCACATCGCCTGCATTATTTTTAACGGTGCTTTCAAACTCAACGATATTCTTTATTTTTTCAATAAAGAGCATATCAATCTTTGTAGCGTTATAGATGAGAATGGGGTCTACGTTGAGACGGATAAGCTGCGCAATGGCATATAATCTGTCATCAGTGCCTATCTTAATATAGTCAAGCAGTTCGGCTGCGGAATAGCTGTCAAACTTCTTGCTGTAGATATGGCACACGCCTGTTTCAAGGGAGCGAACTGCCTTTAAAATGCTTTCTTCAAGCGTTCTGCCTATTGCCATTACCTCGCCCGTTGCTTTCATCTGAGTATTCAGGCTGTTATTTGCGTCTGCAAATTTATCAAACGGGAAACGAGCTATCTTTGTAACCACGTAGTCAAGAGTAGGCTCAAAAGAAGCAGGTGTATTTGCAATCGGAATTTCATTGAGGTTAAGACCTACGGCTATCTTAGCAGATACTCTTGCGATAGGATAGCCTGAAGCCTTTGACGCAAGCGCTGAAGAACGTGAAACTCTGGGGTTTACCTCAATGAGATAATACTGGAAAGAATGTGGGTCAAGCGCAAACTGAACATTGCAGCCGCCCTCTATTTTAAGCTCGCGGATAATACGCAGAGCGGAGTCACGAAGCATCTGATACTCTTTGTTGGTAAGCGTCTGAGACGGACATACAACGATTGAGTCGCCCGTATGGATACCGACAGGGTCGATATTTTCCATATTACATATAGTAATGGCGGTATCATTTGCATCACGCATTACTTCATATTCTATTTCTTTATAACCCTTTATGCTTTTTTCAACAAGAACCTGGTTTACGGGAGAAAGGGCAAGAGCGTTTTTAAGCATAAGCCTGCACTCTTCCTCATCATCGGCAAAACCGCCGCCTGTGCCGCCGAGTGTGAATGCGGGACGCAGAACTACGGGATAACCTATCTCCTTTGCTATTCTAAGTCCGTCCTCAAGATTATCACATATATCTGAGGGAAGAACAGGCTCGCCGAGAGTTTCGCAGAGCTCCTTGAAAAGTTCTCTGTCCTCAGCTCTTTCTATTGCCTCAAAACGTGTGCCGAGAATTTCAACATCACATTCTTTGAGGATACCTTTCTTTGCAAGCTGAACAGCAAGGTTAAGACCTGTCTGACCGCCCAAAGACGGCAATATGGCGTCCGGACGCTCGTGGCGGATGATTCTTGCAACATACTCAAGAGTAAGCGGCTCCATATATACCTTATCGGCAATCTGGGTATCCGTCATTATTGTTGCAGGGTTTGAGTTGATGAGCACAACTTCATATCCCTCTTCTTTAAGTGAAAGACAAGCCTGAGTACCGGAGTAATCGAACTCCGCGGCCTGGCCTATAACGATAGGACCTGAACCGATTACGAGAATTTTATGTATATCAGTACGTTTCGGCATATTACTCAGCCTCCTTTTTCATAAGAGATATAAATTTATCAAAAAGATATTCGCTGTCCTGAGGGCCCGGTGCACTTTCAGGATGATACTGAACAGAGAAAAGACGGTTTTCTCTGCTTTCAACTCCTTCTGCCGTATTATCAAGCAGATTCTTATGGGTGAGTTGAAGCTCTGTTCCCTCAAGAGAATCGCAGTCAACGGCGTATGAGTGGTTTTGTGAAGTGATCTCTATCTTACCTGTTTCAAGATTCATTACAGGATGGTTTCCGCCTCTGTGTCCAAACTTCATTTTGAATGTTTTGGCGCCGAGCGCAAGAGAAATCATCTGATGACCGAGGCAGATACCGAAGATGGGAAGCTTTCCCTTTAATTCTTTTACAACATTAATAACGGGGGTTACATCCTCCGGATTTCCGGGGCCGTTTGAGAGGAACAGACCGTCAGGGCGCATCTTCATTATTTCTTCAGCTGTTGTATTGTAAGGCACAACTGTTACATTGCAGCCTTTTTCATTAAGCTTTCTGATTATATTAAGCTTGATACCGCAGTCTATTGCAACTACATCATATTTATGATTAGGTGTACGTGAATACCAGCGCTTTTTACAGGAAACTCGTGACACCATATCGTGCGGTATTTCATAATCCGCAAGCATCTTCATGGCTTTTTCATGTGGAGTATCGGCATTTGTTATAAGCACTTTCTGGCTTCCCTCATCACGAATGATACGGGTGATCTTTCTTGTATCAACTCCGCTTATGCCGGGAATAGAATACTCGTCCAGCACTTCAGACAGAGTTTTGGTGTAGCGGAAATTTGAGGGGAGGTCGTTGTATTCCCTTACAATCAGACCGCCCATTGTAGGAACTTTGGTTTCATAATCTTCATCGGTCATACCGTAGTTGCCGATAAGCGGATAAGTCATACATACCATCTGGTCTGTATATGACGGGTCGGACATGATTTCCTGATACCCCACCATGGAGGTATTAAAAACTATTTCGTTTATGGCTTTTTTATCCGCACCGAAGCCGTAGCCGTAAAATTCCGTGCCGTTTTCAAGCACTATTTTCTTGTTATACGGTTTCATAAACAATCTCTCCTCTCAACATCGTTAATTTATTCTGAGCATAAAGCTCCCAGCCGTCAAACGGCGTTGATTTTCCCATACTTATAAATTTTGATGAATCAACAGTAAACTTACTGTCAAGATCATACACACAAAGATCAGCGGGCGCGCCGGGCTCGATTTTTCCGCCCTCTACACCGAATATCTGCCGTGGACGCACAGCCATAAGATCAACAAGCTTTTCAAGAGTGATAAAGCCTGTCCTTACAAGCTTAGTATAAAGCACAGGAAAAGCGGTTTCAAGACCTGTTATGCCCATTGCGCTTTTTTCAAGACCTTTTGATTTTTCTTCTGCGGAATGAGGCGCATGGTCTGTTGCAATAACATCTATTGTGCCGTCTTTTATTCCGTCAAGCAGAGCCTGCTTGTCTTCGGCAGACCTAAGCGGCGGGTTCATTTTAAAACGGCCGTCCTCCTGCAAGTCATCCTCACACATAGTAAGATAATGCGGAGCGGTCTCGCACGTTACTTTTACTCCGCGTGCTTTCGCTTTTCTTATTATATCAACGCTTTCCTTGGTTGAAATGTGGCACACATGATAGCGGCAGCCCGTTTCCTCAGCAAGGCGGCAGTCACGTTCTATCTGCTGCCACTCACTTTCACTACAAATACCCTTGTGACCGTGTTCTCGGCAGTACCTGCCGTCATGAATATATCCGCCGTTAAGAAGTTCATTTACTTCGCAGTGAGCGGAAATCACAGCTCCTAGGCGAGAGCACTCTTCCATTGCCTCACGCATAAGTTCTTCGTCCTGAACTCCGGTACCGTCATCAGAAAATCCTATGACCTTATCATTGAGAGCGGCAAAATCGACGCACTCTCCCCTGCCTTTTCTGCCCTTTGTGATTGAAGCAAACGGAAACACATCTATTACCGCATCACGTTTAATAGCATCAAGCTCCGCCTGAAGGTTTTCAGGGCTGTCCGGCGGAGGATTTAGATTTGGCATAGGGCACACTGCGGTATAACCCGACTTTGCGGCAGCCTGTGTTCCTGATTTAATTGTTTCCTTATAAGAAAATCCGGGCTCCCGAAGATGAACATGAACATCAACAAAACCCGGAAATAAAAAGTATTTGTAATTAAAATCAAAAACACGATCAGCTCTATTTTGAGAAATAGAAATACCAAGGCTGTGAATTATGGAATCTTCAATTAAAACATCGGATTTTTTAAACTTTTCGCCTGTATAAACCATGGCGTTTTTAATAAGAGTCCTCATAAAACCGCACCTTTCGTTTTAGATATTATATATTAAACATATCTGCAAGTCAATTACAAAATTGTTACAAACTGTATAAGAATATTGAATCAGATATTTTATTTTATTAAACTATGTTATGTTATATACAGATTAATAAATATGTACTTATTCGGAGGTGCTTTATGAAGATTGCCGTTATAGGCGGAGGCGGTGTAAGAAGCGTTTTTCTTGCAAAAAGCATTGCCGCGCGTGCCGAGGAGCTTAAAATAAACGAATTGGTATTTATGGACAATGATGAAAAGAAACTCAGAATATACGGAACGATGGCGAAGAAAACATCAAACCTCATCTGCCCTTCACTTGATTTTAAAATCACCACGAACGCTGTGGAGGCGGTTGAAAACGCCGATTATGTTATAACCACAATAAGAGTCGGCGGCGATGATATGCGTGTAAAGGATGAACGCGCAGCTCTGAACATGGGTGTACTCGGCCAGGAAACCACAGGCGCCGCCGGACTTTCATTCGCCATGAGAAGCATAAGCGCGCTTGCTGATTACTGTGAACTAATCAAAAAGCATGCAAAAAAAGGCTGCAAGGTATTCAATTTCACAAACCCTGCGGGCGTTGTATCTCAGACTCTGCGTGATATGGGGTATGATTTTACATATGGTATATGCGACGCGCCCAGCGGAATGCTCAGAAGCTTTGAAAAGCTTTACGGCGCAGAAGAAGGCTCAGCAAAGGGCGAAATATACGGACTTAATCATCTTTCATATTTCACTTCGATAAAAATTAACGGAAAAGAAATGATTGACGAAATCATAGACAATGATGAAGCCTATGAAAAAACCGACCTGAGATATTTTGAAAAAGACCTGCTTAAAAGCAGAAAATCAGTTTTAAATGAATATCTTTACTATTTTTACTACAGGGAAAAAGCGCTTGCAAATATTCTGAACGCCGATAAAACACGCGGCGAACAGATTGCCGAAATAAACAGGCACATGACGGCGGAACTTGAAAAGGTAGACATAGAAAACGACTTTGAAACAGCGCTTGGTATATTTGAGCACTGGTACGGAGAACGGGAAAATAATTATATGGCAAGCGAAACAGGCATCAAACGAAAAGAGCCGTGGAAATTTGATATTTTCGGCAAAGACGACGGAGGTTATGCAGGAGTTGCGTTGAAATTCATAGAGATAGCCATAAGCGGAAAAACCGACAGCATGATACTCTGCGTTCCGAATAACGGCGCGATTGAGGGCCTGCTTGACAGCGATGTTGTTGAGATAACTTGCGACATCGATAAAAACGGCGCTGTTCCTCACCGTTTCGGCAAAGTAGACGAGCAAAATCTGGAACTCATAAGGCGTGTCAAAAACTACGAGCGCCTTGCAAGCGAAGCAATAAGAACAAAATCAAGAGAAAAAGCAATAGAGGCTCTTACTCTTCATCCGCTTGTTAACAGTTACAGCATTGCAAAAGAGCTGACCGACAAATACATAGAATACAATAAAGAATATACGGGAGTGTGGAAATAATGTCTTTTATTGCAGGCGCAGGAGCCACAAATGTTGATTTACTTTACGAGGATATGCCTAAGATACCCGATGTGGGAGAGGAAATTTATACTGATAAATTTTCGTGTCAGCTCGGCGGAGGACTTCCGGCAACGCTTATCAATATAGGCAGGCTCGGCATTGAATCAAAGATAGCAACAGAACTCGGCGGCGACATGTTTTCCGCTTTTGCGTCGGAACAGTATAAAAAGAATAATGTTGAGCCCATGAACATATATAAAGGAAGTTCTATTCCTCTTAACATAACCTCAGCTATAATTCTTAAAGACGACAGAAGCTTTATTACATACGGCAAGGGCAGCATTGAGCCTGATGACGAGGCAAAAGAAAGCTTTTACAACATGGCGCACGGGGCAAAAATATGCCTTATGCAGCCGGGCGGATTTATTGAAGTTTACAAAAAGCTGAAATCTGAAGGCACTCTTATGGTGCTTGATATGGGCTGGGATGAGAATATGAGTGTTGAAAAATACTCAGATTTGCTTGATACGGCTGATATCTACACACCAAACAGAAAAGAAGCGCTCAGAATTACAGGAGCGGCTAACGAAAACGACGCAGCAGACGCTTTAAAAAAATATTTTGACAGAGTTATTGTTAAGGTGGACAAAGACGGCTGTATCGGCATAGACAACGGCGAAAGATTTTTCGTAAAGAGCGTTGAGAAATTTAAGAACAAGGACAGCACCGGTGCGGGAGACGCATTCCTTGCAGGACTTTGCTACGGACTTTTTTATGATTACCCTCTTAAAGACTGCATTGAATTCGGAAACATCACCGGCGGCAAGGCCGTTACGGCAGTTGGCGCTCTTTCCGCTTATGTAACAGAAAAAGAACTGCTTGAACTGAAAGAGGAAAATTATTAATGGCAAGAGAACTTGAGCCGTATCAGCTTATTGAGAGAAGCATTATAAAGCGTTTCAGAAAAGAAATTTGGAACCCTTTTATTCTTGCTGTAAAGCAGTACGAGCTTATAAAAGAAAATGACAAAATAGCGGTATGCATTTCGGGCGGCAAGGATTCTATGCTTTGCGCAAAACTTATGCAGCAGCTTCAGCGCCACAGCGATGTGCCGTTTGAACTTGTATTTCTTGTTATGGACCCCGGGTATAATACCGAAAACAGAAAAAAGATAGAAGAGAATGCGAAACTGCTTAGGATACCCATAACGGTATTTGAAAGCAATATTTTTGAAGTGGCAAACAGCACAGAAAAAAATCCGTGCTATTTGTGCGCCAGAATGAGGCGCGGTCATCTTTACGCAAAAGCAAAGGAGATGGGCTGCAACAAAATTGCGCTGGGTCATCATTTCAGCGATGTGATTGAAACCACGCTTATAGGAATGTTTTACGGCTCACAGATACAGGCAATGCTGCCGAAATTGCACAGCACTAATTTTGAGGGCATGGAGTTAATTCGCCCTATGTATTGTATTCATGAAGATTCCATTAAAGCATGGTGCAAATACAACTCACTTGAATTTATACAGTGCGCATGCCGTTTCACGGAGCAGTACAAAAACAACGGCAACGAAAATATGATGAGCAAACGTCAGGAAATAAAAGACCTTATCCGAGAACTGAAAAAGACGAATCCTAATATCGAACACAGCATATTCAAAAGTATTCACGCAGTTTGCCTTGATACAATGCCGGGATATAAATCAGACGGTATTGAGCACACGTTTCTTGAAAAATACTAAAATACCAAAATTATTTTTCAATAAAAAAAGCCCCGCGGAAAATATCCGCGGGGTTGAATTTTTATTACATATACTTTTTAATCTCGTCAACCATATCGGTCTTTTCCCAGCTAACGCCGAGATCTTCCCTGCCCATGTGTCCATAAGCTGAAAGCGGCTCATAAATAGGCTTTCTGAGATCAAGTTTATCAATGATAGCAGACGGACGGAGATCAAATACTTTATTTACGATATCGGCAATTTTGTCATCGTCCATTTTTCCTGTACCGAAAGTATCCGCCATGATTGATACGGGCTTTGCTACGCCGATTGCGTAAGCAAGCTGTATCTCGCATTTATCAGCAAGACCTGCGGCAACAATATTCTTTGCTACCCATCTTGCTGCATAAGCGGCACTGCGGTCAACCTTTGTTGGGTCTTTACCGCTGAAAGCACCGCCGCCGTGACGTGCGTATCCGCCGTATGTATCAACAATTATTTTTCTGCCGGTAAGACCGCTGTCTCCCTGAGGGCCGCCAACAACGAATCTGCCTGTGGGATTTACATAGAATACTGTATCATCGTCCATAAGTTCCGCCGGAACTGTGGTCTTTATTACTTTTTCAATTATATCGTTTCTGAGTGTATCAAGTGAAACATCAGCGCTGTGCTGGCTAGAAACAACAACGGTGGTAACCTTTACGGGTTTGCCGTCATCATACTCAACTGTTACCTGAGTTTTTCCGTCCGGATAAAGATACGGAAGCTCACCGTTTTCCCTTACCTCAGTAAGCTTAACCGCAAGCTTGTGAGCGAGGCTGATAGGCATCGGCATAAGTTCCTTGGTTTCATTGCAGGCATAACCGAACATCATACCCTGGTCGCCTGCTCCGTTGAGGTTATATTCATCATCTTCATCGTTTTTAAGTTCTAATGATTTATCAACGCCAAGCGCAATATCGGGGCTCTGTTTATCAAGCGAAACGCATACGCCGCATGTATTTCCGTCAAAGCCTTTTTCACCGCTGTCATAACCGATACTGCAAACGGTTTTTCTGATTATAGCAGGAATATCAACCTGAGCATTTGAAGTTATCTCACCCATAACATGAACCTGACCTGTTGTGCAGAAAGTTTCGCAGGCAACACGGCTCTGAGGATCCTGCTCGAGCATAGCGTCAAGAATAGCATCTGAAATACGGTCACAAATCTTGTCCGGATGGCCTTTTGTAACCGACTCACTTGTAAATAAGGTTTTAGACATATTAATCCTCCTGAAAGCCTTATCGAAAAAAATAAAAGCGCACCCGAATGAATGCGCCGAATCACTCATCACTCGGTAAAACCGCGGGAATTAGCACCTTGCAAACGCAGGTTGCTGTGGTATCAACGGGCCCGTCCCTACCCCACTCTTGATAAGGCATATTAATTTTAAGAATATAATAACGCAGGCAACATCAAAAGTCAACAAATTTTTGAAACACGTCGATTATTATATGTTTTGATAAATATATAAACAATTTCTTAATATTTTTTTATATATTGTGTTGTAATTTGTTTAGAAATAGTTTATAATATGAAATGCTAATTTGCACTTTTCTTAAGGAGGAAATTAAATGGCAAAGAAAACAGTATTTATTACCGGCGGTACCGGTAACATGGGCTGGGCAGCCGTTCAGGAAATGCTTAAAAAGCCCAACGAGATCAATATCAAAATGCTTGCAAGAAAGAGCAAGAAAAACGAAGAACTTTTACAGCCCCTGCTTTCAAAACCAAACGTAAAGGTTATCTGGGGCGATCTTCTTGAATACGATGCTATTCTTGAAGGTGTAACAGGTTCCGATTATGTACTTCACGTTGGCGGCATGGTTTCTCCCACCGCAGACTGGAAGCCTTACAGAACTCAGAAAACAAACATCGGCGCAGCTCAGAATATCTGCAAGGCAGTTCTTGCACAGCCCGATCCTGACGCTGTTAAAGTTTGCTACATAGGCACAGTTGCCGAAACAGGCGGACGTAACTATCCGATTCACTGGGGCCGCTGCGGAGACCCGATCAAAATCTCTATCTATGACCACTATGCAGTTTCAAAGACAGTTGCTGAGCGTACCTTTGTTGAAAGCGGCATCAAGAACTGGGTTGTAATGCGTCAGTCAGGTATCCTTTATCCCAACATTCTCAAGAATATGGATCCTATCATGTTCCACGTACCGATCAACGGTGTTCTTGAATGGTGTACTGTTGAGGATTCAGGCAGGCTTATGTGCAACCTTGTAACAGAAGACGCTGCCGGCCATCTTGGAAAAGATTTCTGGAACCATTTCTTCAACATAGGTTCAGGTAAAGAATACAGAATCTCAAACTATGAGTTTGAATGTCTTCTTCTCGGCACACTTGGTCTTGCCGGTCCTGAAAAGCTGTTTGAGCCCAACTGGTTCATCACAAAGAACTTCCACGGTCAGTTCTATGCAGACGGTGACAAGCTTGAAGACTTTCTCCACTTCAGAGAGAATCTTCCAATTCAGGATTATTTCAACCGTCTTGCAGACCATGTTGAATTCTACTTCAAAATTCCGAGATATCTTCCGAAGGGACTCGTTGCAGCATGCGCTAAACCGTTCATGAAGAAGATTGCTGAAACTCCCGGATTTGGTACTCTTGACTGGGTTAAGACAAACGATCACAACCGTATGTCTGCTTACTACGGCTCAAAAGAAGAGTGGGAGAAGATCCCCAAGAAGTGGGAAGATTTCGAGATCATTAAGTTTGATAAAGATAACAGCGCTGCTGAGCAGTTCAAGCTTGATCACGGCTATGATGAAAGCAAGCCCGAATCAGAGCTGGATATTGAAGATATGAAGCAGGCTGCTAAGTTCAGAGGCGGCGAATGCCTGTCAGAGACAATGACTAAGGGCGATATGGCTACAAAGCTTAAATGGAAATGCGGCCACTGCGGCGCAGAATTCGAAGCAAGCCCCGCACTTATTCTTCTTGGCGGTCACTGGTGCCCCGAGTGCTATATTCCTCAGAAGGCATGGGATTATGACTCAATCGCTAAGACAAATCCGTTCTTTGCTCAGGTTTGGTATCCCAGCCACAGAAAAGATGAAAACAACAAGTACGACTTTGATGAGATATTCCACATCAACGGCGTTGCTTGGGATGATCTTAAAAGATAATCCGCTGAAAAAAGCATAATAAAAAATTAACTCCGCCGAAATTCGGCGGAGTTTTTTCATATCTTTATTAATATCAGTCATTCCACGGATTATTAGGGTCTGGGTCAGTTGGATCCCATCCTCTGCGCTTGTCTGACGTATCTATTTTTATTGGAGTTGGTTTTTCAAGCGGTTCTTCGTCGCTGCTGTCATAAATAACTACCGTAGTACCTTTCGGGCAATTATCATATATCCACTTGGCGTCTATCACGCTCAGGCGAATGCATCCTGCGGAAGCCGCTTTGCCAAGTTTATTGTATGCCGCATATTTTAGTGAATCCTTTGATTTTTCGGCATAAGGTACGGAATGGAAAAGTATATGGCCTGTGATTCTTGTTGCGTACTGCCCGTAAACATTGCCTTCCAGCAATCTCCACGTATACTTATCGCTTGTTTTAAATGTACCCTTTGGCGTTTCCCCTGTAAGACCGGTAGAGCACACCATTGCTTTGACGGGTTCGTTGAAATTGCCGTTTCCGTCATTCTTATAAATCACTACTATGTTCTGCTTTCTGTTTACATTTATCAGATACGGCATTGACGAGGACGGTCTTCTGTTTTCATTACTGCCGCCGTCTTTTTTTGTGGTGGTTTCTTTTTTCTCGGTAGTGGTGGTAGTAGTTTCGTAAATTACCTCTGCTCTTGAAACGTCATCTGTACTCTCCACCGCCCCATTCTGAGCATTAAGAGAATTAACAGGCTTGGTTTCATACATTTCGTTAAGCGGAAGCGCACCCGAATATACTAAATAGACCCCCGAGCATACCGCTGCGCATAGCAAAAGACATATCGCAGCTGTGAACACCTTTTTCTTCATAAATTCCCCTTTTGCCAAGCATCACCTTGACTGCCCGTAATAGGCGTTTTTACCATGCTTGCGCTGATAATGCTTATCAAGCAAATACTGTTCTATTCCAATATCCGAAGTCTCATCCATAGCGGCAATTCGTTCTGTACGAGATGCCATTTTGCAGACTTCCTCAAGAATAAGGGCATTTTCAACTGCCTTGAAAGCATCTTTGCCCCATGTAAACGGGCCGTGGCGATGAACGAGTACGGCAGGAATTTCGTCCTCACTTATTCCTCTGTTTTGAAATTCAGAAACGATTACCTTTCCCGTATTGAGTTCATACTCCGATTGTACCTCTTCTGCAGTGAGTCCCCTTGCGCAAGGCACAGAGCCGTTTGCGAAATCGGCGTGCGTTGTGCCATAAGCGGGAACATCTCTACCCGCCTGCGCCCATGAACAAGCCCAATTTGAGTGGGTATGAACTATTCCGCCTATATTCGGAAAATTTCTGTAAAGCTCAAGATGAGTGGGAGTATCGGATGACGGATTGAGTTTTCCCTCTACCTTTTCACCATTAAGATTCATAACTACCATATCATCAGCAGTCATTTTATCATAGGGTACTCCCGACGGCTTGATTACAAACAATCCGCTTTCCCTGTCTATTTCCGAGGCATTGCCCCATGTAAGCACAACAAGCCCGTATTCAACAAGCTGCAGATTTGCCTTATATACTTTTTCTTTTAATTCTTCAAGCATAGCGCACCTTACATTCCGAGCTTATAAGCAATATCATTATAGAAAAGCTCTTTCTTAAATTCGTTGATATCTGTTTCCTCGCCGATATGAATGAATTCTATACCCATTATCTCGGCAAAGTCGCGCATATTATCGGCAGTCAGGCTGTAAGAAAGCACACTGTGATGCGCGCCGCCCGCATATATCCACGCTTCTGCTGAAGTCTGAAGGCACGGCAGCGGTTTCCACAGAACGCCGGCAACAGGCAGATTCGGCATATCATTTACCTGCTCCATACATTCAACATCGTTGCATATCATTCTCAATCTGTCTCCCATATCAACAAGGGTTACAACGATACCTTTTCCTGTTTTAGCCTTAAAAACAAGTCTTGCGGGGTCTTCCCTGTCACCTATACCGAGAGGATGCACCTGAATTTTAGGAGTTTCAGCCGCGCACTGCGGGCTTACCTCAAGCATATGCGAACCGAGAAGCATTTCGTTACCGGGTTCAAAGTGATATGTATAGTCTTCCATAAACACGGTTCCGCCTTCAAGACCTTCTGCCATAGAAGTCATAACACGTAGCATTGCGGCAACTTTCCAGTCGCCCTCAGCGCCGAAACCGTAACCCTGTCTCATAAGATCCTGAGCGGCAAGACCGGGAAGCTGACGAAGCTCCTGCAAATCTTCAAAATTAGTATGGAATGCGTTGAAATCGTATCTGTCCATAAATTTCTTGATTGCAACTTCCTCGCGCGCCTGATATCTTACGGCGTCAATATTATCGGTATCCATGATATAATTCTTTTCATATTCAGCCATCTGCGCGTCGATTTCTTCATCAGTAACGGCATTGACTTCTTTAATAATATCACCCACACCGTAATGGTCTACCTGCCAGCCGAGTTTTATCTGAGCCTCTACCTTATCGCCGTCCGTTACGGCAACATTACGCATATTGTCTGAAATACGCAGAACATGGACTTTTTTACTTTCAGCTGCGCCGACAGCGGCTCTCATCCATGTTTCCATTTTCTTCTGAAAATCTTCATCTTTCCAGTATCCTGCCGCAACTTTTCTTTTAAGTCTCATTCTGGCGGCGATAAAGCCGTGCTCTCTGTCTCCGTGTGCGGACTGATTAAGATTCATAAAATCCATATCAATATCCTGCCACGGAATATCACGGTTGTACTGTGTGTTTACATGCAGATACGGTTTCTGAAGAGCGTTGAAGCCGGCTATCCACGCTTTTGAAGGTGAGAAAGTGTGCATCCAAGTTATAACGCCTGCACATTTATCATCAGCATTTGCCGCACGGAAAATATCAAGTATCTCCTTAGATGTCTTTACACAGGGCTTTGCAATAATGCGGCATGGCATTTTACTGCTCCACTCAGCGCACATCTCCTGTGCATGTGAATTGATAGTTTCAAAAATATCTTCACCGTAAAGGAACTGAGTTCCCACAACAAACCAAAATTCATAATCTTTTATAGACATACATATATCTCCTTATCCGTTTATAATATCGGCTGCGGCAATCTCAGCTGCAAGACCTTTTTTGTAATTTACCATATAATTTCTAAAGCCTTCTACATCTTTTTCATCTGGATTTTCGACGTGGCTTTCATTTGATGAAAACACATATTTATCAAGATAATCCTCAAGTGTTTCGCCTTTTGTATCAAACGCGTAACGCGCAAGCAGTGCAATACCCCACGCACCGCCTTCACCCGCTGTTTTCGTAACAGAAACAGGAGTATTGAGCGCTGCGGCAAGAAGCTTTTGCCCTACTACGGGAGTTTTAAACAGCCCGCCGTGACCATTGATACATTCTATCTCAACGCCCTCTTTTTCAAGTATCTCCATACCTATTTTAAGGGTGGAAAGCGCTGAATAAATCTGCGCTCTGAAAAAGTTTGAAACAGTTAGTTTTGACTCGGGATTTCTAAACATAAGCGGAGCGCCTGAATTTGTGTGCGCAACCGGCTCCCCGGAAAAATAGTTATAGTTTACTATTCCGCCGCAATCCGTATCCCCCTCAAGAGCCTTTGCATAAAGAATATCGTAAAGCGCACTTTTTTCTATATCGCTTCCGCATGAATGCAAAAGTTCGAAGAACATATTTACCCAGTAATCAAGATCTGTACAGCAGTTGTTACAATGCACCATTGCTACGGGCTTTCCCGATGGAGTTGTAACCATATCAATTTCCTCATAAACCCTTGAAAGAGGCTTTTGAAGAACTATCATTGAAAATATTGACGTACCTGCCGAAACATTACCTGTTTTTGCACGCACACTGTTTGTTGCCGCCATGCCTGTGCCTGCGTCGCCCTCGGGCGGGCAAAGAATAATACCGGGTTCAAGATTTCCGCTTTTATCAAGCAGCTTTGCTCCCTCGGAAGTCAGTCTGCCTGCTTCCGCTCCCGCAGGAAGCGCTTTGGGGAGGATATCACGTATATTCCATGAAAATGCGCTTACCTCCGGCAGAGACGAAAATTTATCAAGCATCACGTTATCGTAATCATTTATCTCACTGTCTATCGGGAACATACCGGATGCTTCACCGATACCGACTGCTCTTACGCCTGTAAGCATATAATGAACATAGCCGGCAAGAGTTGTTATGTAACTTATATCATTAACGTGCGGCTCGCCGTTAAGCACTGCCTGATAGAGATGTGCAACGCTCCAACGCTGAGGAATATTAAAACCAAAAAGATTAGTAAGCTTTTCAGCCGCCTGCGCAGTTGTTGTATTGCGCCATGTTCTGAACTCCGCAAGCTGATTTCCGTCCTTATCAAACGCCAGATAGCCGTGCATCATTGCAGAGAAGCCGATTGCGGATAGTGTTTTTATGCGCATTCCGCTTTTTTCAAGCACTTCATTATTTAGGTTATTGTAAGCATCTCTGATGCCATTCCACACATCGTCAAGACTGTATGTCCAATATCCGTTTTGCATCTTGTTTTCCCAGCTGTGGGAGCCTGATGCAATAGGATTGCAGTTTTCATCAATAAGAACTGCTTTTATCCTTGTTGAGCCTAACTCTATACCGAGCGTTTCCGCCCCGCTGAGATGGATTTTTTCCAAATTAATCACCTGAAATAAATATTCTGTTTTAATTTTACAATATAGAATTTAAAATTTCAATAATATAATTTTACAAAACCGAGAAATAGTTTGACTATGACTGCGGTATACATTAGAATGAGATTATAGATAACAGGAGGTTAAAAACTATGACTTCGTTTTCAAACAGCCCCAACCCGCAGTTTGAGAGAAAAAACTGGCTGAGCCTTAACGGTGAATGGGATTTTGGATTTCAAAAAGCAAAGCATTCATACAAATTTTCAAAAGACGCGGGTTTTGCGTGTGACATACATAAAAAATCAGAATACGATTATAAAATCAACGTCCCGTTCTGTGTGGAAAGCAAATTATCGGGAATAGGATATACAGGGTTTATAAATTATGTCTGGTACAGAAAAAAGGTAAATATTCACGCTGAAGGCAAACTCGTATTTCTGAATATAGGCGCCGCCGACTACCTTACAACGGTACTTATTAACGGAAAATGCGCTGGCAGACACAAGGGTGGCTACACCTCTTTTAAATTCAACATTACAGATTATATAAAAGACGGTGAAAACGAGATATTCATTCTCTGCGAAGATGAAGTAAGAGACCCGTATGTGCCGGCAGGAAAACAGAGCGACAGAAAAAACAGCTATGCCTGCAGTTATACACGCACCACGGGTATTTGGGGAAATGTTTACCTTGAGTTTATACCTGAAAACCATATTGAAAGTTTTAAAATATATCCTGACGAAAAGCAGTGCTGCTGTGATATTTCATTCAAATTAAAAGGCAGTTCTCAGCTGACAGTAAAAACTTTTTACGAAGAAACAGAAGTGGGAAACAAAACAGTACCTGACGCCGCGGGAAATATTAATATCAACATTCCGCTTTCTGAAAAGCACCTGTGGGAATGCCTGCACGGTCGGCTTTACAGACTTGAAATGACTTTCGGAGAAGACACCGTTTACAGTTATTTCGGTCTTAGAAACGTAAGGCTTGAAGGATTTAAATTCCTGCTCAACTCAAAAAGCGTATTTCAGCGCCTTGTGCTTGACCAAGGATACTACCGTGAGGGAATTTACACCGCAAAAGACGATGACGAACTCAAGCGGGATATAGAGCTTTCACTTGCTTTAGGCTTCAACGGAGCAAGACTGCATCAAAAAGTATTTGATCCCCGTTTTCTGTATTACTGTGACCTTTACGGCTACATAGTGTGGGGAGAATACGCAAGCTGGGGTCTTGACTATTCAGACAAAGGCGCTCTTGCCGAGTTTCTGCCGCAGTGGCTGGAATCAGTTGAGCGTGATTTCAATCACCCGTCAATAATAGGCTGGTGCCCGTTTAACGAAACATGGAATTATCACGGCAGAAAGCAGAGAAACGAACTCATTGAAACCGTATACGAAATGACCAAACTTGCAGACAGCACACGCCCCTGCATTGACACAAGCGGAAACTTTCACGTAAAGACGGACATATATGATGTTCACGACTACCGTTTCAAGACTGACGAATTTAAAAAATCATATGACATGCTTAAAGACGGAATACTTTACGAACACGTGCTTAATGACAATCCCGGCAGGCAGAAATACGGCGGAGAGCCTGTATTCATAAGCGAATACGGCGGTATAAAATGGGAAGCCGATACAAGCGTCAAATCATGGGGCTACGGTGATGATGTTAAATCTGAAGAAGAACTGGCGGAAAGATACGCGGGACTGACGCAGGCAATATCCTCAAATCCGAAGATACTCGGTTTTTGCTACACTCAGCTTTATGATGTTGAACAGGAACAAAACGGACTTTATACTTATGACAGAAAAAAGAAATTCTCAGATGAAATTTATGATAAAATAAAAGCGGCTAACACGTCTAAAGCCGCAATAGAAAACGAATAAAACAAAAACACCCGGAGCAAATCGCAATCCGGGTGCTTTTTTATTCTGTTAATTGATAATTATTTTTCAAAATCAGACGGCTTATGCGTGTTGTAAAATCGGTTTCTTTTTACAGAAGCATTGCCGTATTCTATTGCTCTAACAGGACACACGCTTATACACGCCATACAATGAGTGCAGTTTTTGCCCCAAACAGGTTTTGAATCCGAAAGCTTAACATTATTGAGCGGACAGACAGCAACACATTTTTCGCAGGATATACAGTTTTCGCCCGCTTTAAACTTTTTTGCTGAGATAACAAATTTATAAAACGCATCGTTTACGATACCGCTTTTTATTTTATCCATTATGGAAACAGAGGCTGTATCAAGCGACGCATTTTCAGCTATCTTTCGTGCAGCCGAAGCTAACACAGGCATTGATTTACTGATGATTTTATCGGCTTCGAATTTATCCGGCACATAAAACAAAGCAATATAATTTTCGGGCATTTCAACGCCCTGTACGCCCATATATTCAAATGAGACATCAGCACAAAGAGCTTTAATATATTTTTCGGCGTTTCCAATATCTCCGCCGCAAGTCATTACAAAATAAGCTTTTTTTGAACCTGAAAAACTGCTTTCTCTGATAAATCTTTCAAAAATTCTCGGTATGCGCCACGAATATGTAGGGCACACAAAAACATACGGCTTTTCGGAAGTAAAACTGCCTTTTTTCCTGTTCTTGATATAATCAAAAGCATTAACACATTCATCATTTAATACTCTTTGAACAGCTTCTGCAGCAAAACGGCTATTTCCCGTTCCTGTATAATAAACAATCATAACATGCCCTCCTTTAAAATATTATACTCTATTTTTAACAAATCATCAATCTGCAAGAAAAAAATTAACAGATCTCTCATTATATAAAAAAAGAAACAGCCACAAAAGTGACTGTTTCTTTTTGGCGCAGATGGAGAGATTCGAACTCTCGCGGCGGTTGCCCACCCTACGCCCTTAGCAGGGGCGCCTCGTCACCAGCTTGAGTACATCTGCAAAACTGTAACTATAACACACACTGTCAAGTTATACACCGATTTGGTGCTTTAATAATATAACAAAAAATATCTTAATTGTCAACTAAAAACATGCATATAATTTTAAATATTTATGCATAAAATAATTACGGTGATAATATGAAAAGCAAATTATTTAAGTTTGAGCTTTTGGGATTTGTGTTTTGCTGTATTTTGGGCACTCTTTCGCATTTCTTTTATGACTGGAGCGGACAGAATATTATAGTAGGAATGTTCTGCCCTGTAAACGAAAGTGTATGGGAACACTTAAAGCTTATCTACACGCCGTATTTCTTATGGGCAATAACCGAATACTTTATTCTGGGCGAAAAGAGAATAAATCTGTTTTTCTCAAAGTTTACAGGTGCTATAAGCGGAATGCTTACTATACTTTTTATACACTACACTTACACAGGAGCAACGGGAAATGAAAGCATGATAGCTGACATAATATCTTTCTTTGCTGGCGTTGCAGCAGCCTTTATTATAAGTTATACAATAATTAAAAACACCAAATACAAAGGCATGGCAAGCGAGATAATATCATTATTACTGCTGATTGTTACAGGCGGATTATTTATACTTTTCACTTTCTCTCCCCCGCTGATACCAATGTTTGAGGACGCTGTTACAAAAACCTACGGAATATAATAAAAAACCGCGTACAGGATAACCTGCGCGCGGTTTTTATTTGAAAACTTAATAAATCAGTTATTATGGCCTCTCTTAAATCTCTTTTTGCCCTCTTCCCTGAAAGCATCAATGCCGCCCTTTTCATCATAAAGCTTGGCAGCCTCAAGGCAGATATCAAGAGAAAGATTGATACACTCTTCGCTGATATTATCTGCTGTATCAAGACGAGTATGATAATAAGTTTTGGGATCGTGGTTAACTCCGCAGAAGCCTGAAGCAAGAAGTCCGAGACGGCTGAAGCCCTCAGCGTCAATAGCGCCCGGATAAAGCTCTGTTTCCGGCATTTCAATTCCGCAGTTCTGACCTGCTTCATAAATTATCTCTGCAACAGCATTAGAGTTTTTCTGAGTACCGGTACAACCCTGAGTGTAAATCTGAAGCTGGCTAACTTCACGCATTGTATCCATTGCGATGAAAACGGTTTCAGTATTCTCAAGTTCTTCTTTATGAGCTTTTGCATAAGCAAGAGCACCGCGGATACCGGCTTCCTCGGAACCTGAAAGCAAAGCGCATACCTCAGTGTTTTCAAATCTGATATCATTTTCAGCCATTTCCTTTAAAACGCCCATTGCAATGAAATCAGCTGTAAGGTTATCATTTGCGCCGTCTACTATAACTTTCCAGTTAATGAAGAAGCAGATTGCAATGAAAAACGGAATAAGGATTATTTGGATAATTCCGCATACAAGCCAGAATTTGCTGTCATAAGCGCCGCCTGTAAAGGAATAAATAAGCCATACGATATCAAAAATCGTAACTGCGATAAGTCCGCCGATAGAGCCACCCATAACAGGAGCAAGGCTCTTAATACCGCCGTGAAGCGAATAAGTCCACTCATTAGCAGCATCTGTATGACCGCCGAAGATTATTCTTCTTTTAACTTCTCCCTTAGGTGCTCTGCGAGCCATTACGTTTCTTGAAACTTTTCTGGGGAAAAGGAAATCAACAAACTCACGGTACATGAGGAACTCAACAACAAGGCAAGCAACAGCCAGAAGCGTAAGAACTACGGAAGCTATTGCAAGGCCGGAGCCTGTAACGGCGCCGGTATATGTAAGCCAATAAAACAGCACGGCAAGCATACCGATAACAGCTGCGGCGGGTATCCAGCCCATAAAGGCTGCCGGATGCACTGAGAAATCTTCCATCTCAACCTTGTCAGCCCATTTTTCAAGCTCATTTTTAAGATACTTTTGAGCCTTTCTTTCACTGTGTGATCCGGGTGAACGTTCTTTGAAATTTTCGCAAACATAACGGATGCCGTCCGCCATATACTTTTGCGTGGCCTCTGAAGCGCCTTTTGTAAGTTTCATTTGATCTACCTCATTTCGTCAGTTATCTATGGCATATATTATATGTATCATTATATTACAAACTGGTATATTTTGCAATAACTCTCTGTAAATTATTCTATTTTATTTTTGAAGCATCTATATGTGAATTTTCACTCACAAAATCAGGCCTATTTCTTATATAATCTGTCTAATAATTTTAAGAATACAGGCAATAATTTTTTAAAACTTGTTGATTGTAAACAAAATATATAAATGATAAAATATTTCAGTAATAAATAAGAACAGGAGAATTGCTATGAGTATCAACAATGAATATCTTGCAGGACTTATGGAAAGAGTTAAAAAACGCAATCCTAATGAGCCCGAATTCCACCAGGCGGTCTACGAAGTACTTGAGTCTCTTGATACTGTTGCGGACAGACATCCGGAGTACATTGAAAGAGGTATCTTCGAAACAATAGTTGAGCCTGAAAGAATTATCAAATTCAGAGTTCCGTGGATAGACGACAACGGAAAAATTCAGGTTAACAGAGGTTACAGAATCCAGTTCAACAGCGCTATCGGTCCCTACAAAGGCGGACTTCGTTTTCATCCCTCTGTTTACGAAGGAATCATCAAATTCCTCGGTTTTGAGCAGATCTTCAAAAACAGCCTTACCGGACTTCCAATCGGCGGCGCAAAGGGCGGTTCAGATTTTGACCCCAAAGGAAAGAGCGATATGGAAGTTATGCGTTTCTGCCAGAGCTTCATGACTGAGCTTTACAGACACATCGGCGCAGACACAGACGTTCCTGCCGGCGATATCGGCGTAGGTGCGCGTGAAATAGGTTTCCTTTTCGGCCAGTATAAGAGAATCATGAATGTTAACAACGGTGTTCTTACCGGTAAAGGTCTTAACTACGGCGGCTCTCTTGTAAGAACAGAGGCAACTGGTTACGGTCTTTGCTATTACACAGAGGCTATGCTGAATGACCATGGCACATCATTCAACGGCAAAAAAGTTGCAATTTCAGGTTCAGGTAACGTTGCTATCTACGCATGCGAAAAAGCAACTCAGCTTGGCGCAAAAGTAATTACAATGAGCGACTCCGACGGATACATCATTGACAGACGCGGAATCGACCTTGACCTTATCAAAGAGCTCAAGGAAGTTGAAAGAAAGAGAATCAGCGAGTACGTTACATTCCATCCGGAAGCAGAATACCATGAGGGATGCAGCGGTGTATGGAATGTTAAGTGCGACATTGCTCTTCCCTGCGCTACTCAGAACGAGCTTGATGAGGAAGCTGCAAAGGCTCTTATTGCAAACGGCGTAACAGCAGTATGTGAAGGTGCAAACATGCCTTCCACACCTGAGGCTATTGCACAGTTCCAGGAAAACAATGTTCTCTTTGGACCTGCAAAAGCTACAAATGCTGGCGGTGTTGCTACTTCTGCGCTTGAAATGTGCCAGAACGGCTCTCGTCATCCGTGGAGCTTTGAAGCAGTTGACAAAGAACTCAAGAGCATTATGGAAAACATTTATACAAAGAGCTGTGAAGCAGCTAAGGAATACGGTGTTGAGGGCAATCTTGTTGCAGGTGCAAACATCGCAGGCTTCCTTAAAGTAGCAGACGCTATGCTTGCTCAGGGTCTTGTATAATATAAAAAACATTATATAAAATCATATAAAAAATGAACTGTACTTATGCCCCAAAGCATAAGTACAGTTTTTTTACTATGTTTAATATATCAAAAAATCCCCGGCTGAAAATCAACCGGGGATTTTTTATGGAGCTGATAGGCGGACTTGAACCGCCGACCTCATCCTTACCAAGGATGCGCTCTACCGCCTGAGCCATATCAGCTTAAATGGCGACCCGGAACGGGCTCGAACCGTCGACCTCCTGCGTGACAGGCAGGCGTTCTAACCAGCTGAACTACCGGGCCATAAACAACGCAACTGCGTTGCAAATGGTATTATACGAAACTTGAGAGAACTTGTCAAGTGAATGACATTGAATTTTTATAAAATTGTGCTATAATTTTTAACATGAAAAATTTTCATACTCATACAAAGAGATGCCGCCACGCGGCGGGAGAAGACGAAGAATATGTTTTGAGCGCAATTGAAAACGGCTTTGACGAAATAGGTTTTTCAGACCATGCGCCAATGCTGTTTCCGCAGGGCTGCGGTTACTATTCATCATTCAGAATGTTTCCTCAGGATGCAAAAGATTACGCTGAAAGCATAAAAAAACTGAAAATCAAGTACAAAGACAAAATTGAAATACATCTCGGTTTTGAGCTTGAGTATTACCCCGAACTTTTTGAAAAGGAGCTGGAATATCTAAAAAGCTTTGATATAGACTATCTTATTCTCGGACAGCACTACATCAACAACGAATATGATTATCAGGGGCATTACAATGCTAATGAAACCAAGGACGAGAATGTGTTAAAGAAGTATGTTACACAGTGCCTTGAAGGACTTGAAACAGGTGTTTTCACATATCTTGCCCACCCGGATATTTTGAATTTCACGGGCGATCAAACCGTTTATCGGCGTGAGATGCTTAGGCTTTGCAAGGGCGCAAAAGAACTTGGATGCCCGCTTGAATTCAATTTTCTTGGATTTGAGGACAAACGAAATTACCCAAGGGACGATTTTTGGAAAATTGCCGCCGAAACGGGAAATGATGTAATAATGGGTCTTGACGCTCACTCCCCTAAGTTTTTTTCTATGAAAGACCTAATTAATGAAATGAAAGAACACCTGAACTCCCTTTCAATCATTCCCATAGACAGACCTGTTATAAAAAAGCCGTAAAAAAGCGCCCGAATGACGGACGCAGAAAATTGAGATAAAAACCGATTCTTTTAGAATCGGTTTTTTATTATTTACTTGTTTCTGAAAAAAGATCCTCAAGCGGAACGCCGAGTACTTTTGCGATCACAAAAATTTCCTTATCAGTGGCAATGCGAAGCTGTCCCTCCAGCTTTGAATAACTGGTTGGATTAATATCGATCCCCATAACCTGGATTTTGGATATAAAATTCTTTTGCTTAATGCCTCGCTCTTTTCTTAAACGTTCAATATTTTTGCCTACAATATTGCAGTTCCCATAAGCTTTTTTACGAGTTTTCATACCCTCACCCCTTTTACTGCATTATATTTGAAAATTTACTGCATAAAATTCTGAAATCGAACTTATAAAACTTTTATAAATTCTGATTTAGAATTATATTTCTGATTTTTTTACACTTTCAATCAAAAGTAAAATAAATCATAAAATTTATGTTTCATATTCTTATAATACAGCACAGAATTGAAAAAAATTTCATAAAAAATTTAACACTTTTTGAATTATGTAGTCTGCAATCATAATTTTGTATATTTATACATTTTTAGTGTATATTTATGACTTTTTACAATAATCTATTGACTTTAAAAAATGCAAGTGTATAATATAAAAAGATTACAAACTAATTAAGCGGAGATATGCATAAAATGATAAAAGTATTCATTGACGGACAGTCAGGAACAACTGGTCTTAGGATTAGAGATCGACTGCTCAAAAGAGATGACATCGAACTGCTTGAAATTCCTCAGGATAAACGGAAAGACAGCGCAGAAATAAGCAAATACATAAATGACAGCGACATAACTTTTCTTTGCCTGCCTGATGACGCGGCAAGAGAAGCCGTAAAACTGCTTGACAGCAGCAATTCACACACAAAGATAATCGACGCCTCTACAGCTCATCGCACAGAATCCGGCTGGGCTTACGGTTTTGCAGAGCTTTCACCTGAATTCAGAAAAAATATTGCTGAAAACAGACTTATAGCAAACCCCGGCTGCTACGCAAGCGGATTTATTTCTATTGTTTATCCGCTTATTGCCCACGGAGTTATTGCAAAAGACTATCCCCTTACCTGCTTTGCGGTTTCAGGATACAGCGGCGGCGGAAAAAGCGCAATAACTCAGTATGAGGACGCAGAAAGAGATACAGAACTTGACTCACCGAGGCAGTACGGACTTACCCAGCAGCATAAGCATCTCAAAGAGATGAAAGCCATAACGGGCATTGAAAGATACCCTGTTTTTTCACCGATGATATGCGATTACAAGTGCGGAATGGTTGTCAGCATACCGTTTCACACGGACATGCTTTGCTCAGGATATAAAACAAAAGACGTAAGAGAAATTCTTGCAGAGCACTATAAAAACGAAAAGCTTGTTAAAGTACGGCCTGAAGGCTACACAAAAAACATGATTGGCGGCAACAATTTTGACGGCCGTGACGATATGGAAATCGAGGTCAACGGCAACGATGAAAGATTTGTCATAACCTCAAGGTTTGACAATTTGGGTAAAGGCGCTTCAGGCGCCGCAGTGCAGTGTATGAACATTGCATGCAATATCGAAGAAGATAAATCTCTTGTTTTGGGGGACTGATTTATATGGATTTTAAAATTATTGACGGCGGCGTTTGCGCACCAAAGGGATTCAAGGCAAACGGCGTTTACTGCGGAATTAAGAAATCGGCAAGCGCCGAACAGAATCCCAACGCACCGCACAAAAACGATCTTGGAATGATAGTTTCAGACGAAATGTGCACCTGCGCGGCAGTATACACAACAAACAAAGTTAAGGGCGCTCCTATATTAGTAACAAAGAGCAATCTTGAAAAAACAAACAATCACGCAAAAGCGGTTATTGTCAACTCCAAAAACGCAAACACCTGCAACGCTGACGGCGTTGAAAAGGCAAGCAGAATGTGCGAACTTGCCGCAGAGGCACTTGGAATTGACGCCGACGAAGTAGTTGTTGCTTCAACGGGCGTTATCGGACAGATACTTCCGATAGAGCCGATAGAAAAAGGAATTAAGCCGCTTGTTGAGGGGCTTTCATACACAGGAAACGAAGAAGCGGCAACCGCTATCATGACGACGGATACAATCAAAAAGGAATACGCTGTTGAATTCAGCGTAAACGGAAAAACCTGCAGAGTTGGCGGAATGGCAAAAGGCTCCGGCATGATACACCCTAACATGGCTACAACGCTCAACTTCATAACAAGTGATGTAAACATAAGCGCAAAAATGCTTCAGGCGGCACTTGATGATATAGTAAAAGTTACATATAACTGCCTTTCAATTGACGGAGATACATCAACAAATGATATGGTAAGCGTTATGGCAAACGGACTGGCAGGCAATGACGAGATTATCTCAGAAGGCGAAGAGTTCAGCTCATTTAAGACGGCTCTATATGAAGTTATGATGAACCTGACTAAAATGCTTGCAAAAGACGGTGAGGGCGCATCAAAGATGATTGAATGCGAGTGCAAGGGCTGTCCTGACAAAGACACGGCGATAACAGTAGCAAAAAGCGTTGTTGGCTCTACTCTCTTCAAATGCGCTGTATTCGGCGAGGACGCAAACTGGGGACGTATTCTCTGTGCGGTAGGCTACGCTCCCGCTGAATTTGACATAAACAAAGTTGACGTTGATATAAAGAGTGAATTCGGCGAAATTGCTGTTTGCAGGAACGGTGCGGGCGTTGACTTTTCTGAGGAAAAGGCCGCAGAAGTACTCAAGAGCGACGAGATATATGTAATCATAGACCTCAACGCGGGCGAAAGCAGCGCAAAGGCTTGGGGCTGTGATTTAACATACGATTATGTAAAAATAAACGGCGATTACAGAACCTGATAACGGAGGAAGCAAAATGGATATTACAAATGCAATGAAAGCCGAAGTGCTTGCAAGGGCGCTTCCCAACATTCAGCTTTACAGAAAAAAGACTGTTGTTATCAAATACGGCGGAAACGCCATGATAAACAAAGAACTCAAGGAATCCGTTATGCATGACCTTGTTCTGCTAACCACCATAGGAATAAGAGTTGTACTCGTACACGGCGGCGGCCCCGAAATAAGCAAAACGCTTGAGAAAATGAACATCAAGAGCGAATTTGTAAGCGGGCTCAGAGTTACAGACAAGGAAACGGCAAACGTTGTGCAGATGGTGCTTGCCGGCAAGGTAAACAAAGACCTTGTTTGCCAGATAGGCAATCTCGGAGGTCACGCAATAGGACTTTCGGGAATGGACGGCAATATGATAAAATGCCGCCCGCTTGATAAAACCCACGGATACGTAGGCGATATTACAGAAATGAACATGGATGTTGTTCAGGAAGCGCTTGAGCACGGATTTATACCGGTTATATCCACCGTTGGATACGATGAGGAGGGCAACTGCTACAACATCAACGCAGACACGGTTGCGGCCGCAGTTGCAGGAAAGCTCAAAGCGGAAGCTCTTATTTCAATGACCGATGTTGCGGGACTTCTCCGCGACAAAGACGACGAAAGTTCGCTTATTCACAGAGTATATATATCTGATGTGCCTGCACTTATTGCAGACGGAATTATAAGCGGAGGAATGATTCCCAAGATTGATTCCATGACGCAGGCAATTCGTGAGGGTGTAAAAAGAGCATTCATCATTGACGGACGTGTTCCCCACTCCATACTTATGGAAATGCTTACCGATGAAGGT
This sequence comes from uncultured Oscillospiraceae bacterium, assembly GCA_900539425.1. Classification (GTDB taxonomy): domain Bacteria; phylum Bacillota; class Clostridia; order Oscillospirales; family Acutalibacteraceae; genus Eubacterium_R. The sequence continues at coordinate 7,331 of UQBX01000008.1, read as the reverse complement.
ATGGGAACGATGTTCAGAAGCAGATAAATATTATAACTGACACAAAAACAATCGGCACCGCAAAAGGCTGAGAGCGGTATCGTAAATAAATCTTAAAGCGGAAAGGCTATATTTCAATGGACATTAAAGAAACAGACCAACAATATGTTTCGCACGCATACGGCAGATTTGGAGTTGTTCTCACGCACGGAAAAGGCTCCACCGTATATGACGAAAACGAAAAAGAGTATATTGATTTCGGCTCAGGCATCGGTGTAACGGCTTTCGGCATTGCAGACGACGAATGGAAAAAAGCCGTTATTGACCAGTTAGACAAGTTACAGCACACCTCAAACCTTTACTACACCGAGCCGTGCGCAGAGCTTGCAAAACTGCTGTGTGAAAAGACAGGCATGAAAAAAATATTCTTCGGCAACAGCGGCGCTGAGGCAAACGAGGGAATGATAAAATTCGCGCGCAAGTACAGCTATGATAAATACGGCGAGGGGCGCAAAACAATAATCACGCTTGTAAATTCATTCCACGGAAGAACGATAACAACGCTTGCAGCTACAGGTCAGGACGGATTTCATCAGATTTTCGGGCCTTTTACCCCTGGCTTCAAATACTGCCCTGCAAATGACATTGAAGCTCTCAACAATATGATAACGGACGATGTATGCGCCATTATGTTTGAATGTGTTCAGGGCGAAGGCGGAGTTCTTAATCTTGACAAAGAATTTGTTGAGGAGATAGACAAAATCTGCAAGGAAAAAGACATTCTTATGTGTGTTGACGAGGTTCAGACGGGTAACGGCAGAACGGGAAAATATTTCGCTTATATGCACTACGGTGTAAAGCCTGATATTGTATCCACTGCGAAAGGACTTGCCGGCGGTCTGCCGATGGGAGCAGTATTATTCGGCGATAAGCTTGAAAACACTGTTACACCCGGCTCACACGGCTCAACATTTGGCGGAAACCCTATAGCCGCGGCAGGAGCAATCAGCATAGTAAAGAGAATTGACGATAAATTCCTTGAAGAAGTTACTAAAAAGAGCGAATACATAATCAGCAAACTTAAAGAAATAAAAGGCGTTAAATCAGTTTCCGGCATGGGACTGATGCTGGGTATTGAAACGGATAAAAAGGCGGCTGACATTGCAAACAAGTGCCTTGAAAAAGGACTTCTTGTGCTGACAGCAAAAACAAAGGTAAGACTTCTTCCCGCTCTTAGCATTACTAAGGAAGAAACCGACAAGGGACTGGCTATTATTAAGGAGGTAATTGAAGATGAAACATTTGCTTAAACTGCAGGACCTGAACCACCACGACATACTTGATATTTTAAACCTTGCCGACCAGCTGAAGTACGAAACTAAGCACGGCATTGAACACCACCTTTTAAAAGGCAAGACGCTCGGAATGATTTTCCAGAAAAGCTCTACAAGAACAAGAGTTTCTTTTGAAACAGGAATGTATCAGCTTGGCGGTCAGGCGCTGTTTCTTTCAAACAGAGATCTTCAGATAGGCAGAGGCGAGCCCGTGCAGGATACGGCACGTGTACTTTCACGCTATCTTGACGGTATCATGATAAGAACTTTTGAGCAGAAAGAGGTTGAAGACCTTGCAAAATACGGCTCAATTCCGATAATTAACGGTCTTACAGATTACTGCCACCCTTGCCAGGTGCTTGCCGACCTTATGACAATAAGAGAATACAAAAAAACTTTTGACGGGCTTAAATTCTGCTTTATCGGCGACGGAAACAACATGGCAAACAGCCTTATAGTAGGCGCAATCACAATGGGCATGGAATGTGCTGTTGCCTGCCCCGACGGCTATAAGCCTGATGCTGAAATCATGAAGTGGGCATCAGAAAACGGCAAATTCACATGTTCTTCCGACATTAAGGAATGTGCAAAAGACGCTGATGTTCTTTACACTGACGTATGGGCTTCTATGGGTCAGGAAGGTGAAAAAGCAGAGCGTGAAAAGATATTCAAAGATTATCAGATAAATGACGAAGTTATGGCTGTTGCAAAAGACGGTGCAATGGTACTTCACTGTCTGCCTGCTCACAGAGGCGAAGAAATTACCGCAGAGGTATTTGAGGCTCACGCAGAGGAAATATTTGACGAAGCTGAAAACAGACTTCACGCACAGAAAGCGGTACTTGTTAAACTGCTTGGAAGCAACAACTGATCAGGAAGTTTATTTATGGATAACGAAAAAGTTTATATTTGCCTTGAAAACGGCAAAACATTTGAAGGCAGGCGTTTCGGCGCAGGCGGAGATGTTACAGGCGAGCTTGTATTCACCACGGGTATGTGCGGTTACATTGAAACGCTTACAGACCCGAGTTACTACGGACAAATAGTTTTACAGACTTTTCCGCTTATAGGAAACTACGGCTTTATTGACAATGACGCTGAGAGCGACAAATCAAGCGTAACGGCGTACATTGTACGTGAAAAATGCGACGATCCTTCTAACTTCAGATGCAACAGAACACTTGACGAATATCTTAAAGCAAACGACATACCGGGTGTGTATGGCGTTGACACAAGGGAGATAACAAAGATAATTCGTGAAAGCGGCGTAATGAACGCCATGATATGCTCTGACCCAAGGGATTTTGACGAGGAAAAAGTAAAGGCTTACAAAGTAGAAAAAGCTGTTGAATCAGTTTCCTGCAAAAAGCCCGTTCCCCTTGCGGCGGAAAGTCCTAAATACAACGTGGTCTTGCTTGACTATGGTAAAAAAGACAACATTGCACGCGAACTTGTAAAGCGCGGATGCAATGTAGCTGTAATGCCATACAACACAAAAGCTGAGGACGTACTCAAGCTTAATCCTGACGGAATTATGCTTTCAAACGGCCCCGGAGACCCGCAGGAAAACACTGAATGTATTGAAGAGCTTAAAAAGCTTATCGGCAAAAAGCCGATATTCGGTATATGCCTCGGTCATCAGCTGCTTGCTCTTGCAATGGGCGCTGAAACTGAGAAACTTAAATACGGCCACAGAGGAGTAAATCAGCCTGTCAAAGACTTAAAGACGGGCAGAACTTACATTTCTTCACAGAACCACGGTTATGCCGTTGTGAACGAAGCAGTTGAAAAATGCGGCGGCGTTATAAGCTATATCAACGCCAATGACGGCACTAACGAGGGAATTGATTACCCGGGAAATAATGCGTTTTCCGTACAGTTCCACCCTGAGGCGTGCAGCGGCCCGCACGACACAAGATTTTTATTTGACAGATTTATAAAAATGATGGGAGGTAATGAGTAATGCCTCTTAACAAAGATATAAAAAAGGTACTTGTAATCGGCTCCGGCCCTATCGTAATAGGACAAGCAGCAGAATTTGACTATGCAGGAGCGCAGGCATGCCGTGTACTTAAAGACGAGGGTATTGAAGTAGTTCTTGTAAACTCAAACCCCGCTACAATAATGACAGACAGCGCGCTTGCCGACCACATTTATCTTGAGCCGCTTACAGAGGAAACCGTAAAGCGAATTATTGAAAAAGAAAGACCGGACAGCATTTTGGGCGGCCTCGGAGGACAGACGGGTCTTACCATATCCATGCAGCTCGCAAAGGACGGATACCTTGATAAAATGGGTGTTCGCCTGCTTGGAACAGACGCAGAAGCTATTGACAAGGCTGAGGACAGACAGCTTTTCAGGGATACAATGGTAAAGATCAACCAGCCTGTTGTGCCGTCTGACATTGCTAACGATGTTGAAACAGCAAAGAGAATTGCCGCGGAAATAGGCTATCCCGTTATTATCAGACCTGCGTTTACACTCGGCGGCGCAGGCGGCGGTGTTGCTTACAACGAAAAAGAACTTGAGGAAGTTGCAAAGCACGGTCTTATGCTGAGCCCCATTACCCAGGTGCTTGTTGAAAGATACATTGCAGGCTGGAAAGAGATAGAATTTGAAGTTATGAGGGACAGCGTAGGCAACGTCATTGCCGTTTGTTCCATGGAAAACTTTGACCCCGTCGGCGTGCACACGGGCGACAGTATTGTTATTGCCCCCGCCGTAACTCTTGGGGACAAAGAATATCAGATGCTTCGCACGGCGTCCCTTGACATTATAACCGAACTCGGAATAGAGGGCGGATGCAACTGCCAGTTTGCACTCAATCCCGAAAGCTTTGAATACAGCGTTATTGAGGTAAACCCACGTGTTTCACGCTCATCTGCGCTTGCTTCAAAGGCAACAGGTTATCCGATAGCCAAAGTTACCACCAAGATTGCGCTCGGCTACACTCTTGATGAAATACGAAACGATATTACCGGAAAGACCTGCGCCTGCTTTGAGCCTACGCTTGACTATGTAGTTGTAAAAGTGCCGAAATGGCCTTTTGACAAGTTCATTAACGCATCACGCAAACTCGGCACACAGATGAAAGCCACAGGAGAGGTAATGAGCATTGCCCCCTCCTTTGAAATGGCGATAATGAAAGCCGTAAGAGGCGCGGAAATAGGACTCGACACGCTCAACAACAAACAACTTGACGGCACAGATATAGTAAAAACGCTTTATAATCAGAACGATTTAAGGCTCTTTTCTGTTTTCAGGGCTATCAAAAACGGTGTATCCATTGATGAGATACACAAAATCACTATGATAGACGAGTGGTTTTTATATAAACTGAAAAATCTTGCTGACTATGAAAAAGAGATAGAAAACACGCCGGTAAGCTTTGAGCAGTACATTAAAGGCAAAAAGTTCGGTTATACAGACACGGCAATAGAAAAAATAAGCGGCTCTCCCCTTGCCTATCACAAACACGCCGTTTACAAAATGGTTGACACCTGCGGCGCGGAGTTTGCTGCTGAAACACCTTATTTCTATTCAACTTATGACGAACACTGCGAAAGCAGAGAGATAGAGCGCGGCGAAAAAGAGAGGATAATCGTTCTCGGCTCAGGCCCTATACGTATCGGGCAGGGCATTGAATTCGACTACTCCTCCGTTCACTGCGTATGGACTCTGAAAGAGCTCGGCTATGAAGTTATACTTATAAACAACAACCCCGAGACTGTTTCAACCGACTTTGACACGGGCGACAGGCTGTATTTTGAGCCGCTTACGCCGGAAGATGTTATGAACGTCATTAAAGTTGAAAAGCCCGTTGGAGTTGTTGTGGCTTTCGGCGGTCAGACAGCAATTAAGCTTACAAAATTCCTTGATGACAACGGCATAAAGATCCTCGGTACTTCAGCCCAGGGTATTGACATTGCCGAAGACAGGGATAAATTTGACAAACTGCTTGAAAAGTTTGGCATATTCAGACCGAAAGGAACTTCGGTAACAACACTTGAAGGCGCACTTGAGGCAGGAAACAGACTTGGCTACCCTGTGCTTCTTAGACCGAGTTATGTTATCGGCGGTCAGAATATGACTATTGCTTACACTGACGAAGACGTTGAGAGATATATGGGCATCATTCTTGCTCAGGGCATAGAAAATCCCGTGCTTGTAGACAAGTACATGATGGGCACCGAGCTTGAAGTGGACTGTATTTCAGACGGAGAAAAAGTTTTAATTCCCGGAATTATGGAACACATTGAGCGGGCAGGCGTACACAGCGGTGATTCAATTGCCGTTTATCCCCCGTACAACATCAACGACAAAATGCTTCGCAAAATATGTGATGTTTCAGAAAAGCTTGCTCTTTCTCTCGGTACAAAAGGTCTTGTAAACATACAGTATCTAATATACCAAAACGAACTTTATGTTATTGAGGTAAATCCGAGAGCATCAAGAACAATACCATATATCAGCAAAGTAACAGGCGTGCCAATGGTAGAACTTGCCACAAAAATTATGGTGGGTTCAACACTTGAAAGCCTCGGCTACGGCACGGGACTTTATAAAACTCCGCCGTACTTTGCGGTAAAAGTTCCCGTATTTAGCTTTGAAAAGCTCAACAATGTAAACAGCCAGCTCGGCCCTGAAATGAAATCAACCGGCGAAGTGCTCGGCGTTGGCAAAAACCTGAACGAAGCATTGTTTAAAGGACTTATATCAGCCGGGTTCAAGATCGAGTCTCGCAAGGAATCACGCCACGGTGTGCTCATAACTGTTACCAAAAAAGACAGATATGAAATAGTAAATCTTGCGAAAAAACTTGACGATCTCGGAATAAAGATATGGGCTACTCCCGAAACGGCAAAAGCCATTGCAAGCCTTGGAATTGAAGTTGACACCGTAAATAAACTCAGCGAGGACAACTCCATTATGGATCTTGTTGAGAGCGGAAAACTTGATTATATCGTTTACACAGGCAAAAGCGACAAGAAGAGCATTGCTGACTACATCAAGCTTTTCAACAGAGCTAATCAGCTTGGAATTGCTACGCTGACATCACTTGACACGGCTAATGCGCTTGCGGACATCATTGCCAGCAGATACAACCAGATGAACACAGAGCTTGTTGATATAAACTGTATGCGAAAAGAAAAGAGCATACTGAAATTCAGCAAGATGCAGGGCACAAGCGACGACTACATTTTCTTTAACAATACGGAGAATGTTATCACCTGCCCGGAAAGTTTTGCGATAGAATTTACAGACAGGCACAGAGGCATCGGCGGCGACGGTATCGTTCTTATAGAAAAATCTGATGTAGCTGATGCGAAAATGAGAATTTTCAACCGCGACGGCTCAGAGGGCGAAATGGCGGGCAACTCCATTCGCTGTGTTGGCAAGTATCTGTATGACAACGGCATTGTAAACAAGGAAAACATTACCGTTGAAACAGCAAGCGGAATAAGAAGCCTTGAACTGTTTACACGAAACGGCAAAGTTTCCTCAGTTACGGTAGATATGGGAAAAGCTTATCTCAAGCCTGCGGAAATTCCCGCAGAATTTGACGGCGACAGCATTATCGCAAGGAAAGCTCAGATAGGCGCAAAAGAATACAGCGTTACCTGTGTATCGGTAGGCAATCCTCACTGTGTGATATTTGTTGATAATGTTGACAGGGTTGATATAGAAAAAGTAGGCCCGCAGATAGAAAACGCTGATATTTTCCCCGAAAGAATAAACACGGAATTTGTGCGTGTTGTAAACAGCAGGACGCTTAAAATGCGTGTATGGGAAAGAGGAAACGGCGAAACACTTGCGTGCGGCACAGGAGCGTGTGCTGCTGCTGTTGCGGCTGTGCTTGAAGGCAAATGCGCAAAGGGTGTTGACATAACCGTTAAGCTAAGAGGCGGCGACCTTATAGTTAACTATACAGACGAAAAGATAACTCTTACAGGCGACTGCAACCTCGTTTTCAACGGCGAAATTGAATACTGACAAAAAAGAAAAGGTCTGCCATAT
>UQBX01000007.1 GCA_900539425.1 uncultured Oscillospiraceae bacterium | reverse complement strand
ACGCCCGTTCCGAAGCCGCGGCACTCAACGGACGGACGAAGGCTGCAATTACGCAGCCAAAGCTACTGATCTATTGTTGTCAGTTAATTTTAGGTTGCTGCTTTTAAAGCGGTGCAGCTCCTCTGCATGCTTACCAAGACTCCTTGCCCCAGTCGAAATCCTTTCATCCCCATATTATCTGCGCTCTTTCATTGCGCGTTCAATATCACGCTGAGCGTCTTTTTTTGCGGCTGTTTCACGCTTATCGTGAAGCTTTTTACCTTTGCAGAGCCCTATCTGGAGCTTTGCCCTGCCGTTTTTTATATAAAGCTCAAGAGGAACTATACTGAGCCCCTGCTGCTGACTTTGCTGAAAAAGCTTTAATATTTCTTTTTTATGAAGCAAAAGTCTCTTTCTGCGCATAGGATCTCTGTTAAATATATTTCCCTGCTCATACGGTGAAATATGCATGCTGAGTGCAAACATTTCACCGTCATCAACACCGCAGTATGAATCTTTGAGGTTCACTCTACCCTGACGGATGGATTTTATCTCCGTTCCGTAAAGCTCTATTCCTGCTTCATAAGTGTCAAGAACAAAATAGTCGTGATAGGCTTTTTTGTTTCTTGCCACAACCTGAACATCGTCTTTTTTTGCGTTCACCGCCCATCACTCCTTTCGTTCTATTCATATCAGATAACGCTTCTGCCCTCAAGCGCACGAGAAAGAGTTACCTCGTCCGCATACTCAAGGTCTGCACCCACCGGCACACCGTAAGCAAGCCTTGATACGGTGATACCCATAGGCTTTAAAAGCCGGCTTATATACATAGCCGTAGCCTCTCCCTCCACGGTTGGATTTGTTGCCATTATAACTTCATCAACCGTGCCGTCATTCAAACGGGCAAGGAGTTCTTTAATTCTTATCTGATCAGGGCCGATATTATCCATAGGCGAAATAGCGCCGTGCAACACATGGTAAGTGCCGTTATACTCGTGAGTGCGCTCTATTGCGGCAACATCACGGGGATCCTCAACAACGCATATAACGCTTTTATCCCTTGTTTCGCTCTTGCATATAGGGCAAAGCTCATCATCCGCAAGATCACAGCAGATTTTGCACTGCCTTATTTTTGTATGAGCATCAGTAATTGCCTTTGCAAATTCATTTGCCTCATCCTTGGAAAGCCCGAGCACATAAAACGCCATTCTCTGAGCTGTTTTAAGCCCGATACCCGGCATGCGCTCAAACTGGTCTATGAGATTTTGCAAAGGCGCCAAATTATACGCCATAGTTACACCTTTTATTAAAGGCCGGGAATATTGAGCCCGCCTGTTACGGCAGAGAGTTCTCTTTCCTCGTCCTCATCTATTTTGCGCATAGCTTCGTTAAGAGCCGCCATGAGCATATCTTCAAGCATTTCAACATCCTCGGGGTCTACAACCTCAGGATTAATGCCGATAGCCTTTATCTCGTGCTTGCCGGTAACGGTAACCTCTACCATTCCTCCGCCCGATGAAACAACGTAATCTTTTTCTTCAAGCTCTGCCTTTTTCTTTTCGATATTTTCCTGCATCTGCTGAGCCTGCTTGAGCATTGCCTGCATATTCTGCGGGCCGCCGCCCATACCTTTTGGAAGTCTTGCTTTCATAATTTTCTCCTTAATCTATCTAAATCTTAATTAATATCAATATCGGTATTTCCCTGCGCTTTCAGAATAAGGTCCTCAAGTGGGTCACGCTTTTTGCTCTCCTCTGTTTTACGTTTAAAAAGACCGAGTTTATAATGGTTTCCCGTAATACTGTAAAGTGCATTTTTTATTGCCTTAGAGTGTGTGGGTATCTTTATAAAATCTCTGAGAGCATTATTCTTGCTTTCAATAAGAAAGTATTCGCCGCGCGTATATCCTGCGGAGCCGTTGAGCACACCGTAAAGAGCGATATCCTTTTTATATATCTCCTCCATAAAGTCTGCCCACTGTGAAAATTCCTTCTGCTCGGGTGAGAAAGTGCCCTGCAACTGCGGCTGCGGCTGAACATCCTGCTGCGCAGCCTGCGGTTTCTCCTGCGGGATATGCTGTTCGGGTTCTTTTATGCTATTTTCATTTACTGATGTATTTGTTTCAGCCGCTTTATCAACATTGACTGTGGGCTGAATTTTTTCCGTATCCGTCGGTGTGCTTTCATCCGCTTTTTGAACAGGTTTCTGAGGTGCCTGAGTTACAGGTGCATTTGCCGGCGCAAAACTGCGGTTTTTAACGGCGTTTTCAAGCTCCGCTATTCTTTCAAGCACGGAATCAGAGGACTCATCAAGCTTAGGCTCGCAAAGCTTGATAAAGCTCATTTCCATTTCAATTCTTGAATTTGCGCCGCCTTTTATAGTTACAAGAGTATCCTGAAAAAGATCAAGCGCATGGATAACTCCCGGAAGTGTGAATTTGCCTGAATTCTGCTTTATACGGCTGTATTCATCATCAGTACATATAATAAGTTCTCTGCTGTCCTTAACAGTTTTAACGATAAGGAAATTTCTGAAATGATTTATCATTTCAACGCACAGGCGTTCCATATCATAGCTGTTCTGATGAAGGTCGGCTATAATTGAAAGCGCCTTGCCGCTGTCTTTATCCGCAATGGCTGCGGAAAGTTCATAGAGTGCCTCACGGCCTGCAATACCCGCAACACGTGAAACAAGTTCTTCGTTTATTTCTTCGTTTCTGCCTGCACACTGGTCAAGTATTGAAAGTGCGTCTCTCATACCGCCGTCTGCAATTCTTGAAATAAGTATTGCCGCTTCGGGGGTAAGGCTGATACTTTCCATTGAAGCAACCTCTTCAAGGCGCTTTGCCATAGTTTCAGGCTGGATACGTTTAAAATCAAAACGCTGACAGCGGGAAAGAATGGTGGCAGGAAGCTTATGCACTTCAGTAGTTGCAAGTATAAATATTACATGAGCAGGCGGCTCCTCAAGTGTTTTGAGAAGAGCATTAAACGCGCCCTGAGAGAGCATATGAACCTCGTCTATGATATAAACACGGTATTTGCCCCTTGAGGGAGTATAATTTGCCTCTTCGCGCAGTTCACGTATATTGTCTACACCGTTATTTGACGCGGCGTCTATTTCAACAACATCATAGATTGTGCCGTCATCAAGTCCGCGGCACATCTCACATTCATTGCAAGGCTCTCCGTTATTGCTGTTTTCACAGTTAACCGCCTTTGCAAGTATTTTTGCACAGGTAGTTTTGCCCGTTCCCCTTGAGCCCGTAAAAAGATAAGCGTGGGAAACACGGCCGTCTCTTATTTCATTAAGCAGGGTAGAAGTTATATGCTCCTGCCCGCAAACATCAGAAAAGACCTTTGGCCTGTATTTTCTGTACAAAGCCTGATACATATAACACCCTCCTTTCGGTTATACAAAAAACACGGTTGCATTCTCAGCGTAACGTACAGACTTGTCTGCGGCGCACAGAATAATCCACTTATTGCTGCTCGGTTCCCCGCCTGACAAGGTTCGTAGCATCCCGTCGCACAGGGCCCATACGCTACGCTGAAAATGCAACCGCTCTGAGCTGCATATATATTATATACTAAAACTATTCTGAAATCAACACTTTTTCTATCTCAGCGAAATATATATAATGCATATCTTTATCTGCATACCACTTTGGCATTATTTCATCATCAAGAAAGCTTTTTTCATCCATATAAAGGCATGCTCTCTTTTTGCAGATAAGCACAATTTTTGCCTCTTTGAAATAAGGCGCTTTTTCGTCATAAGCAGGTGTCAGCCCTGTTTCCTTTACCTTATCGCAATCCCTGCCGCTGTGTGAGCCGCAGAAACTGAGTGCGCTTTTATATTCTTTATCAAAAAAGCAGAGTGAAAAATAATCCTCTTTATCCATAAGAGCCTTTGTATATCTGCTTTCCCTTACATATACCGTAGCAGTATCTTTGCCCCAAAGTTCGCCTAAGCCGCCCCATGATACAGTCATGGGATTGCATGAATTTTTACTCTCATCTGCTGCGGTGAGAAGCGCCCAGTCATCACTAATAAGCTTTACCGCATTTTCATTCAATTCACGTATATTGATCTGTTTCAAAACAATCACCTCAAGAAATTATTATATCAGCACATTACGATTTATGCAAGTCATGCGAAAAGTATTAAATTACAGAGTTTTGAGGCAATGCTGAAAAGGAATAATATCATAACTGTTTACACATTTGCTTACGGCGACCGCTCTTTCATTCTCATAAGTATGTGTAACGCATATGGATCTTCCTGTGCAAATACTTTTATAAAGTTCATCATTGTTACAGCCGAAAATATACAGACTTGGGGCAGAACCGGGCTTTATGTATCTTGATTTACGTGCGGTTATAAGATACTTAGGCGCATCAGAATAATTATATCGTTTTTTCTGAGTATCGTAATCAAGGCGGCTCAATTCCGGCGGATAGAAAAACGGAAAATCCGGCAGTTCTATTTTTGCGCCGCCGTTTGAACGGTACCTTTTTACCTTTGTGCCGCGCACAATCAGCTCTGGCTTTACAGTGCCGCTGTTTATATCTTTTTCAAGGCGGATGAAATCATTCGTTCCTTTAAAAGCAGACGGGTAATACTCAAAATCTCTTTTCATGAAATAAACATTCCACTGCCTTTTATCGAATATATAAAACAAATATTTTTTTCTGCCGCAGAAGCGCACATCATAAAATTTACCCGTATACAGATTGCGTGACTTTGCTTCAAAATCAAAGCCGTCCTTGATCTGTTTTTCAACACAAAAAACATAATTTTCAGCACTGCCTGCCGCAATCTGTTTCATTTTATCACCCCGTGATTAAAAAATTATACAAAAAGCAATGTAAAAATATTGTTGTAACAAGGCTTGAAAATAAATTTTCACATTAATGCATTTTATTAATATAATTTCTTTCATTTAAGAACATTTAGTTCTACTCGTCAATAGTTTACCCCCAACTATCATATAATAATGACAATTGGCGGGGTGTTAAAATGAAAATACAAAGAATTAAAGATCTAAGAGAAGATCACGATCTGACGCAAACCGCAGTAGGAGAAGGCATTGGTATCTCTCAGCGCTTATACTCGTACTATGAACGTGGTGAACGTTCCGTGCCTCCGGAAATTCTTATTGCGCTTGCAGATTACTACAAAACAAGCGTTGATTACATTTTAGGCAGAACAGACAATGCCAAGGCAATCAAATAATACGCTAAAAAGCAGTTCCTGATAATTGGGAACTGCTTTTGCTTTATTCAAACAAATATAAATGCTTTACCTGTTAAACAATTTTATAATTTATTCATCATCACACATTAATAATAAACAACACTTGCAATTGCCATGTCATTTGTTATAATTTAAGTATATTCCAATAAAAAGGACGGCGACTGCCATGAAAAAAACAGCAAGTATACTTTTAGCTATTCTTACAGTATTGTGTATTTTTACAGGCTGCTCATCAGGGCAAAATGCCGCTGATGCAAAAATCATTGAGCCTGTTTCCCCTATTGAGGAAACGGTAGAGCTTCATACCGCAAGTCAAGATGCGTTTCTGAACGGTTCTAATTCCATGATACTTCTTTATGCTCAGGGTAACCGAGAAAAAAGCAGGCCGAAACCGGTTAAATTCGAATGGGATTACAGCGGTACCGTCTCAAATTTTACACTGAGCGTTAGTGAAAACGCCGATATGACGGATTGCAAAACATACATAACAGACGGCGAAAGCTATTCCGTTTACAATCTGAAAATAGGCACCACATATTACTGGACAGTAAGTACTGAAGACAGTTGCAGCGACGTATCATCATTTACTACAAGTTCACAGGCACCGCGTAATCTTTACATTGACGGAATTACAAATGCAAGAGATCTGGGCGGCAGAACAACAGAAAACGGCACCGTAACAAAGCAGGGTATGATATTCCGCTGCGGACGTCTTAATGAGAGCGATGTATCTGAACCCAACATTGAAATAACAGAAACGGGAAAAAACACCATGCTCAATGATTTGGGAATTAAAACCGAAATTGACGTACGCCTTGATTACAACGATGAAAACGGAGGTATTACTTCCAGCCCTCTGGGAGATACCGTAAAATATGTGAACTGCCCAATGGACTGGAACGGAGAGATGCTTGCAGGAAACAGAGAACAGATACTCAGAGTTTTCTCCATACTTGCAGACGAAAGTAATTACCCCCTTTTCATTCACTGCAATATAGGAACTGACAGAACCGGCATGCTGTCTTTCCTTATCAACGCACTGCTGGGAGTTTCTGAAGATGATCTTTACAAGGACTACCTCTTCTCCAACTTTGGAAAAATAAACGGCAACAGACCGCTTGACAATCTGTTAGAATCCGACTACTATGCAGCTGTACAGGCCGCGGAGGGTAGCACATTGAGCGAAAAAACATATAACTGCCTTGTTTCAACAGGTGTTCCGGCTGAACAGCTTGATTCACTTATTGAAATAATGACAGAAGAATAAAAATACCGTCATACAAAAATCTATTTACGGAAAAATAAGCAACAAAAAAAACGGCATGCAAAAGCTTGCCGTTTTCATTTTGGATGGTACAATTACTTGAGTTCAACAGTTGCGCCTGTTTCCTCAATCTTAGCCTTGAGAGCCTCTGCGTCTGCAGTGGGAACAGCCTCTTTGATGGTCTTAGGAGCAGAATCAACGATCTCCTTAGCCTCTTTAAGGCCAAGACCTGTTGCTTCCTTAACAGCCTTAACAACCTGAATCTTGTTCGGGCCAACGTCTGTAAGAACAACGTCAAATTCAGTCTTCTCTTCAGCTGCTGCTGCGCCGCCGTCTGCGGGAGCTGCTACTGCTACTGCTGCTGCAGCGCTTACGCCGAATTCTTCTTCTACTGCTGATACAAGCTCTGAAAGCTCAAGAACGGTAAGAGTTTTAAGCTCTTCAACGATTTTGGTTACATTTTCTGATGCCATTTTAATTTCCTCCGAATTAAATTTTAGTTAAAAGTTAAAATGTGATTATTCTGCTGCATTTTCCTCAGAAGCCTCTGCTGCGGGAGCTTCCTCTGCGGGTGCTTCTGCTGCGGCCTCATCGGCCTTTTCGCTTTCGCAGGCATCTACGCCGCCCTTGTCAACGATAGCCTGTACTGCGCGTGCAAATGCTGCGATAGGAGCATTGAATACGCTGCAGACTGTTGCAAGGAGAACTTCTCTGGACGGAAGTTTTGCAAGAGCCTCAATCTTTGAAATCTCAATAACTTCGCCGTCAAGATAGCCTGACTTTACATTGAAGAAATCATGAGCGTCTGCATACTTCTGAAGGATGCGTGCTGATGCTACATAATCTTCTGCGCTTGTTGCAATAGCTGTTGTGCCTTCAAGAACAGGATCCATACCTTCAAGGCCGGCTGCGTCTGCAGCTCTCTTGAGAATAGAGTTCTTAACAACTGTGTACTCTACTCCAGCCTCGCGGAGCTCTTTACGAAGCTTGGTGTCATCTTCTACGTTGATACCCTTGTAATCAACAACAACACCTGCTACTGAGCCCTTGATTCTTTCAGCCAGCGCTTCAACCTGCGCTTTTTTCTTTTCAAGAACTACTGTGCTTGGCATTAATTAACTGTACCTCCTAAATTATTTGCCGCAAAGCGGACTTTAAAGGCTGTTTACCAAACAAAAAGTGCATTCCGCAAAGACGGAATGCACAACATTTATCGATACATTATAAAATGCGAAAACGCACTGTATATCAACATAAATGCTCATTCCTCGGCAGGCGATACAACTATCTTACGCCTTTCGGCACCTGCTGTCTTTGGTTGAACAGCGAATGTATTTTAGCACAAGGGCAAGCCCTTGTCAATACCTTATGATAAAATTACTCTGCTGATGCAGCTGAACCAACCTTATTGGGGTTGATGCGGATTCCGGGGCCCATTGTTGCTGCAACTGCGCAGGATCTGATGTACTGACCCTTTGCAGCAGCCGGCTTAGCCTTGATTACAGCGTCAAGAAGAGCATTGAAGTTTTCAAGAAGCTTCTCTGCGCCGAATGAAGCCTTGCCGATGGGGCAGTGAATGATGTTTGATTTATCAAGACGATATTCGATCTTACCAGCCTTAGCTTCTGTAACAGCCTTTGCTACATCAGTTGTAACTGTGCCGGCTTTCGGAGAAGGCATAAGTCCGCGGGGACCGAGAACCTTACCTAAACGACCAACAAATCCCATCATATCGGGGCTTGCGATAGCAACATCGAAATCCATCCAGCCGCCCTGGATCTTAGAAACGAGGTCTGCATCGCCTACAACGTCTGCGCCGGCAGCCTCAGCAGCCTTAGCAAGATCGCCCTTTGCGAAAACAGCAACTCTTACATCTTTACCTGTTCCGTTCGGGAGAACAACTGCACCACGAACCTGCTGATCAGCGTGACGTGAGTCAACGCCCAGACGAACATGAACCTCGATAGTTTCGTCAAATTTAGCTTTTGCAGTCTGTACTGCAAGATCAAGCGCCTCTGCGCTTTCATATAATTTAGTACGGTCTATAAGTTTAGCACCGTCAGAATATTTTTTTCCGTGTTTCATAATAAATTACCTCCAGTGGTTAATCGGATTTTTCCTCCCACAAGGGAATCAGTCTTCTACTACTATACCCATGCTGCGGGCTGTGCCTGCAATCATGCTCATTGCCGCTTCAAGTGAAGCCGCGTTAAGATCGGGCATCTTTGTTTCGGCAATCTGCTGAACCTGTGCTTTTGTGATTGTGGCAACCTTATCCTTATTGGGAACACCGGAAGCCTTTTCAATTCCGCAAGCCTTCTTGATAAGAACTGCTGCGGGCGGTGTCTTTGTTACGAAAGTGAAAGAACGGTCATCATAAACCGTGATAACAACGGGAATGATAAGGCCGGCGTCATTCTTAGTCCTCTCGTTAAACTCCTTTGTGAATGCCGGGATATTAACACCGTGCTGACCGAGCGCAGGGCCGACCGGCGGTGCCGGAGTTGCTTTGCCTGCGGGGATTTGAAGTTTAATTAAACCTACTACCTTTTGAGCCATTATTTTTTCCTCCTAAAAATTGTGGTATGGCGGGGAAACGCTCCCCTCCCACGCGCCTTGCGGCGCATAATAAGCGGCATTGCCGCGAATTACCTAAAATATAATCAATCTTCTGCCTTTTCAAGCTGATCAAGCTCAAATTCAACAGAAGTTTCCCTGCCGAACATAGAGATCATTACACGAACGCTGTTGTTTGCGGTATCAACGCTTTCAACAGTACCGGAGTAACCCTCAAGCGGACCGTCTATAACATTTACCATATCGCCCGCTGCGTAATTTACCTTTACGCTTACCTTTTCAACTCCGAGCTTGCGAACTTCCTCTTCCGTAAGAGGAATAGGTTTGCTTTCCGGGCCTACAAAGCCGGTGCAGCCTCTGATATTTCTAACAACATACCAGGTATCGTCCGTCATAACCATTTTCACAAGGACATAGCCGGGGAAAATCTTTCTTTCCACTTCTTTTTTAGTGCCGTCGTCCTTGATCTCAACAACTGTTTCGGTAGGAACCGAAACCTCCTGAATAAGGTCATGGAGATTTCTGTTTTCAACAACGGTTTCTATGTTGCTTGCAACTTTATTCTCATAGCCTGAAAAAGTGTGGGCAACATACCATTTTGCTTCTTCCATTAAATAAGCCTCCGAAATTTAAATTCCGGCATTACTCAGCCGCCTGTGTTTCAGTTTCTGCTGCAGCAGTTGTATCTGTATCAACTGTATCTGAAACTGAGGTTGTGGGCTCTGCAGCCTGCTTAACGCCCTTTAGGCTGAGTGCAAGGAGCGAATCCACTGCATAAATAGCTACGCCCAGAATTATAACTACAACAAGAACAATAAGAGAATTTCTTAAAGTCTCCTTAGCCTTGGGCCAAACTACTTTTTTACGCTCTGCGTTTACGCTTTTGAAAAATTTGCCTGCGGATTTAAATGGATTCTTTTTCTTTGACTTTTTCTTTTCTGCCTTGGAGGAAGACTTTTTAGTGCTGTCAACTTTTTCAGTTTTGGCGTTTTTCTTCTCTTCAGCATTTGAAGCCTTTTTATCTGCCATTTTAATCCTCCGTTACTTGGTTTCTCTGTGAAGCGTGTGCTTTTTACAGAACGGGCAGTACTTATTCATTTCAAGTCTGTCCGGTGTGTTCTTCTTGTTTTTCATTGTGTTGTAATTGCGTTGTTTGCATTCAGTGCAAGCTAAAGTAACTTTAACTCTCATGTGAACACCTCCGTTTTTATTTCGATATATAATCTCCCTCTTAGCGGTAAGAACAAAACCGCTGATAATAAAAAAGGGCAAAAAAATTAACCCCTTTTTGAGGTATTGATACTATATCACATCTTTTGGCAACAGTCAATAGCCTGTGTAAAAAAAGTTTGCATTTACTGATAATTTAATATATTATATTTACAAACATATATAAACACATCGGAGCCGCTATGAACAGAAAAGTTATTATAATCGGCGCGGGAGCAAGCGGACTCGCGTGCGCCGTGAGGCTTAAACAAAATAACAGCAGCACTGAAGTATGTATTCTGGAGCGCCTTGATACGCCCGGAAAAAAGATACTTGCAACAGGCAACGGACGCTGCAATATCACCAACAAAAATGCTGAACACTGCGCCGAGGTAAAAGATTTCTTCGGCAGCATAGGTCTTATACTAAAGGAGCTTGATGAGGGAAGGATCTATCCTTACTCTCTTAAAGCGGAAACCGTGCTGAGTGTTTTGCTTGACGAGTGTAACAAGCTTGGTATAAAAATAATAACCGACTGCGCCGTAAAAACGGTTCTGAAAAAGCCAAACGGTTTTACCGTCAGAACCGAGAGAGGTGATTTTGATTGCAGCTTTGTTGTTTTTGCCGCGGGCGGCAAGGCGCAGAGCGCGCTTGGTTCAGACGGCAGCTGCTACTCAATACTAAAATCTCTCGGTCACAGTGTCACTCCCCTGTTTCCCGCTCTTGTTCAGCTCACCTCATCAAGCAAATACCCGAGAGCAATAAAGGGCACAAGGGCCAGATGCGGAATAAAGATACTTATAGACGGAAAAGAAGCCGCGCATGAATACGGCGAAGTGCTTTTTACCGATTACGGACTTTCGGGAATTGCGGTAATGAATATATCAGCTGCGGTATCAGAAGCATTTTCAAGCGGCAGAAAGCCGAAATGCCTGGCAGTGCTTGATCTCATACCCGAATTTAGCGAAAACGAAATAAAGCGGCACGTAGAGGAATTCGGAAACCTGAAAGGAATTTTGGGCACAAAGCTTTGCGCCATAATTGAAAAACAGGCAGGACAGGAAAACGCGGCTGCGCAGGCAAAGACGGCAAAAAACTGGCAGCTCATAATCACAGGAACCAAAGGCTTTGATTTTGCTCAAATAACAAGCGGCGGAATACCGATGGACGAAACAGACAGTTTCCAATCTAAAAAGAGTAAAGGAATATATTTATGCGGTGAACTGCTGGACAGGCAGTTTTCCTGCGGAGGATATAATCTTGATTTTGCGTGGCACAGCGGTATTACCGCGGCTGACAGCATAACGAAAGAGTGCGGATATGATAAGAATTAACGAAATAAGGCTTGAACTTGACGACAGCGAGGATATTCTGAGCGCCAAGGCGGCAAAAATACTAAAAGTAAATAAGAAGTATATTACTAAGCTTACTATATATAAAAAAAGTGTTGACGCACGCAAAAAGGACGACGTTCATTTTTCATACAGTGTTGACTGCGAAATATCGCTTGACGAAAACCAGATAGTTTCGAAATGCAAATCGAACAAGGTATCAATAGTAAAGCCGTATCACTACGAAATGCCGGAGAACAAACGAGTTTCGCAGTTCAGACCTGTAATAGTAGGTTTCGGCCCTGCCGGAATGCTTGCGGGACTTATACTTGCCGAAGCAGGACTGCGCCCGATAATTTTTGAGCGAGGCAAAGCGATAGAGGAAAGGCAGAAAGACGTTAACAAGTTTTGGCGTGAGAGAGTTTTAAACGAAGAATCAAACGTGCAGTTCGGCGAGGGCGGTGCTGGCACTTTTTCTGACGGAAAGCTTACTACGGGAATAAAAAGCCCGTTCATCAGAAAGGTACTGCTTGAACTTTACGAGGCAGGAGCACCTGAAGAAATCCTTTACTCCTCAAAGCCGCACATAGGTACGGACAGGCTTGCGGTTGTAGTAAAGAACATACGAAAAAAGATAGAAGCACTCGGCGGCGAAGTACGCCTTGAATGCAAAGTTGAAAAGCTTATAGTCTACAACAAATTCATTCAGGGAATAACATACTCCTGCCGCGGCGAGAGATTCGATATTGAGGCTGACAGCGTAATAATGGCGATAGGCCACAGCGCAAGGGACACGGTAGAGATGCTTTACGATCTTGGTATTGAGATAATGCAGAAGCCGTTTTCTGTAGGCGCAAGAATAGAGCACCCTCAGAGCCTTATAAACGAAGCGCAGTACGGAAAATTTGCCGGCCACCCGAAACTTGGTGCGGCAGACTACAAACTTGCCTGCCACGGTCTGCATGAAAGAGGCGCTTACACATTCTGTATGTGCCCCGGCGGAACGGTGGTTGCGGCGGCAAGTGAAAAAGGCGGGGTTATTGTAAACGGCATGAGTTCACTTGCAAGAGACGGCAAGAACGCCAACAGCGCACTGCTTGTGGGTATAGAGCCGAAAGATTTTCCGAGTGAACACCCGCTTGCAGGAATTTATTATCAGCGAGAAATAGAACACAACGCGTTCTTACTTGCAGGCAGTGATTACAGAGCCCCGGCTCAGCTCGTCGGAGATTTTCTGACAGGCAGGGCAAGCACACAGCTTGGCAATGTTGAGCCTACCTGCCCTACCGGTGTTACCCTTACCGACATAAGCAGATGCCTGCCTCAGAAAGTTACCGCTACTATGAAAAGCGCAATAGTTGAAATGGATAAGAAGCTGAAAGGCTTCAACCTTTATGACGCTGTGCTGACCGCCCCTGAAACAAGAAGTTCAAGCAGTGTTCGTATTCTGCGCGATGAATTCTGCCAATGCAATGTGCGCGGAGTTTACCCGTGCGGAGAGGGCGCCGGTTACGCAGGCGGAATAGTATCAGCCGCTGTTGACGGTATAAAATGCGCTCACGCAGTGCTTGAAGACATACATTAAAGCGGAGTTGAATTAAAGGAAATATGTTTAAATATGTTCTTTTTGACTTAGACGGCACGTTGACGGACGCCGCCCCCGGAATCACAAATTCAGTGAAATACTCACTTGAAAAATTCGGAATCAACGAAACAAATGAAAATAAGCTGAGGAAATTTCTTGGGCCGCCGCTGATGCTGTCATTCAAGGAAATCTACGGTTTCACAGATGAGCAGGCTGAAAAAGCAGTTGAATATTACAGAGAATACTTTAAACCGCACGGTATATTTGAAAATGAAGTATATGACGGAATACCCGAGCTTCTTGATAGCCTGAAAGCGCAGGGAAAGAAACTTATAGTGGCAACATCAAAGCCACAGCCTTTTGCAGTCCGTATAGCGGAGCATTTCAATCTGAGCCTTTATTTTGATATGATTGCGGGTTCGAATATGGACAATACCCGCTGCCGGAAATCTCAAGTCATAGAATATGCATTTGAAACACTGGGCATAAAAGACCGTGAAAATGCCGTTATGGTGGGTGACAGAGAACACGACATAATAGGCGCCAAAGAAGTGGGAATAAAATCAATAGGCGTACTCTACGGTTATGCCGCACCCCATGAACTTGAAAAAGCAGGCGCTGATTTCATTGCCGAAAGTCCTGCTGATATTAATAACATAATAATTAATCAACAATAATAATTTTTAAAAAAGAAAAACGGCGGCTTCTTAATGAAGCTGCCGCTTTTTATTTAGTCATAATGATGATTATCATCTATCTGTAATTCTGTTAACACCTCAAAATACTTAGCAGACATCTCCTGCTTTGTAAACATTTCTCTGGCTATTTTTTTTGATACTGAAAAATGGCCGAAGATTGCTTTAAAAAAGCGGTGAAACCATGCCGCAGGAACAAGTATGGGGTGTTTATAGCAATAATAATAAAACCGTTTAAGATACTCCGCGCTTGGAAAAAGCCATTTAACAAAAGCTTTCAACGATACTTTAAAATCGGCTTTTCCGTCCTCGCCCATACTGCGCTGAAGATTCATCATACCTACGCCGCCGTTTTTATATCCGAAAATGCCGCCGTTAATTATCAGCTCTGACAGGTTCTCATAAAAAGACCGCTCGTCCGTATCTTCAAAAGTATAATCAATTCCGACAGGCGTATTAAACCACTTTTTTGAAAGAGCAATAAGCGCCTGTGCTGTGCGTTTAATCTTAATATTATCACACAGCGCCATAAATTTTTCCATATCCATATCAGGATAATAGCGCAAAAGAGCGTCAATATCCATAATCATACGTATACCCGCTCCGCCGTTTTTCAGGTGATACGCAATGTGGGTAATAACATACAGCAAATGATAGATTGGTTTCAGCTTATAAGTATGGCCAGTGCTTTCGCTGATATCATCAAACGGAGTTGAATAATAAATTTTGCTCTGCACATTGATACTTTCAAGTTCGGTATGAAGATCAAAAAACTCGCCCCCATACACTACCTGAGATACATTTTTTCTTACGAAATCCACTTTGAAACCGGCTTTTTTTAAAACCTTTACAGATTTCTCATAGTCTGACAGACGCACAACTACATCCGTGTCACCGCTTGTTCTCAGCTCCGGTGACGGATATAAAAATCTCAGTACTGCGCCTTTAACAAGCAGATGATCTATTTCCGCCTGTGAAAGCACCTCAATAAGATGGGTCATGGCACGCATTTTGATTTCATAATTCTGAACGGTGTAGCCGAGGCGCTGATTAAAAGCAGAAAGAAGTTTGCCTTGGGGACGGCTTCCCTGCGGCAGTTTTTTTATCTGAGAAGTAATAACGGCTGTAACATTATGAGCCTCTGCAAGCGCATATATTTCCTGCCAGTTAGTGTCTTCGCTTCCTCGGGGCTTTTCATCATTGAGCCAGCATGAAAGAAGATAAATAAAATATTCCGATGTACTCATCTAAAGCCCCCCTTTATATTAAACTAATTATTTCTTTACTAAATAATTATAACAGAAAAAATCAAAAATTCAATTGCAATAATGAAGCCATTTAACAGATTCTGTTTGTTGTATAATAATAATTATTATTGTTGAAATAACATTATATATATACTATTATATATATGGCGCTGTTTTAATTGCGTAATACAAATAAAGGATTGTTTATGGAAAAGACAAATTTTGATTTTGATATTTTCGAAGCTGAAAAGCATCGTGCTGATACCGGCAACGAAAACTATGACGGTAATGATAAAAAAAACAATAAAGAAAAAAAAGAAGACAATAAGCGCCCAAGTTCCAAAAAAAAGCGTTTAATTGCGGTTATTATATCCATTGTTTTGCTGATACTGATTGCAGTAACAGTCTTACTTGTATACCCTCTTGTATCATCAAAACACAACCCCGAAAAATATATAGACGCATATATTCAATGTTTGTCTGAAAAGAACTGGGATGAGGCTTATAATTTCATGCCTTCTATAGATTCCCCTTATATAAACAAGGAAAATTTCAAACAATTCATTGAAACAAATTCTGTTGACACACTCTTTTCAGGATCAAAAGCGGGAAGCTATGTAATTGAAAAAGAATATACAGGCGACAAATTTACTTCTTACAGTATTGATTATATTGATGCAGAAGGCAACTGGAAAACTGTGCATGCAAGAATAAAAATGGTGAAAGACGGATTCTGGAAATATGACGAATACCGAGTAATACCAAGCAGAAATCTTATTTGTGATGCTGATATATATGTACCGGCAGGCGCAAAAGTATTCGTAGATTCTGTTGAGGTGCAGAATTCTCAAAGCACCACAATGACAGATTCTAAAACAGGAAAAGACATACCCGTTTCGGTGTTCACCACAGATTATATGTTCAGCGGAGAGCATGAAATAAAAGTACAGTGTGAAGGTTTCAACGATTATATAAAAACAGAAAAAATAAATAAAGACAGCTATATTTTCTACATTCCTCTTACAATGAGTGAAGATCAGTACTCAAAGCTTTACAACAGAGCTCAGGAAGCCGTGAATAATTTATATAGCTATGCGTGCGGCGGAGAGAGCGGCATAGACGCTTCTGAACTTTCTGAAAGATTTTCCGGAGATTCAGTAAATGCCCTTTATGACGAAATAAAGGACTCTGTTTATGGCTCTAACAAGTATATTGACATTACTGATTTTTCTGTTTCGCAGGCAACGCTCAAATCCCAGTTCGGTGACATATCTGTATCATGCAACAGCAGTGCAGAATGTTACATTAATTTTGAGTTTGACTATAAATATAAAATCACTAACAGTTTTGATTCTGAATCGGAAAACAGAACAGATACGGGAAGCGCCTCTGTAAAATACGTATATGAAAATTCAAAATGGGTAATAGACGATATAGCAGTTAGAGCCGTATTTTGATGCGGCAGGAGGAATACAATGAAAAAAATAAGCAAAAAAGCACGCATACGTATAGTAATGATCGTATGCGCCGCTTTGATAATCTGCTGTGCTGCGTCTGTTACAGCCGCCACAGCTCAGCTGAGTGATTTCAACCGAATACAAAGTGAAAATTCCAACTATGAAACCGCTTTGATGAGTGACGAAAAGAACGTAAGACAGCTTCCTTTTGCGGTTTCAGCATCTACGGGCAAAGCCGAAAAAGATCAGAGCATAAAGATACTTGCAGAAAAAAACGGCTGGCTCAAAATAATGTATAACAACCACGGAGAACTTGAAACAGGTTTTGTAAAAAGCGATACTGTATATGAAAGGCAGAAAGAACAAGTACCGGCAGAAACAATTGATTTAGACACAAGTCAGATAACAGCTAAGGTTGGCGAGACCGTAAGCATAGAAGCCAAAATATTTCCGCGCTCTTCCACGGAGAAAATAAACTGGAGCAGCAGCGACGAGAATGTTGCAAAGGTACAGGAAGCAAATGTAACCATTACGGGTGAAGGCACTGCGGTGATAACTGCTAAAACCGAAAAATGCGTTCGTACAATTGATATAACCGCAGTTCAAAGCAATCCCGAGCTTTCTTTTTCCGAAAAAAGCTATACTTTAAATCTGAACGAAAAGCTGAATTTAAAAAAGGATCTCAAAGCTTCAAGTAAAGAAATAAAATGGGAGTCAAGCAATTCTCAGGTAATATCAGTTAACGACGGAGTAATAAAAGCACTAAAAAGCGGTGCAGCAGTTATAACTGCAAGTATTGACGGCGCAACTACAAGCTGCAGAGTTTATATTAAAAATGCAAACAGCCATGCCGACAAACCTCTTAACCTTCAAAATGCCTACGGAAATATTTACAATTATCATCCGTCCGTCTGCTACTTTGAAAACGGTTTTAACGGCTACAAATACTGGTGCGCATATACACCGTACGAAGGCAATAATGATTACTGGGAAAACCCTCACATTCAGGTAAGCAACGATCTTAAAAACTGGACTGTTCCAAAAGGCTTCAGCAATCCGCTTGAACCTGTCCCCTCCAACTATGAACACGGCCGTGTATATAACTCCGACACGGAGCTTGTTTATAATACTGACACAAAAACACTTGAATGCTGGTGGAGATTTTATGACTATCCCAACAACAGGACAGTGCTTAAAAGAAAAACAACAAAAGACGGAGTACACTGGAGTAATTCAGAAGAGATGCTCTCAGGGGAACTTTACAAATACGATTTTCTGAGTCCGGCAATCATATATGAAAACGGCACTTACAAAATGTGGGCAATAAATCAGAATACCGGCCACTCGCTCGATTACAGAGAAAGCAAAAACGGCAAGGACTGGGGTAAGTTAAGACAAATCAAAATCACGTACAAAGACAAAGAACTTGCCAACTGGCACCTTGATGTTATTCATACCGCAAAAGGGTATGAAGCATTGATTTCCGCTTACTATCCAAAAGAGAATGACAGAACACACATGGATCTGTATTACTCTTATTCACAGGACAATATAAATTACACAACTGCGGAGAAGATCTTTTCTCCGTCATCCTCATCAAATGCATTTGATAACAGAGGTCTTTACCGTTCAAGCTTCCTTTATGCCAACGGAAGATACTATATGTTTTACAGCGCTCTTAATAAAAAAACCGGCCCTACAGGAGTTGGCCTTATATGCGGAAGAGATGTATATACAATGGGCTGAGAAGCCTTTATAATATAGTTTTATAATAGAAAGGAGAGGGTTATTATGAAACAAAAAATTAAATTCTTCAGCGCAGCAGTTGTATTGGCAATGGCAGCTGTAATTCTGTGCTCGTGTTCTGCAGAAAAGCAGGACGAAAGCTGGAAAAACGGAAATTATGATCTTTCCGTTCCTCAGCTCGGTCAGGACGGCTGGTACATGGTTTTTGAGGATGACTTTGCAGGAGACAGCCTCAACGAAGGAATAACATTTGGTGAAAACTATACCGGCAGCCGTGAAATATGGACAACTTCGCCGCACGCGATCAGGTGGGAGAGCAATGACGAAGACAAACCTGAACAGGCATGTTGGTGGTGCCCTAATGCCGTTTCTTTGCAAGACGGAAACCTTGTCATAACATCGCAGTATGAGAATAATCATACCTGCAGCGGAAACTGCCCTGCCGAAGGAAGATTTACGGGTGGAATAGAGACCCGTAAAATCAACGGAGATCAAAACAGCAATAAGGGCGAAAATGACGAGCTTCTTTTCGCACAGGCATTCGGATATTTTGAAGTGCGCGCGAAACTTCCCGAAGCACAGGGAATGTGGTCTGCTTTCTGGCTTCAGTCATCGAACATGAGAAAACCGTCTGCCGAAGGTGTTGACGGAACGGAAATAGATGTATTTGAAAGCGCGTTCATAAACAGCAAGAGCAGTCAAATGGGTCATGCGCTTTTATGGAACGGATACGGCGAATATGCTGATTCGCAGGCTTATATAACAGATCTTGAACAGGATCTGTACGATGGCTGGCATACTTATGCCCTTAAATGGACTCCTGAATATTATGTATTTTACATAGACGGAGTAGCTACATGGGCAACAACTGCGGGAGGCGTATCCCATGTGAAAGAATTTTTAAGGCTTACCTGTGAAATTGACGCTGGTGACGAATGGGGTCCTCACGCTCAGAAAATAGGCGCATTTGATACGGAAAGCAAAAGTGAATTTTTGGTTGACTATGTAAAGGTATGGCAAAACTCAGAATATGAGCAGTACGAAATAAGCGACGATAAATTTGCCGGCACCCTTGATACGGAAAACTGATAATAAACTCAAAAATATAAAAAGGCGCGGCTCATGCCCGCGCCTTTTTTAATATGTAAACCTAAGTTTACATAAGCTTTCAATGTCATACATCGTCTATTCTGTTCTCTATTTCCGAAACTATCGTGCTCATTTTTACGTTTAAGGCGCACGATATTCTGTAAAGCGTTTCCAACGTGGGTTTTCGCTCTCCTCTTTCAATAGCGCTCAAATGAGTTCTTCCTATATCTGCAAGTCCGCTTAAAACTTCCTGACTGAGATTTTTCTTTTTTCTGAAATCGGCTATAACATCGCCCACTATTTTAGAATCAAGTGTTGGTATAAACATAACTGCACTCCCATTAATTATCTAATTAGAGTGTAGTATTTTTTTGCCCAAATTATGAACACATATGTTGACATTTTGAACACTTATGTGTTATTATTTAAACATGAAATGATGAGGAGTGTGTTATATGGATAATAACAATCAAAACCAAAATAATAATCAGTACAGCGCACAGCAACAGCCGCAGTATCAAAATCCCGGATATTCTCCGCAGTATCAGAATAATCAAAATAATTATCCTCCGCAGAAAGTTAAAAAGCCCATTTATAAAAAATGGTGGTTTTGGGTAATTATAGTAATTGTTTTACTTGCTATTATAGGAAGTGTATCCGGCGGCGGATCAGACACTAAAAACAGCACTGACACAACAATTACAACAACTGATACTTTAACAACACAGCCACAGAGCACAACCGAAGAAGAAACAGAACCTGACATTCCTGCCGAATACAAATCCGCTCTTATTAAGGCACAGACATACAGCGATACAATGCATATGTCAAAGCAGGGAATTTATGATCAGCTTACTTCAGAATACGGCGAACAATTTTCTGATGAAGCCGCACAATATGCAGTTGACAACGTTGACGCGGACTGGAAAGAAAATGCTCTGAAAAAAGCAAAAACATATCAGGACAGCATGGCAATGTCTCCTGAAGCAATACGCGATCAGCTGACCTCCGAATACGGTGAAAAGTTCACTCAGGAAGAAGCAGATTATGCTATTGATAATCTAAACAAATAAAGATAAACGGAACGGTTTACGAATAGCCGTTCCGTTTTTTGTTTGAAATAAAACAGTTCGTTTGCGAATTAAAATTTAGACATTATATTGACAGTTGTAACATATATATGGTATTATTGAATTACAATAAAGAAAGGAGGTTTGCATATATATGGCAGACGAAAACTTCAATAATTTTACAGGACAGCAGCCGGATACCAATCCTGCTCAAAACCCTCAGGAATGGCAGAACACCACACCCGTTAATGACGCACAGCCTTCTCAGAACGAACAGGCAAATTTCCAGGCAGCGCAGCAGCCTGATTTCCAGCAGGGAGGTTATCAGCAGCCAAATTACCAGCAGCCAAATTACCAGCAGCCTAATTATCAGCAACCCAATTATCAGCAGTATAATCAGGCTCCTAATCAGCAGTTTTATCCGCCTTATCAGCCTCCTCAGGAGCAAAAGGCAAGCGTAGGTCTTGCAATACTCTCATTTATCATTCCTATAGTAGGACTCATCTTATTCATTACCATGAAAGATAAAAGACCTAAGACAGCAAAAGCAAGCGGTATTTGTGCTCTCGTTAGCTTTATATTAGGAATAGTTTTTTCTATCATTTTTTATGCAGCAGGTTTTGCAGCTGTTTATTATATGGATGACACAATTTCTGATTATGATTCATATTATAGTGATTACTATGATTATGATGATTCATATGACACTTACGACGACACATATTACGAGTATTACGGCTGATAACACATGTAAACTTTAATTTACAAAGCGGTCCGGAAGATCCGGGCCGCTTATTTTATTGCTTTAGTTTTCAGACGGCGCCTTCTGCTTTTACGCTCAATTTCTTTGCAGGGATATATTTCTCTTCCCTTTTTGTCTGCGCGGCTTTGCAGTCTCTCCAAGCAAGAATCACCTGGGGATTTGCGAATATCTCATCAAGCCTCTCAAAGAACGGGATGCAGTCGCCGTAATCAAGCGCACGGTGATCAAAAGCAAGAGTAATAGGCAAAATTTGCCTTATCTCTATTTTCTTGTTTCCGTTTTCATCTGTAACAACTGTGGGGCGCTCCTGAATTGCATTTACTGCAAAAGCAGTTGTCTGCGGCGGTATAATCTCAAGCATAAAGCACTGGCCTTTCTGACCTCTGTAAACAGAACCGAAATTTGAAATGGTGGTAGTGCCCTGCTCGATATCATGTTTTGTAAGTCTGTCCTCAACGGGAATTTTATAATATTCTCTTTTTTCCTTTCCTGAAAGAGTGTGCACCATATGCTTACCCGGCATTTTAGATCCTAAAAGGCGGCATACAGTCTGAAGGATTTTACCTTCTGCAAGACCGTTCAGAGTATTGTCAAGAGACACTTCAAACATTACCTCATTCATATCACTGTTATTAGCTCTTCTTACGGTATCGGCGATAGCGTGTGTCATTTCAAGCAAAGACTTATTACCCATATCGTGCATGTTAACAGTCATCATTTCGCCGGTATGAAGAATCATAGGCATTGATATATCAATATTATCATGATAGTTAAGAGTGCCTCTTACAAGTCTTCTATTGAAATCAAGTGTTGTATTCATTTTCGGAGCGGCTTTAAGACCCTCGCAGATAATTTTAAGAACTACTGTATTTATTGTAATTTTATCTTCCGGGTTAGTTAAATTCTCATTAAGCTTTTTATAATACTTCATAAGATCGGTTACGTCTGCCTCGTAGCTTGTTGTTGCGTGAGGGATCTGCTCCCAGCTTTCTGAAGTCATATTTGAAACTATCTTTCTTGCAATTCCGAAAAATTCTTTTTTATAAACTGACATATAAATTCTCCTTGTAGTTTTTGTTTTTTTGATTTGCGCGATTTGTGTTTCGCTGTGATACAAGAATAGCAAAATGACTTTTCAAAAACAATCAACTTCGCTTTACAACCCCGCAACCTGGGTTTACAAAGTGGTTTACATTTTAAAAAACCGCTTAGTTATGCCAAATTTCGGCATACGCATAAGCGGTTTTAAACTTATTTTTTATTCTTTTTATTTTTGTAAGCGAACCCTGCGCCTATATAATAAATGGGTATAGTGAGAAACAATATCCAAAGCGGATGCCATAGGCTGAAATAAAATCCGCCCAAAAGGAAGATAATCAAAACAACTACGGGGTAACAGAAGATGAGCAGATTTTTCTTTTCATAAGCGAAAATTCCCGTGTAAAACAGAGGAATGGTAAGAAGAAAAATCCATGACGTTTTCCAAAGCTCACTGTTGATACACCCTAATGCAGCCATAACAAAGATCGCTATAACAGGATAAGCCGCAAATATCCACGAGCGTTTTTTCTTTTTATGCTGCTTTGTATTATCATTATTATCTTTTGCTTCCGACTCATTATTTATACCTGCCGAAACAGGTGCGTCGGCAGATTCTTTTCCCTCAGTATTTTCGGCTGCCGGTGTCACGGTTGTTTCACCGCAGTTTAAAATAGCATCCACCGACATTCCGTAAAGCTTTGAAAGCTTAAACATATTATCGGTGTCAGGCACTGCATAGCCCTGTTCCCATTTAGAAATCGACTGCCTTGAAACGCCAAGTTTTTCGGCAAGTTTTTCTTGGCTGAGATTATTTTGAGTTCTTAATTGTTTTAAATAATCACCTTGTTTTATGGACATACTGTATTCCTCAAAATTCCATTTTTAAATACGAATATTATATATAATTAAAATTATAAATTCAAGTACAATTACGATTGTTAAAAAAATGTTTATTTTATTTTGAAAGTTTTATAGTAATCTCCGTTCCCTCGTTTTCACGGCTTTTTATGGAAACCCCGCCGCCGAGATATTCGGCTGTATGCTTTACTATTGCAAGACCGAGACCCGTTCCGCCCGTTGCCTTTGAGCGGGACTTATCAACTCTGAAAAATCTTTCAAATACCCTCTCAAGATATTTTTCAGGTATTCCGATACCCGTATCTTTTACCGTTACGAAAACGTATTTATCCCCGTTATTTACTGAGACGTCAACGCTGCCGTTTTCAACGTTGTATTTAATCGCATTTTCAACAACGTTGTATACCAGTTCCTCAATAAGAGATTTTGTTCCCTTGACACGGCATTCATCGCCCGATACTTTTACCGTAACATTCTTTTTCTGCGCTTTCACTGACAGCGCTTCAACACAGTAATTAACGACGGGCATAAGATCCACATAGTCAATAATCGGCTTATAGTCATATTCTTCAAGCTGCGAAAGCTGGATTATATCGTGTGTTAGGCTTATAAGTCTCTGGGATTCCTTGTATATTATGCCTCCGATTTCGGGGACGTCTTTAGGCTGTACCATATTGCTCTGAAGCAATTCGCCGTAACCCGATATTGAGGTTAGAGGAGTTTTAAGCTCATGTGATACATTTGCCGTAAAACGCTTTTTCATATTGAGCAGTTTTTCTTTTTCATCAAGCTGAACCTGAACTTTATCTGCAAACGGCTTGAGCTCGTTATATTTGCAATTTGTGCTTATATGCGCTATATCATCACCCATTGTTTCGATATCAGCGCAAAGCTTTTTTGAAAGTATGAATGCCGCGGCAAAGGAAATAAGAAGAGATGCCGCAAGCACCGGAATAGTTATAACAGCAGAAAAAAGGAGCACTTCCTCAACATCTGAATAGCCGTGCTCTTTTATGTAAACTGCCGCAAATATTCCGAAAGCGGCGATTGTTACAAGCACCGAACAAACCGCCGCAATAAGAACTGTATTAAATATTTTTCCTGTCATTCTGCCGGTCAAATTAATCACCCAATTTATACCCGACGTGGCGAATCGTTTCTATCAGCGACCCGCTTTCGCCTAATTTTTTTCTGAGAGTAAGGATATGACTGTCCACCGTGCGTGATTCACTTTCGCTGTCATAACCCCACACTTTGTTAAGGAGCTGTTCTCTTGTTACTGCAATGCCCTTATTTAGAATAAGATATTTAAGAATTTCATATTCCTTGAATGTAAGCTCAACTTCTTTGTCAAAAGAATAAACTTTATGTTTTTTATCATCAATAGTAATTGATTTAAAAGTATAGTTCTTTCTTTCGTCCCTGTCGCCCGTGCGCCTGAGTACGGCTTTTATCCTTGAAAGGAATATCATTACTGAAAACGGCTTGGTGATATAATCATCTGCACCGCTGTCAAGGCCCTTTATAGCGTCTATCTCTGAATCCTTTGCCGTTACCATAACTATAGGCACATGTTTATAATCAGAGCTTGCACGCAGTTTTTTGGTTATTGAAATACCGTCCTCGCCAGGAAGCATTACGTCAATAACAATAAGATCCGGTTTTTCCTTTCTGAGTTCCTCATAGAAAGACTTTGGATTATCAAACCCGCGCACTTCATATCCGTTGCCCTGCAACGCATATGATTCAAGTTCACGTACGCTGTTGTCATCCTCCAAAATATATATAAGCGGCATAATAAACACCTCCCGTTACATTATCTCAGTTTAATGAATATTTTTCAAGGTAGGAATCAAGGTTTTCAACAAATTCCTTATCGCTCTCTTTTAACTCACGTGTGTACTCGTGAATATTGTATTCACCGCTTTCAAGCTCTATCATGGAAGCCGCAAGGCTTGCGCAATGATCAGATATTCTTTCAAGCGCATTGATGAGATCAAGGAAAACGAAACCCTGATCTACAGAGCAATCACCTTTTTCAATTCTTTTGAGGTGACGGTTTTTAAGCTCTTTTTTCAGTTTATCGATTACTTCCTCAAGAGGTTCAACTTCACGTGCCTTAACAACATCTGAAGTTTTGAATGATTCTATGGTGATGTTTATTATTTTGGTGACAGCCGCTATCATTACGGACAGATCGTATTTTGCTTTTTCTGAGAATATTATATTCTTCTTGTTGATGTTCTTTTTGATTTTAAGGATATCCTCACAATAGTCGGAAATCTTTTCAAGATCCTCTATTGCATGATGCAGGATGAAAACATTTTTGCTGTCCTCATCCGTGAGCTGCAATGAACTGATCTTAACAAGATATGTTTCAAGGATCTCTTCATATTTATCGGTTTCCTTTTCGTTTTCAGTAATCTTTGCGGCCTTTTCGCTTTTATAATTTTTAACAAGTGAAAATGCAGTCATAGCTGTTTTTTCAACAAGATCTGCCATTTCGAATGTTACTTCTCTGCTCTTTTCAACGGCATAAGACGGAGTAAGGAGGAAACGCTCGTCGAGAAGCGCAGGAGTGTTTTCCTTTTCTTTTTTGCCTTCCCTTATCGTCATATAGGCAAGCTTTTCCAGCTGCTTTGTAAACGGAAGCAACACAATAGTTGAGAAGATATTAAATACAGAGTGAATAAGAGCTATCTGAGACGGCGACACAAAATCATGCATGAAATCAAATTTGAATATTGCATTCGCACCGTAAAACAGAACTACGGCAAGCACAACGCCTATAATATTGAAATACAGATGCGCAATAGCGGCACGCTTTGCGTTTTTGCTTGTACCTACGGAAGAAATAAGCGCAGTAACACAAGTACCTATGTTTTGACCAAGGATTACAGGGAACACCATTGAGAACGGCACTGAACCCGTAAGAGAAAGAGCCTGAAGAATACCTACCGAAGCGCTCGAAGACTGAATGATTGCGGTAAGCACCATACCTACAAGTATTCCGAGAATAGGATTGCTGAACTTGAGAAGGATAGATGTGAACTGAGGATTATCCGCAAGACCGCTCATGGAATCGCTCATAAATTCCATGCCCATCATAAGGATACCGAAGCCTGCGATTATGCCGCCCACATTCTTTCTCTTTTCGTTTTTGGAAAACATGAGCAAAAACACACCGATAACACCCAGAACAGGCGCAAATGACGATGGCTTCAGAAGATTTACTATAAGGCTGTCTCCGCTGATGCCGGTAAGTGAAAGCAGCCATGATGTGGCGGTTGTTCCTATGTTAGCGCCCATAATAACGCCGATGGCACGTGAAAGCTCCATTATGCCGGAATTTACAAAACCGACCACCATTACCGTAACTGCTGACGACGACTGAATAACGGCAGTAACGACGCATCCGAGCAATACGCCCTTATAGGTCTTATCAGTCATTTTTTCAAGAATCTGTTCCAGCTTACCGCCGGAAATTTTTTCAAGCCCGTCCCCCATCATATTCATTCCGTAAAGGAACAGGGCAAGGCCTCCCAAAAGGGAAAATACAGAAAAGATGCTCATAACGATCCTCCGTTTTTTATAAATCCAAATACATTTTATACTCAAAATATTCCTAACTGTTTTTTGATAATAACAACCTCTAATCAAAACAATGCGGTTTTTATGTCAAATCCGTGTCAAATCGACTTTCTTCTCCATATCGATTTCTTCGCCATTTCTAGAAAATATTGACTAAAAAAACAGCATATATATAAAAATTGGAATTAACACGTATTAAAGAAAGCGTTTTCGGAATAATAAAGGCGAAAGGAATGATCTTATGAAATTTTTTATTAATGACAACTGTATAGGCTGCGGACTCTGCACCGAAATATGCCCGGAAGTTTTCAGCCTGACCGACGAGGGAGTATCCAGAGCAATCGAAGGCGACGTTGCGCCGGAGCATGAGAAGAGCGCACTGGAAGCGAAGGAATCCTGCCCCGTAGGAGCGATAGAACAGGAATAAAACCAAAGAAAAGTTAATATAAAAATGTTTTAAATTATATATTAATTTATAAACTATTAACATTTACAACCGTCCGTTCAAGTGTTAGAATTGTAACGGTAGAAAGATTTCGGTGATGAAAATGAAAAAAAGAACCCAGATGTCCGAAACTTTTCCGCTTGGTCTAATTCTGGCACTTGCGGGCGGCTTTTTGGACGCTTATACATATGTCTGCCGCGGCGGAGTTTTTGCCAACGCAGAAACAGGAAACATCGTTTTGATGGGTCTAAAGCTTGCAGACGGTGATTTCAGAAGCGCTATGCATTATTTGATACCCATAGTAGCGTTTGCCTGCGGCATATTGGCAAGTGAAACCGTAAAAAGAAAATTCAAACTCAAACCGGGTGCATTCTTTCACTGGAGGCAGATAACTGTTGCTTTGGAAATAGCCGTGCTTGCAGTGATTTCATTTGTGCCCTCCACAAACGCTAACAACATTTACACCAACGCGCTTGTTGCGTTTGCCGCATCAATACAGGTGCAGAGTTTCAGAAAAATAAGCGGGGTTGCGCTTACCACCACCATGTGCACGGGTAATCTGCGCAGTGCAACAGAGGCGTTATTTACGGGAGTATCAAAAAAAGACGGCAGCGCGCTTAAAAAATCAGGCAAATATTTTTCCATTATAGGTTTTTTCATAATAGGCGCAATACTGGGCGCGCTTATCACCCGAATGCTTGATATAAAAGCGGCGCTGGTTGCAGCGGGCATACTTGCTGTGCCTTTTGCACTGATGTTTATTGATTTTGAGAAAGATCAGCTTAAAAAACAAGGGAGTGGCATTAATGATTAAAGAGCTTTTCAAAAAAAGCGACGGTGCCGATTCCGCCGAAATACAATTCAGAAAAATGACGCAGACACCCATAAATAAACTTATAGCGTCACTTTCCGTGCCAACAATTATCAGTATGCTGATAACTAACATTTACAATGCAACCGATACATATTTCGTTTCAAAAATAAACATATCGGCAAGCGGCGCCACAGGAGTAATATTCAGCCTTATGGCTATACTTCAGGCATTCGGCTTTATGTTTGGTCACGGTTCGGGCAGCTGCATAAGCCGCCATCTCGGGGCTCAGGATATTGAAAAGGCAAAGCGCTATTCCTCAACAGGATTTTTCCTTTCTCTTGTTGCGGGCGCAGCTATTATGATACTTGGGCTTATATTTCTGAATCCTCTTATGACTTTTCTGGGCAGTACTCAAACTATTCTGCCGTACGCACGTGACTACGGATTTTACATACTCATTTCAGGCCCCGCGATGACCGCAAGCTGTGTTATAAACAACATACTCAGATATGAGGGCATGGCGGCTCTTGCAATGATAGGTCTGACCTCAGGCGGAATACTGAATATGATAATGGACCCCATCTTTATTTTTGCCTGTGATATGGGAATATCCGGAGCCGGGCTCTCAACTGCTATATCACAATACATAAGCCTTGCGATACTTTTAATAATGTATCACCGAGGTTCAGCTCAGAGCAAAATGCATTTCAAATACATTACACTGAAGCCGCGCCTTGTGTGGGAAATAATTTCTACAGGACTCCCCAGCCTTGCAAGGCAGGGACTCAACAGCGTTTCCAACATGGTGCTCAATATTGAGGCGGCTCCTTTCGGAGATGCCTGCATAGCGGCAATGAGCATAGTTGCCAAAGTATCCAACCTGCTTTTCTCTGTATGTGTGGGAATAGGTCAGGGATTTCAGCCGGTTTCATCATTCAACTACGGAGCAGGAAAGTATTCACGTGTTAAAAGCGGAATAAAATTCGCGTGGGGATTTTCCACCATTGTGATATTTATACTTTCACTTCTTTGCTTCATATTTGCACCTGAGCTTGTAACAATGTTCCGCCATGAAAAAGAAGTTGTTGAAGTAGGAACATCCGCGCTTAGAATGCTTTGCGCTTCTCTTGTGGTTTTACCTACTGTAATGATAGGCAACATGACATTCCAGAGCATAGGAAAAAGCGGCAGGGCATTTTTCCTTGCGCTTACACAAAACGGTCTTTTCTTTATACCGCTTGTTCTTATACTTCCCGAATTTATGGGAATAAACGGAATTGAGGCTGCTCAGCCGATAGCCTATGTTATTGCCGCAATTGTTACAGTACCTTTTATAATATCATTTATGAAGCATCTGCCTGAAGATGCTGAGCCTAAAGAAATGATTACTGAAACCAAATAGAGCACAAAAAAACGGCAGGGATAAATTCCCTGCCGTTTGATTTATATTAGAAATTATAGTTCTTTATAATAAACGAAAATATTTTCATATTCTCCCGACTTTGCTTTGAAACCTCCCGGTATTCTTCCGAGACGAGTAAACCCGAGACGCTCATAAAGATGCTGAGCATGAATGTTTGATTCAACTACCGCATTGAACTGAAGTATTCTGAAGCCGTTGTCTTTTGCTCTTTCAAGGCAGTCTTTAACAAGTTTTTCCCCTATATGCAGGCCGCGGGCTTCAGATGAAACAGCATAGCTTGCGTTTGAAATATGGCCGCATCTGCCAATGTTGTTTGGGTGCAGTATGTAAAGCCCAAGTATCCTTCCGCTGATTTTATCCTGAGCAACGCCGCAAACGGTTTGCGAAGAAAAAAATTCAGCCGCATTTTCATCATCAAGCGTATCTATCTGAGGAAAAGCATTTCCCTCTTCTACCACCTCGTTCCAGATACGCGTCATCTCCGGAAGATCGGAAGCTTCATATTCTCTTACAATAATACTTTCAATATCCATAATACACCTTATTAAAGCCCGGCAAAAAGCCGGGCAATTCTTTTACATTTTTGATCCTTTTGAACCTTTGGAACCGCCCAAAGAAGCGGAGGAAAGAATATTTGTGTCAAATGAATAAGTGATTTCCTCGTTATTGCGCTGTCTCTTTACAGCAAGTGAAATCAGCCTGTCAAGCAGTTCGGAATACTTAACTCCTTTAGGCTCCCACAGATAAAATGCAAGCGAACCGGGAATAGTATTGAACTCGTTTATCCAGAACTCCCCTGTTTTTGAATCCATAAGAAAATCTATTCTTGCAACACCGTTGCAGTCAAGATATTTGAACGCGTCTACGGCGATCTGCTTTATTTCCTGAGCTGTTTCTTCCGGAATTTCAGCCGGTATCTTTCTTTTAAGACTGCTCATGCCCTTGCTGCCGCCGGTCTTTTTGCCGCCGTCCATATATTTATCCTTATATGAAAGGATCTTATCAGCAGAAATAGGCTCCTCAAGCTCGGACGCTTCCGCCTCAGAATAATCGCCCACAACAGAGCAGTTAATCTCTTTAAGATTTACTACTGCCGGCTCAATAAGTATTTTATCTGCAAATCTGAAAGCAAGCTCAAGCGCGTCCTCAAGTTCCTGCCTGTTTTCCGCCTTGCTGATACCTACACTTGAACCGAGGTTTACAGGCTTTACAATTACGGGATAACCGAATTTATTTTCAGTATCCGAAATTACCTTTTCCTCATTTTTATAATCCTGTGATGTAAAACGAATGCCGTCAAGCACAGGGAAGCCTGCCTCTTTAAGCATTATTTTCATAGCAAATTTATCCATACAAATAGCGCTTGCAAGCACATCACAGCCAACAAACGGCAAATTGAGGGTCTTTATAAATCCCTGAAGAGCGCCGTCTTCAACATTAGTGCCGTGAACTATAGGAAACGCAACGTCTATGCAGGCAATGGGTTTTGCCTTTGAGAAAAGCTTATGCTCCTGCGGCATAAGATAAGTTTTGCTGCCGTCCGTTACTATATTGATCTTTGTGCTCTTGGCAAGAAGCGCCGGAATATTTTTGTACTCTTCCATATTTTCAAGGCTTTCGCCCCAGTAAAGCTCATTTTTCTTTGTAATATAAACAGGATAAACAGCATATTTATCTTTATTTATATTTTGCATAGCCTGAACTGCGGAGATTACCGAAACTTCATGCTCAACGCTTTTGCCGCCGAAAAGCACAGCCACATTAATTTTCATTTTCATCCTCCAATAAATCAATAATTATCGGGCAAATCGTTTTCTATAAGAATGATTTTCTGCTCGCCGGGAGCGACAGAAGCTTTTGAAAAAGCCTCATTAAAACTGCCGCTTACCGTAATTTTTTTATCATCATACCCTGCGTCTGTAAGGCCCTTGTAAATAGCTTCCGTCTGCTTTTTACCTACAAGGTAAACATAATCGCAGACAGCTGCAGCTGATTTACCGAATTCATAGTTACACTTATCCTGCATTTTGCCAAGCTCAACCATACCCGGAGTAATAAGTATTTTTGTGCCGTCAAACAGTGAAAGTGTTTTAAGCGCGGCTTCACAGCCTGCGGGATTTGAATTATATGCGTCATCGATTATTGCCGTATTTCCTCTGCGCGTGAGCTGAAGCCTGTGCGGAGGTGATGAAAGCTTGCGCACATACATTCTTATATCATCGTCGGGAACACCGAGAGCAACACTTACCGCAATAACGCCCGTAAGATTGGTAACATTATGCTCACCAATAAGAGGAGTCTGTAAATTTTCTATCTTTCTGCCGCAGCAGCATACAGAAAAATTAGTGCCCTTATTTGAAACGCTGATGTCATAGGCATAAGTCTCGTTATCATCGCCAATGCCGTATGTGTGATAGCCTTTATCGGATTTTTTTGTGAGATTGCCTGAAATATTTTCATTGTCTCCGTTAAGAAACATTTTTGATTTATCAGACACAGCATCATAAAGCTCAAATTTTGTTTTGATTATATTATCTATTGATTTAAAGGTTTCAAGATGCTGTTCACCTATTGATGTTATAATACCGTATTCAGGAAAAACAATATCGCAAATCTCTTTTATATCACCAACATGGCGTGCGCCCATTTCGCATACGAATACTTCGTGTGTGGGTCTGAGCTGTTCTCTGATAGTCTTAACTACACCCATTGGAGTATTATAGCTTTCGGGAGTCATAAGCACATTGTACTTTGCTTTAAGAACAGTTGAAAGATAATATTTGACACTGGTTTTGCCGTAACTGCCGGTAATGCCTATAACTTTCAGGTCAGGACATGCCTTGAGCATTTTTTTTGCATCGTTGATATAGTACTGACGTATAGCCTTTTCTATCGGGGCATTTATTATATTGCCTATAATCGGAAGCAGCGGAATAAGTGAAATGGAAATTCCCATTCCGAGCAAACCAAAACGCTCGCCGCCCGCGAAAAACGCCGCGGCAAATGCGGCAAGCCATACTATGGCATCGGTTACAAGCATGCGCTTTACCCTTGCGGTATAAACAAGAGGTTTTTTTGCGTTTTTCATAGGCTTGTTTGCAAGTGCAAAAATAAGCGCTAATACGTAAAACACTATATAGAACCATAATGCGTTTGTGAATGCCGCCGCAACGGACACAATAAGCAAAAGGATATTTATAATATAATGCCTGAAATTCTGACGCATCCATTTAAGCTGAACGGATGCTTTATACGAATTCAGCTGAAGCATATGGGTAGTGCGGATAACACACAAAACGCTTGAGACCGCCGCGAAAAGCAGGCAGATTATATTTAAAGCAAGATACATTTTACTCTCCTATTTTAAGGAATGATTTTAATATATTTTGGAACACATAAGGCTGATCAAGAAAAGAATAATGCCCTGCGTTATCTATTTTACAAAGGCCAACATCCGTGCCCGATGAAGATATTTCACGTTCAAATATCTGGGCATCGGAAAACGGTGTAGCAGTATCATTTGCGCCCCAGATAAGGAGGGTCTGGCATTTAATATTTTTCAGAAGCGGTGTAAGATCCTCATTTACTGTTTTGACCAGCACTCCACGCATAAGGGGCGACGCGCTTGCGTAATCTGCGGAAGAAAACTTTTTTCTAAGGGACTCAAGCGCCTCGGGAAAAAGCTTTCTAACAGGATAAAGGCTGAGGAAAAACTTGCCCGTTTTGTAAACTTTTGTTCTGAAATTCTGCTTTTTTCCGCGAACAGGCATTACCCCTGCACTGTCCGCAAAAATAATTTTACTTATAT
This sequence comes from uncultured Oscillospiraceae bacterium, assembly GCA_900539425.1. Taxonomy (GTDB): domain Bacteria; phylum Bacillota; class Clostridia; order Oscillospirales; family Acutalibacteraceae; genus Eubacterium_R. Next base: position 39,798 of record UQBX01000007.1, on the reverse strand, counting down.
TAAACGGAAGCTCGGGCAGCGAAGCCATTTTGATAATTACCCTGCCGCCGAACGAGTGACCGAAGAGAATTACATTTTTAACGCCAAAAGACGAAATAAACTTGACGGTAAAATCTGCATAATCCGAAACGCTCCACACATCCGGAGGTTCGGGAGTACCGCCAAAGCCGGGAAAATCAAGTGAAACGACTGTGAATTTTTGGGAAAGCAAATCTGAAACAGATGTATACACACCTATATTAGCTCCCCATCCGTGCAGGATAAACACATATTCACTGCCGCTGCCCTTAACTTCATAATTAACACTTATGCCGTCTATATCCTTTATCAAGAGATTAGCCCCCTTAAACGGCTTTATAAATTAAAAACATTATATATAACCTAAAGAATTTTTATATATTTTATCACATTAATATAATATGTGCAATAATTTATTAAAATTAAAAACAGCTTTGTTTTATTAAAATTCAATTTAAATAACAGTAAAATCAAAGCAAAAAAACGGGCTTTTGCGCTCTGTATGATAAAGTTCAAAAACTGTAAAAATTTTTCAATTATATTGTGCGGATAAATCCATACAATACTTTTGCAAACGCAATTAAAATGCAAAAGAGGTGTGTAAACAATGAAAAATGTAGTACCTGAGGCTAAGGAAGCTCTTAACAGATTCAAGATGGAAGCTGCTTCTGAGGTTGGTGTAAATCTTAAGCAGGGTTACAACGGTGACCTTACTTCTAAGCAGGCCGGTTCAGTAGGCGGTCAGATGGTTAAAAAGATGATCAAGGCTTACGAGGAATCTATGAAATAAGCCTGGCGGGTGTTAACCTGCGCTCCGCAAGGAGCTGATTGCTGATAAGGCAATCCTGATTCTAAACATTAAAAAAGGCTGCGCCTGCAATAGCGGGTGCAGCCTGATTTATTAATTTGAAATGATTAAAAGTTGACGAAACAATCAATTATATCAACCTTTGTTTTTGCGTTTTTCTCTCAGCTTTTCGAAAAACAGAGACAGAAGTTCAGAACACTCTTTTTCATCAATTCCGCCCTCAATCTGCGGTTTATGATTATAAGGCAGATCATTGAAATCAACCACCGAGCCGAATGAACCGGCTTTTTTATCATAAGCACCGAAAGTTACTTTTTTTATTCTGGAATTGATTATAGCGCCGGCGCACATTGGGCATGGCTCAAGAGTTACATACATTTCGCACTGCCACAAACGCCATCCGCCGAGGTTTCTGCAAGCTTCGTCAATTGCTGAAATTTCAGCATGAAAGAGGGCGTTTTTGCCGTTTTCACGCCTGTTTCTGCCTCTGCCGACTATTTCTCCGTCCTTAACAACAACAGCACCTACGGGAACTTCTCCCTCATCAAAGCTTTGTTTTGCCAGGAGAAGTGCTTCTTCCATAAAACTATTCATACTATGCTTTCTGTATACTCATCAGCACCGAAACAATAAGGTACAGGCTGGATAAGATAAGTACAGGGGAAGAAATGAACGCTCCTATTTTTTGAGCATTCGTATTGGCAAAGGGATACTCTGCGGGTTTATCGATTTTAAGGCTGAGTTTTTGCTTTACGGCAAGAATAACCGTGCAGATAATACCTACAACTATCCAGAATACGAAAATAGCTACGCTTGATTTATCACTTGCTTCCGTGCCGTAAAAATATTCTGCTAACATGGTAACAACGCTCATTCCGTTATTAAAACCATGAATAATTACAGCAGGAACAATACTGTCTGTTTTAACAGTAACAAAGCCTAAAATTAAGCCGACAAGCGTTGCGAATACAAACTGAATAAGGTTGCCGTGAAGCAAGCCGAACACAAGAGAAACACCTACAACGCCAAGCGTTTTGCCGTATTTTTTAAGCAAGCCAAGAGAACAACAGCGCATTGCAAATTCTTCACATATTGCTGGTACAACTGCTGTTGCAAGTGCGGCGATAATGCAGGCAAAAATATTTTCAGGATCGGGAGATTCGCTTTGAGTAAGCTCATATCCCATTGATTCCGAAATGGTCATCATAATGCCTACTATATAATTTGCAATTATACAGCAAAGCATTCCGAAACCTACCCACAGGCAAAGTGAGGAAAATTTTATGCGTTTATTAGGTATAAGCGGGCTCTCATAATTTTTTCTGTTGATAAGTGCCATAACGCCAAACGGCAGTGCAACGGCAAGAATCTCAACAAATATTATTCCGAAACTATTTTGGAAAATAGATGACGACATATAAAGATCATAGACAGAGCTGTCATTCATCAGGAAAAATGATGAAATCAGCTGAACAACTATGAAAGCAATAACGCACAGGCCCATCATATTTCCGACCTTGCGTATTTCACGCCTTTCCTCTTTTGCCTTCATTCTGAAATACATAGTCTGCTGATTATAAGCATTCTGTGTATTATATCCGGATTGTTGATAACCATAAGGCTGCTGATAGCCGTTCGGCTGTTGATAACCATTTGGTTGTTGATAACCATTTGGTTGTTGATAACCGTTAGTCTGTTGATAGCTGTTTGGTTGCTGATAGCCGTTTGGCTGCTGATAACCATTCGGTTGCTGATAGCCGTTAGGCTGTTGATAACCGTTTGACTGCTGATAGCCGTTAGGCTGCTGATAACCGTTTCCGTAAGGATCAGGATTGTTATAACTGTTCAAAAAAATCCCTCAAATCCGTTTAATCAATCGAGGTCTGCGGCGATTTTCTTCAGATATGCCTTGAGCTCTTCCTTAGTTTCAGGATGCTTGAGGCCGACCTCAATATTAGCCTGAAGTATGCCGAATTTATTACCCATATCGTAACGTACACCCTCGTAGTCTACAGCAACTACGCCGTCTGTCTGAGCAAGAGTTTTCATTGCGTCTGTAAGCTGAAGCTCATTTCCTGCTCCGAGCGGTGTTTTTTCAAGAATATCAAAAATCTGCGGAGGAAGTACAACTCTGCCGAGAATGGAGAAGTTGCCCATGATTTCTTCCGGCTTCGGTTTTTCAATCATATCTGAGCATGTATAGCAATTGCCCTCAAGAGGTTCTGTTTTAAGAGAGCAATACTTGGTGATAGCCATACCGGGAACTTCCTTAACGCCAACAACACCCTTGCCGTACTTCTCATAAGCATCGCAAAGCTGCTTTGTGCAGGGAGTTTCGGAAAGGATAACATCATCACCGTAAAGAACAGCAAAAGGCTCGTTTCCTACAAAGTTTTTAGCGCACAGAACTGCGTGGCCAAGGCCCTTTGTTTCTTTTTGACGGAGGAAATATATGTTGCCGAAATTAGAGCAGGCAAGCACATCCTCATAGATCTTTTTCTTGCTTTCGTTGCCTTTAAGCTTATCTTCAAGCTCATAGGAATGGTCAAAATGATCTTCGATTGCGCCCTTATTTCTGTTAGTGATAATAAGAACTTCCTCTATTCCAGAGGCAAATGCTTCCTCAACGATGTACTGAATAGCAGGTTTATCAACTATATTAAGCATCTCCTTAGGAACTGCCTTGGAAGCGGGAAGCACTCTTGTTCCCATACCTGCTGCGGGGATTATTGCCTTTCTTACTTTCATAATTGTATCCTCCAAATAAAATATTTTATAATAAAATTATATTTTTTTGACTAAATCTATTACTACAGATATGAAATTATATCAGTTACCAAATTCAATACCAGAAAAGCTATGCACGGTGAAAAGAAACTAACTCCGCCTTTGCTTGCAAGGAAAAGCTTTCTGACCTCAGCAGGAGAAAGTTCCGCATCGCTCTGCATAGTAATTGAAAACGGCATAACGGTTGTGCCGGATTCGACTTTACTGTCAACATCAGAAACTACTGAGAACACCTTGCGTTTGTAAAGCCAGTCTGCTAAAACGCCGATAATTAAATGTATAACTACCAAAACTGCTGTCAGTATAAGATAAGCAGGTATAACATCTGACGACTGAATAAGAGAATTGAGCTTTGAATAATATTCTTCAGGCGAAATTGATGAGTTCTCAATAAGTGAAGAAGCGCCGTTTACAAAAGCGGTAAGCTGTTTTGAGAATACCATACTTATTATAAATCTTGCGGCAAACTCCAGCGTAAGGAAAATCGTACCCGGACCGTTCATTTTTCTGAAAAACAGATAATAGGGGCCGAATATAAACGCGCTCCAGTTCCAGTTCATTTTTTTATTTTTTTTGAATTTAGATATGAATTTAAGGAAATTAGCTCCTATAACAGTAATAATATCGGAAAGCAGAACGCCGTCTATTTTATCGTCATTTTTGAAAACGAAACCGGCTTTTTCTCCCTGCTGATTACCGAAATTCATAGGAATATGAGTATACCCGTTTTGGTTCTGCTGTGCGCCGCCCTGCACTGATGCGCCGTGGGGCGGGATAAAATACGGGTTTTTCTGCTGATTTATTTGCTGCTGATTTGCCTGCTGCTGATTCTCAGTTTCAGGCTCCTGAGCTCTTTTATACACAAAACCTGTAGAATGAAGGGAAGCATTTGCGCATTTCCCGATTTTTTCGTAACACTGCCTGTGATGCGGTGTGCCGCACTCAGGGCATGTAACAATATCATCCCCGCTTTTGAAAGCAACGCCGCAAACGGGGCATTTTTGATTTTCATATAGGGACATAAATTACTCCTTAGTGTATATTTCATTTAATTATACATTAAAGTAACACAAAAAATCAACAATTTGGTTAAAAATAAGTAAATATATTTTTAACGGCAGCACTTGCAAAGAAGAATAAAGTTGTATATAATATCATATACTGATTTTACAATTTTAACCTTTATAATTCATAAATAAAACAGAGGACAGAGGAAAAAATATGGTTGAATTTGATGATTTGAGACTTAGGCTGCTTGAATCCGAAAAGCCGATTGAAAATCTGAAAGAAGCTCTTGCGATAGACCACGTAAAAAAAGAAGTTGAAGAACTTGAGCAGCAGGCGGCGGCTCCCGGTTTCTGGGACAACGCTGAAGAAAGCCAAAAAATACTTAAAAAAACAGGATCTTTAAAGGCAAAAATCGAAAGCTACAGCAGCCTTAAAAATGATTATGAAGATGCTCTTATGATGATTGAACTCGCAAACGAGGAAAATGACGAGAGCATGATAGATGACTGCCGCAATTCAGTTGAGGATATTGAAAAAAGAGTTGATGAACTTACTCTTACAACCCTTCTCAACGGCGAGTACGACTCCAAAAACGCCCTGCTTACATTCCACGCGGGCGCGGGCGGCACAGAGGCAATGGACTGGGCTGAAATGCTTTTCAGAATGTATAACCGCTGGGGTGAAAGACACGGCTATAAAGTGTCAACTCTTGATTATCTTGACGGTGATGTTGCCGGTCTGAAGAGCGCCACAATACTTATTGAAGGCGAAAACGCATACGGTTATTTAAAGGGTGAAATGGGTATTCACCGACTTGTACGAGTATCTCCTTTTGACTCTTCAGGAAGACGTCATACATCCTTTGCATCCCTTGAAGTTATGCCGGAAATTGACGATGACGTAAATGTTGAAATCCGCGAGGAAGACATAAAAATGGATGTTTACAGAGCTTCCGGCGCAGGCGGACAGAAAGTAAACAAAACATCATCCGCAGTTCGTCTCACACACATCCCCACGGGCATAGTAGTATCCTGCCAGATAGAGCGTTCACAGCATCAAAACAGAGAAGTTGCTATGAGAATGCTTAAATCAAAGCTTGTTGAGATAAAAGAACGTGAAAATCTGGAAAAAATTGAAGATATAAAGGGCGACCAAAAAGAAATTGCATGGGGCAGTCAGATAAGGTCCTATGTTTTCATGCCCTACACTATGGTAAAAGATCACAGAACAGGCTATGAAATGGGCAATATCACAGCTGTTATGGACGGCGATATTGACGGTTTTATTAACGCATATTTAAAGCAAAAAAGCGTTGAAGAAGCCGAAAAGAATTAAAAAAATTCCACTTTTAAGTAAACTCCTTTTGCAAAGAATAATTGCAGGAGGAGTTTTTTATGTTTAAAAAAAATATTTTATTAAAAGCACTGCCGCTTGCGATTGCTCTGTGCACAGTGCTGAGCGCTTGCTCCGTTGAGGTAGACACGCCTGAAGAGCAGACAGTTCCCGGCACAACAGCGCAAAACACTACCGATGTTGCGGACACAACGCTCCAGGCATCCGAAGCAAACGGAAGCAAGCTTGACGTGGTGGATTACAGCACAGAACCCGTGATCTGGGGCCCGGGAAACATTAAAGACCACGCAAGGCCTGCAGACCCCGAAAAACTGCAAAACAAATACAGCGAAATGAGCGGTCAATGGCTGCTACCGGAGCAGAAAACGATTTGCCTGACATTTGATGAAGGCTACGAAAACGGCTTCACTGCGCAGATTCTTGACACGCTGGCAGAAAAGAACGTAAAGGCTATCTTTTTCTGCACGTATGACTATGTAAGGGACAATCCCGATCTTGTTCACCGTATGATAAACGAAGGCCACATATTGGCAAACCACAGTTATTCACATTACAACATGACAGAAGTTGACCTTGAAACGGCAGAGGAAGAAATAACACTTATGCACGATTATGTGGAAGAAAACTTCAATTACTCGATGGGTTATTTCCGTTTCCCGGAGGGTGTATTCAGCGAGCAGACGCTGGCTCTTGCCGCACAGCTGGGTTACAGAAGCGTTTTCTGGAGCTTTGCTTATGAGGACTGGGACGCAGACAACCCGCCTGATGAAACAGAAGCGTTTGAAAAAATCGCTTCATCTACCCATGACGGTGAGATAATGCTGCTGCACGCAGTAAGCGAGACAAATGCAAACATTCTTGGAAATGTTATAGACAATATACGTGAGCAGGGTTATGAATTCACGGTAGAGCTTTAAGTAAAAAAGTGCTCATTTCAGTTATCCGTTTTTCCTGATGGAAAAGCGGATTTTTATTTGCGTTTCATTGCAATTTTTTTGTTGAAAATTTTGTTAAATTTGCAAATTGCTATTGTGATAAATTTATATTTAATATATAATACTTAGTATCTGAAAATTACACGGGCTTTTTAAACGCTTGTTTTGAAAGTGAGAGAATTATAAATGATTTTAACTAAGGATATAGGAATCGACTTAGGCACTGAAAACACTCTTATCTGCGACAGAAAAGGCAGAATTATAATCAGGGAACCGTCTGTTGTTGCGGTGGATGTTAAATCCAGACGAGTTCTTGCAACCGGCAATGAAGCAAAAGCAATGATTGGCCGCACTCCCGGCTCCATTATAGCTGTTAAGCCTCTTAAAGACGGCGTTATTGCGGACTTTGACATGACAGCGGATATGCTTCACAACTTCATTTACCGTTCTTCAAAAACATCAATGTTTACTAAAACAAGAGTAATAATCACTGTTCCGAGCGGCGTAACTGAAGTTGAAAGACGTGCGGTAGAGGACGCCGCAAGAGCTGCCGGAGCCCAGGAAGTTGAACTTATTGAGGAGCCTATGGCTGCCGCTCTCGGCGCAGGGCTTCCCGTTTTTGAAGCTTCCGGTTCCATGGTAGTTGATATCGGCGGCGGCACGTGTGATGTTGCTGTTATGTCCCTCGGCGGAATTGCCGCAAGAAAAAGCGTTAAAATCGCAGGCAATACGCTGAATGAAACTATCATCAACCACATGAAAAGAGCGCACAATTTACTTATAGGCGATGTTACCGCAGAAGATATAAAGATCAAGATCGGCTCCGTTTCCGAATACGACGGAGAAGGCGCAATGGAAGTACGCGGCCGCAATCTTACTGACGGTCTGCCGAATTCCATTGAAATAACAAGCGAAGAAATAAGAAATGTACTCTGCGAACCCGTAAGCGAAATAGTAGACGCTATCAGAGAAACACTTGAGGTTACACTGCCCGAACTTGCAGCTGATATTCTTGACAGGGGCATTTACCTCACCGGCGGCACAGCTCTTTTGAGAGGTCTGCCCGAGCTCATCGCAAAAGAAACAAAAATACAGGTTCATCTGCCTGAAAATCCGATGGATGTTGTGGCAATCGGAACATCAGTTAAACTGAGAAGGGCGAGATAAAAATGAAACAGCTTTTTAAGAGCAGACGCTTCAAGGTAATTGCAGGCGTTATTGCGCTTTTGCTTGTAGGTGCGCTGATATGCGCGGCTAACGGCAGAGGCGAAACAGCACAATCCGGAATAGTGGGCACTATTTTTGCGCCCGCAAACTGGGTGGCATCCAAAATATCAGACGGTATTACTTACGTTTTCGGAGAAGCAACCGGCAATGCTGAATACCTTGAGCGCATAGACGAACTTGAAAATCAGGTTGGTTCCCTTCAGGACCAGCTTGCTGATTATGAGAATCTAAAAAAGCAGAACGAACTTTATAAGGACGCTCTGGAGCTCAAAGAAGAAAATCCCGACTACACTTTTGTTGAAGCTAAAGCAACAAGCAGGGACGCAGCTGATATTTTCGGCTCATACACTATTAACAAAGGCACTGCAAGCGGAATAAAAGACGGAGATGCCGTTCTTTACGGCAACTACATAGTTGGTATTATTGACAGAGCTTACCCCACTTACAGCGTTGTAAAGACAATACTTGACCCCGATTTTTCGGTTTCAGCTTATGAAATAGTTTCAGGCGAAATATCATATGTTACCGGCAGAGCGGAATTGGCGTCAGAGGGAAAATGTATAATGGCAAACCTTGATTCATCCACAGCAGTTACTTACGGATCAATCATCGCTACCGCAGGCATAAGCGGAAAGATTCCGGAAGGCCTTATTATCGGCACTGTTGAGGAGATCGAGGAGGATACATCTTCCGTAGCGTCATACGCTGTTATAAAACCGGGAGTGGATGTAAACAACATTTCCGAATGCCTTGTGCTTACTGGGTATGAAAGTGAGGCGCAGTAATGGACCTTTCCTACAAACAGCGCACACTTAAAGTTGTTATCTATCTTGTTCTGACTGCCCTTGCTGCACTGATACAGAACACTGCAGGGCTTACGCTTGAAATAGGCGGCGCAAGATGTTTTCTTTTGCTGCCCGTATGCATGATTCTCGGCTCCGGCGAAGACGAGAGATTTGCCGCTGTTATCGCTCTTGTGGGCGGTATGCTGTGGGATCTCAGTTCCGCCGTTCATCTTGGTTTCAATGCCGTTTACATGTGCATTATGTGCTTTTTCGGCGCGGCCCTTATAACATATATCATCAGAAACACATTTATTACAAACTTTATTTTCAGCACGGTCTTTATTCTTATTTACTGTATCCTGTATTGGCTGTTCTTTATAATTATAAAGGATGTGCGCGGCGCGGAGCTAAGTCTTTTTACTTTCTATCTTCCGAGCGCGCTTTACACCATCATTATTACACCCGTAATCTATCTCATACTAAGGCCTATAAAGAACAGACTTAACAAGCCCATAAGCGTGTTGAACTGAAAGAGGTATTAAACTTTGAGAAGCAGACATTTCAGCGGCAGAAGTCTTGTCGCTATAATACTTGTAATAGCTCTTGTATGCACATTCGGCTACTCGCTTTATGATATTCAGATCGTAAACGGTGAATACTACCGCGCGCAGAACAGCACGGTAAAGACTTACACTGTTTCAATAGAAGCGGCAAGAGGAGAAATAGTGGACAGAAACGGAAACCCGCTTGTTACAAACAGGCAGGGCAACTCCATAATTCTGGATGCGGCTTATTTCCCCTCTCGCGATGACAATGACGCAAGAAACGCAGTTATACTAAACCTCATAGCTCTTTTTGAAAAAAACGGAGAGGAATATGTAAACAATCTTCCCCTGCGTATAGGGTCAGACGGTATTGAATTCACTGAAGATGAAAACGCCGTTGCAACAATGAAGAGCAAAGATATGTTCAACCTGCAGAACTACGCCACTGCACAAAACTGTTTTGACGCAATGGTTGAGGAATACGGTCTTGAAGGCTATGACACCGAAACGGCACTGAAAGTAGGCGCCATAAGATATGAGCTTACAAGACTTATGTTCTCAATAGAAAACCCTGTTACCATAGCAGACGATGTCAGCGATGAAACGGTTGCCACCATAAAAGAGGATAAGCAGGATTATATGGGCGCCGATGTATTGCCCGTTGCTTACAGAGAATATGCAGATTCAACTCTTGCTCCTCATATTTTAGGCACTGTCAGAAAGATCAACGCAGAAGAATACGCAGAGCTTAAAGATGAGGGATACGGAATAAATGACAACATCGGTGAAAGCGGCATAGAAGCGGCTATGGAAAGCGAACTCCGCGGAACTCCGGGTGAACTGACTATAACTATTGATTCTGACGGAAATGTTAAAGAAGAAATAACCAAAGAGCCCATTCAGGGAAATACCGTTGTTCTCACGATTGACCGTGACCTTCAGCGAATTGCCCAGCAGAAACTGGAAGAAACATGTAACGAAGTCAGCGCAACAGACGGCGCCGGAGCCGTTGTTGTTGAAGATGTAAACACCGGAGCAGTGCTTGCCGCAGCTTCATATCCTACATATGACTTGCAGGATTATTATGACGATTACTCATCACTTGCCTCTAACTCAAGGCAGCCGCTTTTCAGCAGATTCGCACTTGGTACTTATGCGCCCGGCTCAACATTCAAGCCTGCTATGGCATGCGCGGCGCTTGAAGAAGGCGTTATAACAGAGAGCACTACCTTTACATGCCGCGGCACATGGCAATACTACGATGTTACATTCCAGTGCCTTAACAGCAGAGCGCACGGAAGTGAGAATGTGCGTGAAGCGCTCAGAGATTCATGCAACATATTCTTCTACAACTGCGCAGATAAACTCGGCATCTCAAAAATGAACGAGTACGCGTCTATGTTTGGATTGGGCGAAAAAACGGGCGTTGAGATAAGCGAGGCTGCCGGTGTTCTTGCAGGCCCGGCAAGCGCTGAAAGATACAACAAGGTTTGGCAGATGGGTGATACCATTCAGAGCGGTATCGGCCAGTCAGATAACCTTTTCACTCCCCTTCAGCTTGCAAATTACTGCGCTACCGTTGCAAACAAAGGCACAAGATATGAAATGCACTTTGTAAAAGCTGTTATAAACACTTCAAGCGGTTCAATAGAAGAAACAGGCGCTACCGTTGCGGAAGAACTTCCCATTTCAGACGGCACTTTCAATATTGTTCAAGAAGGTATGAGAATGGTAGCGGAGCAAAATACGCTTAGTTCCATATTTAAAAATTCAGGTGTTGACGTTGCCTGCAAAACAGGTACATCACAGGTTATCAGAAACGGAGAAAAAACAAACAACGGCTTTCTTATCACCTTTGCACCGTATGACCAGCCGGAAATTTCAATAGCATCTGAAATAGATTATGCTGGTTCAGGTACATCAACCGCTGAAATCACTTCTTCCATTATTGAATATTATTATTCAAACAATACGGACGAACAGCCTGCTCAGAACACCGGAGTTTTGCTCAACTGACGGGATTTTCAGCCATATCAAATAATTAAATATTGAATAAATTGTATTTTTATGGTATTATTTTAATGCTGAATTAAAATAATAAATAAAAAAATAGTAAAAATTAGTATATAAATTCATTTCAGAGAGGTATTTTATGAATATTGCACTTATTGCACATGATGCAAAAAAGGAACTTCTTGTTCAGTTTTGCATTGCCTACTGCGGAATAATGAGCCGCCACGATCTGTGCGCAACAGGCACAACCGGCAAGCTGGTTCACGACGCAACAGGGCTTAAAATAAACTGTTTTCTTTCAGGAAGCCAGGGCGGCGGTCAGCAGGTTGCAAGCCGCATTGCGTGCAACGAGATAGATTTGCTCATATTCTTCAGAGATCCGCTCAGCCCCAAACCGCACGAGCCGAATGACAATGATCTGCTCAGACTGTGCGACGTTCACAATATTCCTTACGCAACAAACATTGCAACTGCGGAGGCTCTTATCAGGGGCGTTGAGCGCGGCGATTTTGAATGGAGAGAGATAGTTAACCCTCGATATAATTCTTAAAACAACGGGCAGGTGCAAACCCGCCCTGTTTTTATAATGGAGATATTTTTATGGCACTTATTACTAAAGCTGTTAAGGGTACAAAAGATGTTTTACCCTCAGAAGTCTACAAAAACCAGTATATTGAGAGCACTGCGCTTGATGTTGCCGAAAGATTCGGCTTCAGGGAAATACGCACACCCGTATTCGAGCACACCGAACTGTTTCAGCGTGGCGTGGGAGATACTACGGATGTTGTTCAGAAAGAGATGTATACTTTTGACGACAAAGGCGGCAGAAGCATAACTCTTCGCCCGGAAGGAACTGCCGGAGCTGCAAGAAGTTTTCTTGAAAACGGCCTTTGCAACGAAACGTTGCCTCAAAAAGTCTGCTATCTGACTTCCTGCTATCGTTATGAAAAGCCGCAGTCAGGCAGGCTTCGTGAATTTCACCAGTTCGGCGTTGAATGTTTCGGCGCTGAATCGCCTCTTGCTGACGCGGAAATAATTTCACTTGCAAACACATTTTTTAAAGAACTCGGAGTAAAAGATCTTTCGCTTGAGATAAATTCGATAGGATGCCCCGAATGCCGAGCTGAATACCACAAGGCGCTCAGACAGTATTTTGAGAGCAGAAAAGACGAGCTTTGCGATACCTGCAAGGACAGACTTGAAAGAAATCCCATGCGTATTCTGGACTGCAAATCACCTGTTTGCAGTGAGATAGCAAAGGGTGCGCCTGTTGTTCTTGATTACCTTTGCGATGACTGCAAAGAGCATTTTGAAAAAGTAAAATCTTATCTTAACGCGCTGAATATTGAATTCACGGTAAATCCCAAGATTGTAAGAGGTCTTGATTATTACACCAAAACTGTATTCGAATTTGTTTCAAACGCAATCGGCGCTCAGGGAACGGTCTGCGGCGGCGGAAGATATGACGGGCTTATCGAAGAGCTCGGCGGCCAGAAAACTCCCTCACTCGGTTTCGGCCTTGGTATAGAAAGGCTTATGCTTCTTATGGAAGCACAGGGATGCGAATTTCCAAAGCAGAGCGTGCCCGATCTTTTCATAGTTTCCATGGGCGAAAAAGCAACACTCAAAGCGGTTGAAATTGCAAACGACATGCGAGAAGAGGGCTTTACATGCCTTTACGATGTTAACGGCAGAGGCCTCAGAGCGCAGATGAAATATGCCAACAAGCTTGGCGCTAAATACACCGTAGTACTCGGCGAAGACGAAGTGCAAAGCGGTATAGCAAAGCTTAAAAATATGGAAAGCGGCGAAGAAACAGAGATTGCCATTCCTACATTCGTAAGCGGATTTTACAGCATTTCACTTGAAAAGGAACTTGATGATCTGACCATCAACGGAGAAGAGTTTGATTTCAAATCCCTTTTCGGTGTTGAAAATAAAGACTGATTTTTCGGAGATTTTGAAAATGGAGAGTATAAAAGGACTTAAAAGGACTGATTATTGCGGCACTCTCAGAATTGAGGACTGCGGCAGAGAGGTTACACTGTTTGGCTGGGCTCAGCGTCAGAGAGACCTCGGAAATCTTATATTTATTGACCTGAGAGACAGAACAGGTATCGTTCAGCTTTCATTCAGTGACAAAACAGACAGAGATACTTTTGCAAAGGCTCAGAGCGTTCGAAGCGAGTATGTGCTTGCGCTCAAAGGCAATGTTGTTGAAAGAGAAAGCAAGAACCCTGAACTGCCGACGGGTGATATAGAAATAGAGGTTTCGGAACTTCGTATAATAAGCAAAGCTCAGACCCCGCCTTTTGAGGTTTCTAAGGCTGATGAGGTAGGCGACGAGACTACACTGAAATACAGATATCTTGCTCTGAGAAACGAGGAGCTTACAAAAAATATTCTCATGCGCCACAAAATTGCAAAGATTGCGCGCGAATATTTTTACGGCAAAGATTTCATAGAGATAGAAACACCTATGATGATAAAATCAACGCCTGAGGGCGCAAGGGACTATGTTGTACCCAGCAGAATCCACAACGGTAAATTCTATGCCCTGCCCCAGAGCCCGCAGATATACAAGCAGCTTCTTATGATAGCGGGATTTGACAGATACATTCAGCTTGCAAGATGTTTCAGAGATGAGGATCTGCGTGCAGACCGCCAGCCGGAATTTACTCAGATAGACCTTGAAATGAGCTTTGTTGACACAGAAGACATTATGGAAACGGCGGAAGGCTTTATCGAAAAGCTTATGAAGGAAACGCTTGATATTGATATTCCGCTTCCGCTTCCGAAAATGACTTTTGCGGATGCCATGAACAAATACGGCTCAGACAAACCCGACACACGTTTTGATATGCTTATAAACGACATCAGCGACTGGGCGGTAAAGACCGATTTCGGTGTATTTAAAAGCGCTGTTGAGGACGGCGGAACAGTAAGATGCATAGTTGCTAAGAACGCCGCAGGTGTTTACAGCAGAAAGAAGATAGACAAACTCACTGAATACGCAAAGGGAATCGGCGCAAAGGGACTTGCCTATATAAGATGGGCAGATGAAGCACCAAGCTGTTCTTTTGCAAAATTCCTCAAAGACGGCGAACTTGACAAACTTATTTCTACACTGAACGCTGAAAAAGGCGACTGTGTATTCATTGTAAGCGGTAAAACAGCTCTTACACTTTCAGTTCTCGGAGCGCTCAGACTTGCCGTTGCGAAAGAACTCAATATTATCCCCGAAGGAAAATGGAACTATCTGTGGATAACAGAAATGCCGTTCTTTGAATATGACGAAGAAAGCGGCGAGTGGGTTGCAATGCACCACCCGTTCACGATGCCGATGGAAGAATGTATTCCGTATCTTGATACAGACAAAGCAAAAGTACGCGCCAAGGCTTTTGACCTTGTTCTTAACGGCACAGAGCTTTCATCAGGCTCAATGAGAATTACAGACTGCGAACTGCAAAACAAGATGTTTGAACTTCTCGGACTTACAAAGGAAGAGATAGACGCTAAATTCGGTTTCCTTGTTGATGCATACAAATACGCATCTCCTCCGCACGGCGGTATGGGCATAGGCCTTGACAGACTTGCAATGCTGATTTGCGGCGCAGACAGCCTGAGAGATGTTACAGCATTCCCCAAAGTTCAGAACGCAAGCGAGCTTATGAGCGGCGCGCCCACTTATATAGACAACATTCAGCTTGACGAACTCGGCATAAAGATTGCTAAAGCGGAGAATGAAAGCAATGAGTAATTTTTTTGCAATGGTAAACCGTATGCGCCTTATCAACAGATGGGCGCTTATGCAGAACACAGCTGAAGAAAACATTGCCGAACACAGCCAGCATGTTGCTGTAATTGCTCATGCTCTTTGCCTTATAGGCAATAAAAAATTCGGCAAAAATTATGACGCCGAAAGATGCGCACTGCTTGCACTCTATCATGATGCAACAGAAGTTATCACCGGTGATATGCCCACTCCTGTAAAATACGGCAGTGAGGAAATGAAAAACGTTTACAAAGATGTTGAAAAACTTGCGGGAAACAGGCTGCTTGATATGCTGCCGCAAGAATTCAGGGATGAATATTCCCCGCTTTTCAACAAAAAGGATGAAGATAAAGAGCTTTGGAAAATTGTAAAAGCGGCAGACAAAATTGACGCTCTCATCAAATGTGTAAACGAAACCCGAATGGGCAACCGAGAATTTGAAAAAGCACTTGAAGCGCAGGAAAAACTTATAGACGAAATCAATATGCCAGAGGTGGAATATTTTAAAAATGAATTTCTGCCCGCATATTATCTTACTCTTGACGAGCATACAAAGCGGTGATTACATATCACCGCTTTTGTATATAAAAATATTTGAGAGGTGTTTTTATGAGCAATACACTTGATGCTATCAAAATAAGGCGCAGCATAAGAAAATACAAAAACGACTCTGTACCGCAGGAACTGCTTGACAAGATTATTGAAGCAGGACTATACGCCCCGAGCGGAATGGGCAGGCAGTCCACAATCATAATTTGCGTTACAGACAAGGAAATGAGAAATAAACTTTCAAGGCTCAACGCTAAAATCATGGGCAGTGACTCCGACCCGTTTTACGGTGCTCCCGCAGTGCTGATAGTACTTGTTGACAAGAACTGCCCCACAGGCATTTATGACGGCAGCCTTGTAATGCAAAACCTTATGCTTGCATCGCACGAACTTGGGCTTGGCAGCTGCTGGATACACCGTGCAAAAGAAGAATTTGAGATGCCTGAGGGCAAAGAAATTCTCAAATCACTCGGTATAAAGGGAGAGTACGAAGGAATCGGGCACTGTATAGTAGGCTATACAGATGGCGAAGAGCCCTCCCCCGCCCCGAGAAAAGAAAACAGAGTTTATTACATCGACTGATAATGACAAATAAAAAGAGACCTGAAAAACCAGGTCTCTTTTTTATTGCCTAATATTTTAATGAACTGAAAAACTTAATACAAACAAAATAAATTTCACAAGCTTGTTTCCAACAATAAAAAACACGCCGCAAATAAAAGCCGCGTGTTTTTTATGTTATCAGGATTATTTTGCCATTTCAGCTCTTGCCTCTTTGATACGTTCAACAAAGAGTTTACCTGTTTCGGTAATCTTATCATAATCGCCTGTCTTTGCGCCTGCGATAAGTGAGGAGCCTGCACCGCACGCAAATGCACCGGCTTTGATCCAATCCTTAACATTATCAACGCTAACGCCGCCTGACGGCATCATAACCGCATTCGGAATAGGGCCGTGCATATCTTTGATAAATGCAGGGCCTGCAATATCTCCCGGGAATACCTTGAGAACATCAGCGCCGCATTCCATAGCGGCAACAGCCTCAGTAGGTGTATAGATACCGGGCATTGAGGGGATACCGTAACGGTTGCAGCATTTTATAGTTTCAGGATCAAAATAAGGTGAAACGATGTATTCAGCGCCTGCAAGAATTGCGATTCTTGCTGTAGCTGCGTCAAGAACAGTACCTGCGCCGATAATGATCTCGCCGCTGTTGTACTTTTCTTTCATAGCCTCAATAAGCTTATCAGCATGCGGAACGGTGAAAGTAAGCTCAATAGCCGCAACGCCGCCTTTGATACAAGCGTCTGTAATCTTTTCTGCCTGTTCAATAGAAGTAGCTCTTACTACCGCAACGATACCTACTTCATGAATTTTAGCAAGTGTTTCAATTTTATTTGCCATTATATTTATCCTCCGTAATAATTATTATCTCTGTACTCTGGCTGTGCCGCCGTTTACCTTAGCCTCTACCTCTTTAAGAGAAGCCATTGAGGTATCACCGGGTGTTGTCATAGCAAGAGCGCCGTGAACAACGCCGTAATTAACAGCCTTCTGAGCGTCCTCATAAGTCATAAGACCGTAAATAAGGCCTGAAGCAAAGCTGTCTCCGCCGCCTACGCGGTCAAGTATCTCAAGTGCCGGAAATTCGATTGAATTATAAATTTTACCGTCAGAATAACAGATAGCTTTCCATGAGTTAACTGTTGCCGTAATAACCGTTCTCAGTGTGGTGGCAATTACCTTGAAGTTGGGATAAGCCTTGCAGACTTCGCCGAGCATCTTAACATATCCGTCCATATTGAGTTCCTTGAGGTTAGCGTCATTGCCCTCTACCTCAAAGCCAAGGCAAGCGGTAAAATCTTCCTCATTGCCTATCATAACGTCAACATATTTAGCAAGTTCTCTATTTACTTCCTGTGCCTTTTTAACTCCGCCGATGTCATTCCAAAGTGACGGACGGTAGTTAAGGTCATAGGAAACTACGGTGCCGTATTTCTTAGCGGCTTTTACAGCCTCAATAACAACTGCCGCTGAATTTTCGGAAAGAGCGGCATAAATTCCGCCTGTGTGAAGCCAGCGAACGCCGAGGTCGCCGAAAATATGATCCCAGTCTATCTCGCCGGGTTTGAGCTGGCTGATAGCGGTATGACCTCTGTCTGAAGTACCTACGGCTCCGCGGATACCGAAACCTCTTTCGGTAAAGTTAATACCGTTTCTTGTTGTTCTGCCGATACCGTCATACTTTACCCATTTAATAAGAGAAGTATTTACACCGCCCTGAAGAATAAGGTCTTCAAGCAGGTAGCCTACTTCATTTTCAGCAAATGCCGTTACAACTGCGGTATTCATTCCGAAGCAGCGTCTGAGGCCGCGGGCAACGTTATATTCGCCGCCGCCTTCCCATGCTCTGAATGAACGGGCTGTTTTTATTCTGCCCTCGCCGGGGTCAAGACGAAGCATGATTTCGCCGAGCGAGATTTCATCAAACATACATTCTTCTTTAGGTCTTAAATTGAGATTCATAATTTACCTCCACAGAATCTTACTTAAAATTGAAATAATTAACAGCATTATTATAGGATATGCCGCAGACGATCTCTTTAAGCATTTCTTCATCGTTTGCGTACCAGCCGTCCTCTACCCATCTGCCTATCAGGCGGCACATTATCCTCCTGAAATATTCGTGCCTCGCGTATGATGTGAAAGAACGGGAATCTGTTTCCATACCTATAAATTTACCTAAAACGCCGAGATTAGCAAGAGATTTAAGCTGATCCGTCATGCCGTCCATAGTATCAAGGAACCACCATGCAGGGCCGAACTGTATCTTGGATTCAACCTCACTGCCCTGGAAATTGCCGAGCATTGTTGCCAAAACGATATTATCTTTATTATTTAGATTGAAAAGAACTGTCTTAGGAAGTTTGCCTTTTACCTCAAGCGAATCAAGGAAACGGCTGAGTGTATAAGCCGTCTGATCATCGCCGACGGAATCAAATCCCGTATCGGGGCCGAGAAGTTTGAATTTAGCTGTATTATTGTTTCGCATTGCGCCGAGGTGAATTTCCATTGCCCAGCCGAGTTCATAATATTTCTCGCCGAGAGCAGTCATTACAGCCGTTTTATAAGCGTCACGCTCTTTTTCACTAATTGTCTCGCCGTTCATTGCCTTTTGAAAAGCGGTTTCTATAGTGCTGTCATCAGTAGGCTCAAAAGGCATATAGTTGAACGCATGGTCTGAAACACAGCAGCCATGCTCGTTAAAATAATCAACTCTCTTAATAAGCGCTGAAATTACATCTTTATAAGACTTAATCTCCATATCGGCAGCCTTGGAAAGAGAAGCGATATAATCCGCAAAACCGCTCTGCTCAATCGAAAGCGCTTTGTCAGGCCTAAATCCGGGCAAAACTTTACAGCTGAAATCGGATTTAGCAAGCAGCGCATGGTATTCAAGGCTGTCTGCCGGGTCATCGGTTGTGCAAACAATTTTTACATTGGAATTCTTTATAAGGCTCTGCGGCGTAAAATCACCGTTTTTAATTTTTTCGTTTGCGCGTTTATACATATCATCCGCAGTTTTTGCACTGAGCGGGGTATCTATACCGAAATAGCGCTGAAGCTCAAGGTGCGCCCAGTGATAAAGCGGGTTTCCTATTGCATACTGCAGTGTGTACGCGAATTTTTCAAACTTTTCAAGTCCGCTTTTACTGCCTGTGCAGTAATCTTCATCAACTCCGCAGGAACGCATTGCGCGCCATTTATAATGGTCGCCGCCCAGCCACAGTTCAGAAATGTCCTGAGGGGTTTTATTTTCATAAATCTCCTTAGGACTTAAATGACAGTGGTAATCACAGATAGGCATATCCGCACAGTAATCAAAAAATAATTTCTTTGCCGTATCTGTATCAAGCAAAAAATTTTTATCCATGAAATTTTCCAAATTATCGCCTTCCGAATATCATAAAATTACAGTTTTATTATATACTTTACTCTGTACCATTTCAAGCGCAAGTTAATATAATGGAATTAAATTGTTGAATAATTATGGCGTTACTGATATAATAAATTAGTATAAAATGACGAAACAAAGGGTGATATAAATGAACTTCTGTATATTCGGAGCTTCAAGCGACATTATAGATAAAAAATTCTCCGACGCGGCTTATGACCTTGCTGCAAAAATGGCAAAACGCGGTCACGGGCTTGTGTTCGGCGGAGGCGGAAAAGGCGTTATGGGCGCCACTGCGCACGCAGTGCATGATAACGGCGGATACATTCTGGGCGTTGCTCCCGAATTTATGAAACAATTCAACGTACTTTATGAAAACTGCACAGAATTTAAGCACACGCAGACAATGGCAGAAAGAAAGACCTTTATGGAAGACCATGCGGACGCGTTTATCATAGCTCCAGGCGGAATAGGCACATTTGAGGAATTTTTTGAAGTCTACACGCTTAAACAGCTTGGCCGCCACAACAAGGCTATCGCCGTTTTCAATCCTTACGGTTACTATGACAAAATGCTTGAAATGCTGCACTATTCAGTAGAAGAAAACTTTATGACTGACGCCTCTCTTGAACTCATCAAGGTATTTGACGACGCAGACAGCTTGCTTGATTACCTTGAAAGCTACAAGGGTGAAACAGCCGATGTAGAAAAACTCAGATATAATCTGAAAGATGAAAACTAAATAGTCAAAATAAAAACGGAACTGAAAACCAGTTCCGTTTTTTATTTATTGTATATTACAGAAAATTTATAAAATTCACGGTGAATTACCAGCTTCCGCCGCCGCCACCGCCTGAGCCGCCGCCGGAAAATCCGCCGCCGCCACCGGAAGATGTTTGAGGAGCAGAAGTCATTGCCTGTGACGCGCTGTGCATTGCGCTGCTCATAAAGTGCCACATAACAAAAGTGTTGAAAGAGCCGGTGCCGTTATACCACTCAGGAGGCTCAACGGCAATATCCTCAAATTTCTTGACCCATGCATCGGACACGCCGAGGACATAGGCATACGGAAGTATATCGTAAAAATATTTAGGATCATCAAACACAAGCTTCTCAAGCCTGTCTTTTTCAGCAGTTTCAAGGAACAGCTTAAATCCCTCTATTTTCTGCAATATCTCATGGCCTTTATCAGTTCTTTTTCTTACAAAGAAAGAGAAGATAAATGCCGCTATCAGAACGGCTATTGAACCGAAAAATACCGCATACTGCTCGCCCGTACCGAACGTTGATCTAAAGATAAACACCTCTGCAACAAAGCAGATGACTATAAGCGCCCAGCAAACCATACGCATTATGAGCGATTTGTTTGAGAAAACTTTTGTTCGGTTTGAAATGGTATTGTAATTTGCCGCAATACTGTTTAGATGCTTATAAAAAACATTCTCAAGATCATCATTTGTAATGCGGTTTTTACCGCTTTCAAAAAGCCCGTCAAAGAATATCTTTTTGTTTTCATCAGGCCCGTTATAGGTCTTGCGGCGCTCTATAACATAATCCGAACCATCATAGTACTGATTTGTTTTTGTTTGAGTTATTGCCACATAGCCCTCATTAGCAAGCTCGATAAGAAGCGGTATCATATCCTCATTTTTCAGCATGCCTTTGTACCAGTAAGCAACATCAGCACTGCTCATGCCTTCCGGAGGATAAAACTCAACTATTTTTATAATTTTTCTGTCCTTGCCGAACTTACGCCAAATAACAGCCACAATCAAAAAGCAGATTACAGCAATCGCTGCCATAGCAGCAAGCTTTAAGATATGAGCAGTCATATCAAAATAAAAATATCCGTCAGGAAGTTCAAGCCTTACTGTAAAAGCCTCATAAGGGCCGAGTTCGCGGGTAAGCCTGCCTGTGATTTCAAGCCCGTTAACATAATACTCTATACTGCTTGTTCCGGCAAAGCCATAGCTGCCAGCAGAAAAGCCGAGCATGTCTTCATTGAAATCCTTTGGCATTGTTATGCTGAAAGTAACATTATCAATATATGTATCCCAGCCTGTACCTATAATATTGTAATACAGTTCATCATATCCGCTTGCAACATCCTGGCCAAGAGCATAGTTATACGAGATAGTGTAGCTGTAATCGCCTGTAAGAGTTTTATCCTCATCGCCTATCTGCAAAACAAGCTGTGAATTTTCAGTTGATTTGGAATAATGATCACTGCAGCGTATATTATTGATTTTGGCGTGGGTTACCGCAGTTGAGCCGTCCACACGCTCAACATTGTTTTTAAGCGGTATATACCTGAATATTCCGTGGCGGGGATCGTTGAAGTGAACATCAATATTTTCAGTTACTTTGAGAACATTATCCTCTGCAACGTCTATGGAAACATCATATGCCGTTATATAATAAGGCTCATACGGATGTTCTGCGCCGAAAGCCGGAAAAGAACACAAAAGCACCGCTATCAGCACAAACACCGGCAATATTTTCTTAAAAAGTTTCATCAAAATTCTACCTTTACAGCCTCTTTTTCCTGCTCATTTTCAATGGCAAACATCTGCTTTTTGCCGAATTTGAACATTTTGGCAATTATACCTGAGGGGAACATTTCGGTTTTATTATTATAATTTTTTACAACGGCATTATAATACTTTCTTGCGTTTGCTATATCCTCTTCAGTTCTCTGGAGCTGATTATTCAGATCAAGGAAATTCTGATTAGCTTTTAAATCAGGATACTGCTCGGCAAGAATATTGAAACCGGCAAGACCTCTTGTAAGTTCTTTGTCAGCCTGCATTTTCTGCTCAGTTGTCATATCGTTGTAATTTCCGTTTCTGGCAGAGATGACATTCATGAGTGTCTGCGCCTCATGTTTAGCATAACCCTTTACGCTCTCAACGATATTCGGGATAAGATCCCATCTTTTTTTGAGGTAGACATCCATTGTAGCAAACGCTTCCTCAACAGTGTTTCTGAGATTTACGAGCGAATTATATGTTGCCGCCACATAAATACCCAAAACTATGATAATAAAAATGATTACGGCGGCAATAATTACTGCCGCTAATGTGCCTGCGCTCATAATCATTCCTCCTTTTTAATATTATTTCAATTTTACTTTACCATACACAATGATTATATGCAAGAACATTATTTATAAAAAGAAAAGGCGGGAAATTCCCGCCTTTAAAATACATCATATTATACGCCGGAATATGCATTGAAACCGCCGTCAACAGGAATGCTTACTCCGGTAATAAAGCCGCTGTAAGCTTCATCACACAGGAAAAGCAGTGTTCCGTCAAGCTCTTCAGGCTCACCGAAACGGTTCATCGGAGTAGCCGCAAGAATTTTGCCGGTGCGTTCTGTTGGTGTGCCGTCCTCATTCCAAAGCAGGGTCTTATTCTGCTTTGTTGAGAAGAAGCCCGGTGCAATGGCATTTACTCTAATTCCCATGGGAGCAAAATGCACTGCCATCCACTCTGTGAAGTTCTTTACCGCAGCTTTAGCGGCTGAGTAGGCAGGAATTCTTGTGAGCGGTCTGTAAGCGTTCATTGAAGTGATCATAACTATGCAGGAATGCTCTTTTTCAACCATGTCGCGCGCAAATACCTGCGTGGGGATAAGCGTACCCAGGAAATTAAGGTTAAAAACAAAGCTTATTCCGCTGGGATCAAGATCAAAGAAAGTCTTTATATTTTCATCTTTCTGAACAAGGTCTATCTTTTCAAGGGTATCTTTTGTTGTTGTGCCCTTAGGGTTATTACCGCCTGCGCCGTTGAGAAGAATATCACAGGTTCCAAGCAGTTCTGTAACCTCATCTCTTGCGCGCTGCATTGATTCAAGTTCAAGCACATTGCATCCAACTGCAATTGCCTCTCCGCCGCCTGCATTGATTTCATCAGCGCATTTCTGTGCGGCTTCTTTATTAAGATCAAGAACAGCAACTTTGCAGCCCTGAGCGGCAAGTGTTTTTGCAAAAGCGCCGCAAAGAACTCCGCCGCCGCCTGTTACAACAGCAACTCTGCCCTTTAAATTCTCATGAGTCATTTTATTTTTCCTTTCTGCTTTTTTCAACTGCTTCCCAAAGTCCGTTAAGGTAACAAACGCCGAGAGCACGGTCAAAAAGGCCATAGCCGGGTCTTGCAACCTCTCCCCATATCATTCTGCCGTGGTCGGGACGTACATATCCGTCAAATCCGATTTCCTGAAGAGCCTTAACAATTTCGTACATATCAAGAGAGCCGGCAGCACTTTCATGGGCAGTTTCATTGAACCACTGGTCATTGATTGAAACATTGCGAAGATGTGCAAAATAAATTCTCTCCCCTATTTCGGGAGTGCGGATAATTTCAGGAATGTTATTCTTAGGGCTTGCGCCGAGTGAGCCTGTGCAAAGAGTTATACCGTTATATTTACTGGGCACCATATTCACAAGTCTTAAAAGCGCATCCTTATCCTTTATAATACGAGGCAAACCGAAGATTCCCCAGGGCGGATCATCCGGATGTATTGCCATTTTGATATCGCATTCCTCACATACAGGCATAATAGCCTCAAGAAAATACTGAAGACTCTGCCACAAATCCTCTTCAGTAATTCCCTTATATTTTTCAAACAGCTCCTTGATCTCGCCCATTCTGTCAGGCTCCCAGCCCGGCATAGCATAGCCGTTTGAATTGTCGTCAATTTCCCTGAACATATCCTCCGGAGATTTGCCCTCTACCTGCTTGCCGTCATATGAAAGGCATGTAGAGCCGTCCGGAAGGGGCATATAAAGGTCTGTTCTGGTCCAGTCAAAAACAGGCATAAAGTTGTAGCATATACATTTTACGCCTACCTTGGCAAGATTTCTTATTGAGGTTTTATAATTCTCAATAAGCTTATCGCGGGTGGGCAGACCAAGCTTTATATCCTCGTGCACATTTACACTTTCGATGCACTCCATAGTAAGCCCGGCTGAAGTGATTTCGTCATACATTGCGCGAACTCTTTCCTCGCTCCATGCCTCACCTGCCGGCAAATCATGAAGAGCGGGAACAACGCCGGTAACGCCCGGAATCTGCTTGATCTGGTCAAGAGAAACTGTGTCAAGCTTATTTCCGAACCATCGAAAAGTCATCTGCATATTCAGTCCTCCTTTATTATTTTATTTATCACATTTTATCACACATTACATTTCGTTTCAAGAATTATCATCTTCAGAATCCGAAAAAATAATTTCGTGCTCCGAACCTATATCCTCAAGAAGCGAATAATCGCAGGTGTACGAAATACCGTCCTGAGTAATTTCGTAATTTTCATCTCTGCCGATTATTTCGCATTCGCTCAGTTCTTCCTTTTCCCTTGCGGAAAGCTCTTCTTTTGCCGCCGCAAGCAGCTCCGAATCGGAAATACTGCGTTTTGTATCCTGATATGTTCTTCGTGTTTCGGTATATATACCTATCGGCAGCCTAAAATCATTTAACACAAGATATCGTTTTTGAAATTCGGACACCGTGTTTTCCTCTTTTTTATTTATTGACAGGGGAATTTCAACCCCGAATAGGTAAAGCGTCTTATATTGTTTTTCGCTTGTATACACCTTTTCACTCTGCTCCCGAGGTATATTTACAGTGATTTCATAATCTGTTTTGGCAATTACACTGCCGTGGGCGCGAGCATAATGATTTTTCTGCGGATTTTCTGTTTCCGCCGCCTCATAAACGCCCGAAATAAGAAGATCTCCTTTTGTAACGGCATCTCCCGGTTTTACAGCAGGCCAGCCGCCGAGTGCAGTTACCTTCACTATAACCCCGTCTTTATCGGCAGTAACATTTGTAATTATATTGTTGTTTTCTATCTGAGGCTTAGGTGTAGTCTCGCGAATTTCAACCTGTGCAAGACAGCCTAATCGGTTTATGGATATCCAAGCAACATTATCAAAATCCGCCATTACGGAAAACTCCAGATTTTCCTTGTCAGTTTCAGACCAGCGCACGCCTGTTTTAAAACCGTTTTGGGCAAGATAATCAACTATTTTAGAGGTTTCAAGAGTATTGTTTCCGATTACCGTTACATTCCATATAAAGCCGCTCATAAAAGACACAAAAAGCACGAAAAAGAGCATTCCGCAGAATATTCCCCATCTGCCCTTCAGCGGATGCAGTATAAACGGCAGACCGCGTTTTTTAACTACTCTGACCTTTCCGCCGGACCTGAGCGCAACTCTGTGAAGCCGCTTGTACGCATTTATGCTGCACCGTGCGGTAATCTTCCCGTTTTCACAGACAATATCTTTTATATTTATTTTTTCCGTATAACAGCGGTTTATGAATCCATCTGTAAACCCGCCTGAAAAAGTAAACACCACATAACCGAAAAACCAATTTATAAATTTAATCAGCATCTGAAAAATCCACGCTCACAATCATACCTTCAACTACCGCTCCCTGAGGGGTAAAGGAATCTATATGCAGGTTATCGCCGTGAAAAGTTATCTTCTTTTTTCCTGCGGCAAGTTTTATTGTATCAGACGAGTATTCAAGAACAGACTTTAAACCGTCCACAAGGCACTGCGAACAGCCGTAAAGCTCTATATGCGGCTCGCCCGTAAAGCACTCGCGCGGTATATCTCCGCCGCTTCTTACTAATTTTTTTCTCATAAAATCACCGTTAATTTATATGAATTAAATAGGTGGTTATATGAAAATAAACAGGGATTCTTTTTTGCTTTTTGCCGCTCTTGCGCTTGCAGGCGTGCTTATCGTTTTTTCCTCAGACGCAAAAGAGGGCGCCCTCTACGGCGCGGCTCTTTCCGGCAGGGTTATAATTCCCAGCCTGCTTCCCCTACTTATAATATTCAATTTTATACAGCACAGCGCCGCCGGCAGGGCTCTTGAAAATATTCTCAGCCCCGTTACATGCAAAGTTCTTCGCCTGCCGAAATGCGCAGGCTCTGCCCTGTTTCTCGGGCTGATAGGAGGTTATCCCTCAGGAGCGCTTCTGACCGCAAATCTATACCGCAACGGCGATATTGACTCAAACTGCGCCAAGCGGATGCTGAGGTTTGATTTCAGCGGCGGGGCGGGATTTATTATAACCGCACTGGGAACAGGTATACTTAAAAGCAAACAGCAGGGCATTATCCTTTTTGCAAGCGTAACTGCCGCCGCATTAATAAGCTCTCTGCTGTGTGGTTTTATATGGGGTAAAACCGAGGAGGGAGAAAGCAGTTTCCTTTCCCTGACTCCTGCTCAGGCGCTTAACAAAAGCGTTGAACAATCTGCCCGAAGCGTAATAAACATGACGGCATATATAATGCTTTTCTGCGCCGTTCAGGGAAACCTGCCGCTTCCCGAATTTTTACTTCCGATTATTGAGATCACAAGCGGCGCTGCTCAGTGCGCACCAAATCTTCCGCTCTTTATAACTGCTTTTTATCTTGCATTCGGCGGCTTATGCATTCATTTGCAGATATATACAATAATTAAAGAAACAGGAATGAAATACACTGATTTTCTGCTTTGGCGTGTGATAAACGGCATTATCAGCAGTGCCGTCTGTGCCGCGCTTATTCATTTTTTTCCGTCGGGCAGCGAGGTCTTTTCAAATTATTCCGAAACGATAGTTCGCCCCACAAGTGTGAATGCCGCTCTTTCAGTATTAATGCTTCTGGGATGTGCCGTCCTCATATTTGATCTTGAAAACAGAAAAAGAAAATGCTGAAAAAAAGCCGCCCTCATAAGAGAGCGGCTTAATGCTGTTACTAAATTTATTTATGTTTACGGCGGTTACTCATTATCGTCCTTTTTCTTATTCTTCTTTTTACTGCCGTTTGAAAGTTTGTTAAGGCCGTAAGTTATAAGAATAATAACGCCGATAACGAGGAATATGCCTACCATTCCGATAACCATAATAGGAAGAGTTTCTTTCCATGAATCGGGATGAATCTCAAGTGCCATTGAAATTGCGCCGAGTTTTGCAAGTAAATTCAACATATTTTTACCTCCGTTAAATTATCTCTTCAACAAGGGTAAGGATAAGGCCGCCTGCGATAACTGACGCAATCTGACCTGATACGTTTACGCTTATTGACTGCATAAGCAGGAAGTTCTGATTATCCTCTTTAAGACCCATCTGGTTAACAACACGACCGCTCATCGGGAATGCTGAAATACCAGCCGCACCGATCATGGGGTTGATCTTTTTGTCTTTCGGAAGGAAGATGTTGAGAAGCTTTGCAAAGAATACACCGCCGGCAGTATCAAAGACAAATGCTACAAGACCGAGGGCAAGAATAAGAATTGTCTGCCACTGCAGGAACTCCTCATAATGCATTCTTGACGCAACAGTGAGACCGAGCAGAATTGTGATAATATTTGCAAGTGAATTCTGAGCAGTTTCTGAAAGAGCATTAAGAACGCCGCATTCACGGATAAGGTTACCGAACATAAGGAAGCCTACAAGCGCAACTGACTTAGGAGCAACAAGGCCGGCAACTATGGTGATGATTATCGGGAAAAGAATCTTTGTAAGCTTTGAAACTTCGCCCGGCTGATATTTCATTCTGATAAGACGCTCTTTCTTTGTTGTGCAGAGCTTGATAACAGGCGGCTGTATAATGGGAACAAGCGCCATATATGAGTACGCCGCAACCATAATTGGGCCGAGGTAAGCAGAATTGAGCTCCTGAGCAACGAAGATTGATGTGGGGCCGTCTGCCGCGCCGATAATGGCGATAGAGGCGGCGTCCTTGAAATCGAAGAAGAAAGAAGCAACAAAGAAGGTAAAGAAGATACCGAACTGAGCTGCCGCGCCGAAAAGCATAAGCCACGGATTTTTAAGAAGCGGGCCGAAATCGATCATTGCGCCTATTCCTATGAAAAGGAGAAGCGGGAAAAGTTCGTTTGAAATACCTGCGTCAAAAAGTGTTGTAATCGGTCCTGCTTCTGTTGCACCCGGCTGAGTAATTGCGCCGGAAAGCGGAAGGTTTACAAGGATTGTACCGAAGCCCATGGGAAGAAGAAGCGTAGGCTCCATTTCTTTTTTGATCGCAAGGAATACAAGAAGTCCGCCTATTGCGATCATAACGATTTGCTGCCATGTTATGTTTCCGAAATTGGAAAACAGATTGGCAAATGTGTCTAATACACTTAACTGTATCATTTTTACCTCCGGTTATACATTTATTTCTACATTGATACCAAGCAGATCTTTGTTGGCATCAAGTATCGGTTTAATGACTTCACTGAGGAAATCCGCAGTTTGCTGAGGCGCTCTGCCCACAAAGTTTTCCGGTTTCATTGTGGCAAGTATCTCTTCTTTAGTCATCATAAAAGCTGGGTCTGCCGCAATTCTGTCAATAAGATCATTTTTGCCGCCCTGCATTTTGACAACATCTGCCGCTGCCATTGAGTGAACACGGATTCTTTCGTGAAGTTCCTGACGGTCGCCGCCTTTTTTAACGGCATCCATAAGGATGTTTTCCGTTGCCATAAACGGAAGCTCGCTCATAAGCCTTGAATGTATTACCTTGGGGTAAACAACGAGTCCGCTTGTTACATTAATATATAAATCAAGGATACCGTCCGTTGCAAGGAATGCTTCAGCAACAGACACACGCTTGTTGGCACTGTCATCAAGAGTTCTTTCAAACCACTGAGCGGAAGCCGTCCACGCGGGATTGAGCGCGTCAATCATAACATAGCGTGAAAGAGACGCGATTCTTTCGCTTCTCATGGGGTTTCTCTTGTAAGCCATTGCCGAAGAGCCTATCTGATGCTTTTCAAACGGCTCCTCTATTTCCTTGAGGTTCTGAAGAAGCCTCAAATCATTTGAAAACTTGCAGCATGACTGCGCAATGAGCGCAAGGCAGTTGCAAACGATAGTATCAAGCTTTCTTGCATAAGTCTGGCCGCTTACAGGAAAGCAGGACTTAAAGCCCATTTTCTCTGCGATCTTTCTGTCAAGCTCCTTGCACTTTTCATGATCTCCGTTAAAGAGCTCAAGGAAAGATGCCTGAGTTCCTGTTGTGCCCTTTGAACCGAGAAGCATAAGCGTATCAAGCACATGCTCTATCTCATTATAATCAAGCACAAGATCCATAAGCCAGAGGGTTGCCCTTTTGCCTACGGTTGTAGGCTGTGCCGGCTGAAAATGGGTAAAGCCAAGGCAGGGCATGTCCTTATACTTATCAGCAAAAGCCGCAACGCCTGCGATGGCGTTTACAAGTTTTTTCTTGATAAGTAGAAGAGCCTCTCGCATTGTGATAACATCAGTGTTATCACCTACATAACAGCTTGTTGCTCCGAGGTGGATTATAGGCTCCGCCTTGGGGCACTGATCACCGTAAGCATGAACATGCGCCATAACATCATGGCGGAATTGCTTTTCATAAGCGGCGGCTGTTTCGTAATTGATATCGTCCGCATGAGCCTTAAGCTCGTCTATCTGTTCCTGAGTGATATTCAGTCCCAGCTCGTGCTCAGCCTCTGCAAGAGCTATCCACAGTTTACGCCATGTTTTGAATTTGAAATCAGGCGAGTATATATACTGCATTTCCTTGCTGGCGTAGCGGGCGTTAAAAGGTGAATTATAAGTATTATTCGCCATCAGTTCAACCCCGTTCTCTTCATCATCTCAGCGTATGCGTCTTCAACACCGCCGAGGTCACGACGGAAGCGGTCCTTATCAAGCTTTTCATGAGTTTTGATATCCCAGAAGCGGCAGGTGTCGGGGCTGATCTCATCAGCGAGAACGATCTTGCCGTCAGAAGTTTTGCCGAACTCAAGCTTGAAGTCGATAAGCTCAACGCCGATTGAAGCGAAATACTCTTTGAGAACATCATTGATCTTGAAAGCCATTTCCTTAATGGTATCAACCTCTTCTCTTGTTGAGAAGCCGCATGAGATAGCGTGATACTCGGAAATAAGCGGATCGTCAAGTTCGTCGCACTTATATGAGAACTCGATTGACGGGGCAACGAAATCCATGCCCTCTTCAAGGCCAAGTCTCTTGCAGATAGAACCTGCTGCGCGGTTGCGGATTATAACCTCAAGAGGAATAATCTTTACCTTTTTAACAGCTGTTTCTCTGTCTGAAAGTTCCTCAACAAAATGAGTGGGAACACCGTGCTTTTCAAGAAGCTGCATAAGGAGATTGGACATCTTGTTGTTTACAACGCCCTTACCTACGATAGTGCCCTTCTTTTTGCCGTTGAAAGCAGTGGCATCATCCTTGTAATCCACGATAACGATATCGGGATCTTCGGTAGCCCAAACTTTCTTTGCCTTGCCCTCATAAAGCTGCTCTGTCTTAGTCATTTATTTATCCTCCAAACTTCTAAAAAATACTTAATTATTTGCCGTATACTCTTTTAATTCTGTCTACGGCTTCAAGTGTTTTTTCATAGTTGCCGAAACCTGTTAAGCGAAGATATCCCTCACCGCACTTGCCGAAGCCTGAGCCTGGTGTGCCGACAACCTGGCACTTATCAAGAAGATCGTCAAAGAATTCCCATGAAGTCATTCCCTCAGGAACACGCAGCCATACATAAGGCGAATTTACAGCGCCGTAACAGGTGAAGCCTGCCTCGGTAAGTCCGTCAAATATGGTCTTTGCGTTTCTCTGATAATAAGCTATTGTTTCTTTAGTCTGCTTCTGACCCTCTTCACTGTATACAGCCTCAGCAGCACGCTGAGTGATATAGCTGACGCCGTTGAACTTAGTTGCCTGGCGGCGGCCCCACAGTGAATTAAGGCTGATACCGCCGAATTCAAGAGCCTTAGGTACTACTGTGTAACCGCAGCGTACACCTGTAAAGCCCGCTGTCTTTGAGAATGAGCGGAATTCGATAGCGCAGGTTTTTGCGCCCTCTACCTCATATATTGATTTTACTGAGCCGTCTGTTACAAATGCCTCATATGCTGAATCGTAAAGAATAAGTGAGCCGTGCTCATTTGCGTAATCAACCCATACCTTGAGCTGCTCTGCGCTTGCGGCAACGCCAATCGGGTTGTTGGGGAAGCAAAGATAAATAATATCAGGCACTTCCTCAGGAAGCTGAGGCATGAAGCCGTTTTCAGCCGTGCACGGCATATAGATGATATCCGTTCTGCCGCTCATAACGTTTGAATCGTAATAAACGGGATAAACGGGGTCACAGATAGCGATTTTGTTTCCCTCTCCGAAAATATCGCCTATATTTCCGCAATCTGATTTTGCGCCGTCTGAAACAAATATCTCGTCCTTTTCAATATCAAGACCCCTGTCTGCATAATCGTGCTTATGAATAGCATCAACAAGGAAATCATAGCCATGCTCGGGCGGATAACCGCGGAATGATTCCTCATTAGCCATTTCGTCAACAGCTTTGTGCATAGCCTCAATAACAGCAGGAGCAAGCGGCTTTGTTACA
Organism: uncultured Oscillospiraceae bacterium; assembly: GCA_900539425.1. Lineage (GTDB taxonomy): Bacteria > Bacillota > Clostridia > Oscillospirales > Acutalibacteraceae > Eubacterium_R. The sequence continues at coordinate 7,631 of UQBX01000007.1, read as the reverse complement.
TCACCGATTGAAAGGCGGATAACTTCCTTATCCGGATTAGCCTGCTGATATTCCCTCTGCTTTTTTGCAACTGTTGAAAACAGATAAGAGCTTTCAAGCTTTAAGAAATTTTCATTTGCTTTCATATTTTAAACCTCCTGATTTTCTGTAAATCAATATCGCCTGTAAAGACATATTCGGCGGGCCCCGTCATATACACAGGGTCATTTTCGCCGCCGTTCCAGCTTATTTTAAGATCTCCGCCGATAAGATGAACTGTTACATCCTTATCTGTGAAGCCGCACAGCTGTGAAGCTACGCCTGAAGCGCAGGAACCCGTGCCGCAGGCAAGAGTTTCGCCCGTGCCGCGCTCCCATACACGCATTTCTATCTCATTTCTGTTTATGATTTTGACAAACTCGGCATTTACGCGGTTAGGAAACATCTTATTGTTTTCAAAGAGCGGGCCGTATTTTTCAAGTTCAAAATCTCTGGGACTTTCGTCAATTATCATAACCGCGTGGGGGTTTCCCATAGAAACGCAGGTCATATTGAAATCCCTGCCGGCCACATTCACGGGTTTGTTTATAACTTTCTGTGTATCAGCAACAACGGGCACATCGGCGGCATTGATAATAGGTGCTCCCATGTTTACGCGCGCTCCTTTTACCTCAGAGCCGCTGAGGATAAGCTCAATATTTTTTATTTTCCCCATTGATTCAACCGTGAAATCCGAGGAATTTATATAACCGTTGTCATACACATATCTGGAAACACAGCGGATTGCGTTGCCGCACATTTCTGCGCGTGTGCCGTCCGCATTATACATAACCATTTCAAAATCAGCCGCAGTGCCTTTTTTTATCAAAATAAGTCCGTCCGCGCCCACACCGAAATGGCGGTCTGAAAGCAGGATAGCCGCTTCACTTTCATTTTCAACTTTTTCTTTAAAGCAATCGATATAAACATAATCGTTGCCGCAGCCCTGCATCTTTGTAAATTTCATATAATCACAAACCTTCACATTTTTTCGGCAAAACCGTTTATGTAAGTCCGTCTAAAATGTCCATTGCTACGGCGGCTATCTTCTTGCCGCTTCGCATACTTTCCTGCTGAAGATACTTATGAGCCTGAGTTTCACTCATTCCCTTAATGTGCATCAGCGCTTCTTTTGCTTTTGAAATATATTCGCCGTCCTCGCCTGTTCTTCTTGTAAAACTCGATTTACTGCTTGCCAGCATTTGGACGGTATTCAGAAAATCATTTCTGTCCATCGGCACGGGAAGGGTTATCATATTGCCCATATACTGCTCTGTGCCGTTTTTTGACAGTGCTATTATATCAAAACCGTTTGGCACCTGCTCCGCAAGCTGAGCCGCCGTTATATCCTTCATAACAAAAGGACATACAATAACTCCGTTTTGCTTTTCTTGTGAAATTTCAAGTGCCGATGTGCCGAGAGCGCAGACATGGGAGACGTGAAAGCCGCTTTTTTCAATCAGGAGCCTGATTGAAAGAGCAGTTTCTCTTTTAGGATAAACTACGATTATATCCTTCAACCTCTTTCCCTCCCGGCGGTATTTGACTTGCCCTGAAAAGGGCAGTAAAATCCGTTAACAATTATACCATATTAAACCATATTCAATCAATAGAAAAATAAATATAAAATTCTTTAATAAAAATCGTTAAAATTATTGATAATGATGAAAACCGAATCACGCGATTTTGGGATAATTTCGCTCTTTTGATTTACTTTTACCAAAAATATCAAAAATTTTGTAACAAATTGCACAATATTTGCCATTATTCAAAAATTTCTTGTAACAAAGTAAACAAAAAACACTTGAATGTTCATTACTGAGATGATACAATATATTTGATTATAAGTGTTAATGGTCGCATTGCGGCTAATTAAGCGCTTCCATATAAATAACTTTCTGCCGTTAAGGAGAAAAAGCATGAAAAAGTTAAAGAAAGAATACGAATTTCCCATATATATTTTCAACAAAGGTGAAAATTACAGGTCATACGAATTTTTCGGCTGTCATAGAATTAAAGGAAGCGAGTTTGCTTTCAGAGTATGGGCACCGAACGCTGTTTCCATTTCCGTTGCAGGCGATTTCAACGGCTGGAACGAAAGCGCAAATGTAATGGAGCAGATTTCACCGGGAATTTGGGAAGCGGTCATAGACGGAATAAATATCTATGACTGCTATAAATATGTTATCACCGCGGCAGACGGGCGCATTCTTTACAAAGCCGATCCTTACGGATTTCACAGTGAGACAAGACCGGGCACAGCTTCAAAAGTTTACGAGCTTGGCAGCTATAAATGGAAAGACGCAGAATGGCAGAAAGAAAGCCTGAGCGGCAATATCCTTGAAAAGCCCGTAAACATATATGAAATGCACTTCGGATCTTGGAAAAAGAAGGAAAACGGAGACTTTTATTCTTACCGTGAAATGGCAGACGAGCTTCTGCCCTATGTAACGGATATGGGATACACCCACATAGAGCTTATGCCGCTTATGGAATACCCGTTTGACGGCTCATGGGGTTATCAGGTTACGGGGTATTTCGCACCCACTTCACGCTATGGCACTCCTGATGATCTTATGTATTTTGTAGACAGATGCCATCAGGCAGGAATAGGCGTAATACTTGACTGGGTGCCCGCTCATTTTCCGAAAGACGCTCACGGACTTTACGAATTTGACGGTGCGCCGCTTTATGAATATTCCGATATGCGAAAAGGCGAGCACAAAGAATGGGGAACAAGAGTTTTTGACTACGGCAGAAACGAAGTGAAAAGCTTTCTTATCTCCTCCGCCATGTACTGGACGGACATGTATCACTTTGACGGCCTGCGCGTAGACGCCGTTGCTTCTATGCTTTATCTTGATTACGGCAGGCAGGCAGGCGAATGGGTGGCAAACAAATACGGCTCAAACGAAAACCTTGAGGCGGTTGAATTTTTTAAACAGCTCAACAGCGCAATGTTTAAGGAGCACCCGGGTGTTATGATGATAGCCGAGGAATCCACCGCATGGCCTATGATAACAATGCCGCCCGATGTTGGGGGGCTTGGTTTTAACTTTAAGTGGAACATGGGCTGGATGAACGACATGCTGCGTTACACTTCGCTTGATCCGCTTTTCAGAAAAGGAAACCACAACTGCATAACATTCAGTTTCTTCTACGCCTTTTCCGAAAACTTCATTCTTCCCATAAGCCATGACGAAGTAGTACACGGAAAATGCAGCCTGATAAACAAGATGCCCGGTGATTATGAGATGAAATTTGAGGGCATGAGGCTGTTCTTATCATATATGGCGGCTCACCCTGGCAAAAAACTGCTGTTCATGGGGCAGGAATTCGGTCAGTTCAAGGAATGGGCTTATGAGGACGGGCTCGACTGGCTGCTGCTTGATTATGAAAAGCACAGAAAGCTGCTTGAATTCTCAAAAGAATTAAATCATTTTTACAAAGATCACCCCGAATTTTGGGAGATTGATTACAGCTGGGAAGGCTTCAGCTGGATATCAAGCGATGACAACGCAAATTCAACGATAGCCTTCAGGCGAATCAGCAAAACAGGGCACGAAATTATAGGTATATTCAATTTCACGCCAAACGAGCACAAGGAATACCGCATAGGCGTTCCTGAGGCCGGAACTTATAAAGTTATATTTGATTCCAACCTGAAAAAATACGGAGGAAACAAATCAAGACTTTCCGGAACATACAAAACCGCGAAAAAGCCCATGCACGGATTTGACCAAAGCATTGGTGTTAAACTGGGCGGCTTAAACGCGTTATTTATTGAAAAGTCCAAATAAGGAGGATGTGTTTATGGCACATAAATCAAACATTGTTGCAATGCTGCTTGCCGGCGGGCAGGGCAGCAGACTGGGTGTTCTTACCAAGAACATCGCAAAGCCCGCTGTTCCTTACGGCGGAAATTACAGAATTATAGATTTTCCGCTTTCAAACTGCGTAAACAGCGGTATCTATACCGTTGGTGTGCTTACACAGTATCAGCCTCTTGAGCTCAATGACTACATAGGAAACGGCCAGCCGTGGGACCTTGACAGGCAGAACGGCGGTGTTCATGTGCTTTCCCCTTATGAGGCTATCGGCAGCAAGGAATGGTACAAGGGCACAGCAAACGCCATTTACCAGAATATTAATTTCATTGAAAAATATAATCCCGAATACGTTGTAGTTCTTTCAGGCGACCATATCTACAAGATGAATTACGCAAAAATGGTTGATTTTCATGAAAAGAACAACGCGGACTGCACAATTGCCGTGCTTGAAGTTCCGTGGGAAGAGGCTTCCAGATTCGGTATTCTTGCTACTGATGAAAACAACAAGATATATGAATTTGCAGAGAAGCCGAAAGAGCCGAAATCCAACAAAGCTTCTATGGGTGTATACGTATTCAGCTGGGACAAGTTGAAAAAATATCTTGTTCAGGATGAAAACACAGAAGGCTCATCAAACGACTTCGGCAAAAATATAATTCCCACCATGCTTGACGCAGGTGAAAGAATGTTTGCTTTCCCGTTTGAGGGATACTGGAAAGACGTAGGCACAATTGATTCTCTGTGGGAAGCAAACCTTGACATAATCAACCCGAATGTTGACCTTGACCTCAGCGACCCAAGCTGGAAGATATACAGCAGAAATCCGGTAAGCCCGCCGCATTATATCGGCAAGAATGCAAATGTTGAGCTTTCCTCCGTTTCAGAGGGGTGCGAGATAGAGGGCAATGTTGATTACAGCGTTATCTCAAGCAATGTTAAAATTGAAGAGGATGCCGATGTAAGATACAGCGTTATCATGCCGGGCGCAGTAATCAAAAAAGGCGCAAAGATATACTATTCGATAGTTGCCGAAAATGCCGTTATCGAAGAGGGCGCCCAAGTAGGCGACATTCCTGAGCTGCTGCAGAACCCCGAAGACTGGGGTGTTGCCGTAGTAGGAGCGGGCGCAACAGTAAAAAGCAATTCAAAAGTTGAGCCGGGCGCAATGATTGAAGCCGGCAAGGAGGTGTGAGCATGAACGGAAAAAAAGTAATGGGAATGATTTTCGCAAACATTCACGAGGGCACTTTAGACAGCCTTACTGCTATGAGAACTATGGGCTCTGTTCCGTTTTGCTCAAGATACAGACTTGTTGATTTTCCACTTTCAAACATGGTGGAAAGCGGAGTTACAAAAGTGGGCGTAATAACGAACGCAAACTTCCAGTCACTTATGGATCATGTAGGCACAGGCAAGCCCTGGGACCTCAGCAGAAAAAATGACGGTCTTTTCATTCTGCCGCCTTTTAATGTTGGCAGCGCCACTATGTGGGGCAACAGAATAGACGCCATTTACGGAAATATGGGCTTTCTTGAGCAGAGCAACCAGACTTATGTTGTTATGTGCGATTGCAACAACGTGCTTTCGCTTGATTACGAGGCACTTTTTGACAGGCACGAGCAGAGCGGCGCAGATATCACCGTTGTGGGTGTAAAAGCGCCTATGCCGGATAAGATTGCTTCTATCCTTTGCTTTGACAAGGTTGACGATGACGGAAGAATTACCGAGATGAGCCTTGACAGGCGCGATGAGGCAGAAATCTTCCACAGTGTTAACATCGTTATAATGAAAAAGTATCTGCTTGAATCTCTTATCACTACAGCTCATTCAAAGAATGAGATCTCTTTCCAGAGAAATGTGCTGATGGCGAATGTAAAGAGCCTCAAGATTTACGCTTATGACGCAACCGATTCATTTGTCGGCACCATTTCAAGCGTTCAGGCTTACTATGATGTTTCGATGAAACTGCTTGAAAAGGAAAACAGAGCAAAACTCTTCAGCGCCGATTTCCCGATATATACAAAGGAAAGAGACGATATGCCGTCCCTTTACGGTGCGGAATCCCACCTTACCAACTCGCTTGTTGCGGACGGATGTATTATTGACGGCACTGTTGAAAACTCTATTATTTTCAAGGGCGCAAAAATTGCAAAGGGCGCCGTTGTCAAAAATTCAATTCTTATGCAGGATACAGTAGTTGGTGAAAACTCAAAACTCAGCTACGTTATAGCTGATAAGAAAGTATCTATCAAAAACGGCGTGGAGCTTTCAGGCGCTCCCACCTTCCCTGTTACCCTCAGCAAGGGAACAAGAATTTAACATCGGGAGGTTAAATTATGAAAGTTTTATATGCCGCTTCAGAAGCGAACCCGTTTATGGCGTCAGGAGGACTTGGCGATGTTGCAGGTTCACTTCCCATAGCGCTTAGAAAAAGACTTATTGGCTGCCGTGTTGTTATGCCGCTTTATGACTCCATAAAGCAGGAATATAAGGACAAAATGAAGTTCATCACTTCCATTTCCGTGCCTGTTAGCTGGAGAAGGCAGTATTGCGGTATTTTTGAAACAAAAATCAACGGTGTGATATTTTATTTCCTTGACAATCAGTATTATTTCAAGAGAGACGGCATTTACGGTCATTATGATGATGCCGAGAGATTTGCTTTCTTTTCAAGAGCTATTCTTGAAATAATCCCCGCGATTGACTGGAAACCCGATATTATCCATTGCAACGACTGGCAGACAGCGCTTACGCCGCTTTATTACAGCTGCTATTACGCTACAAGAATGGGTTATGAAAACATAAAGACCGTTTTCACCATTCACAACATCCAGTATCAGGGCAAATACGGTAATGAACTGCTTGAGGACGTACTTGGAATAGGGCCTGAGCATTATGATCTTATTCAGTATGACGGACTTGTAAACTTCATGAAAGCAGGCATTGAGTGCGCAAACAAGGTTACTACCGTATCCCCGTCCTACGCCAAGGAAATCCTTGACCCGTGGTATTCCTACGGTCTTGACCCAATACTCAACCAGCGCTCCTGGAAGCTGTGTGGTATACTTAACGGCATTGATACCGACAGTTACAATCCTGAAACGGATCAGGCAATATGGGCAAATTATAATGCTGATGATTTTTCAAATAAATCAAAAAACAAAGAAGAACTTCAAAAAACAATGGGCCTTGCAGTTCGCCCCGAAGTTCCGCTTGTTGGCATAGTTACAAGACTTGTAGGTCATAAAGGCGTTGACCTTATGCGAGAAGTGCTTGAAAAGAGCCTTTGGGAAAGAGATATTCAGTATGTTGTGCTCGGCTCCGGTGAATGGCAGTACGAAAGCTTTTTCCGTGAACTGCATGACAAATATCCCGATAAAGTCGGTCTAAGGCTTGGATTTGTTCCCGACCTTGCAAGGAAGATATACGCAGGAGCTGATATGTTCTTGATGCCGAGTAAGAGTGAACCGTGCGGACTTTCACAAATGGTTGCTCTGCGCTACGGCACTCTGCCTATCGTTCGCGAAACAGGCGGTCTGCGTGATTCGGTTTCTGACAGCGGAGACGGAGAGGGCAACGGATTTACATTCAAAACATACAACGCTTACGATATGCTTGGAGCTATTTACAGAGCGGTTGATGCTTACAACAACAAGGAATACTGGCCTGTACTTGTTGAGCGTGCTCTGCGCTGTGATATGAGCTGGGGCAAATCGGCAAACGAGTACATCAAGATGTATAAATCACTGCTCAAATAAGATAATAAAATTAAAGGCGTCTGTT
>UQBX01000006.1 GCA_900539425.1 uncultured Oscillospiraceae bacterium | reverse complement strand
AAGGCATATTGATATCAACTCTGTCATATCCTTCGCCCTCAAATTCCTCTGTAAGGCCTGCGAATACTACTGCCACGTCTGCTGATTTTGCCGCTGTTACGGCTTCTGAAACGAGCTGATCATTAACAACGTCTTTACCCTTTTCATAACCCTGAGCATATGTAACATCAACGCCGAGTGAAACAAGGCAGTCATAAGCATTATCAAGCTTTGTAGCATTAATAACCGATGAGCCTGCGCCCTGGAATCTGGGTGATTTTGCAAGTTCGCCGATAACGGCAACTTTCTGGCCGGATTTAAGAGGAAGGATATTTTCCTCGTTTTTAAGAAGCGTCATTGAGCCCTCTGCAACTTTCTGAGCAAGTTTGTGATGAGCTTCAACGTCATATTTATAGTTCTTTTCAAGGTTCGGCTTTGATTTGATAATAAGGTCTACTACATTATCTACTCTTTCATCAAGAACTTTTATATCAAGTTCGCCGCTCTTAACAGCCTCTATGATCTTCTGAGTATTGAGTGTACCTGAAGACGGCATTTCAAGGTCTGTGCCGTTTTCAAGGCCGGGAATTCTGTCAACAGATGCGCCCCAGTCAGTCAGAACAACACCCTTAAAGCCCCACTCTCCGCGAAGAACATCTTCCTGCATCCATTTATTCTGAGATGCATACTCGCCGTTAATTCTGTTGTATGAGTTCATAACAGTCCACGGCTGGGATTCTTTAACAGCTATCTCAAAAGCAGGGAAATATATCTCTCTGATAGCACGTTCGTCGATAACCTCGTTTATTACCATACGGAAAGCTTCCTGCGAATTGCAGGCAAAGTGCTTAAGTGAGTTACCAACGCCCTTTGACTGACAGCCGTTGATAAGATTTGCGCTCATTTTACCGGCAAGAAGCGGATCTTCCGAAAAATACTCAAAGTTTCTGCCGCAAACGGGAGAACGCTTAATGTTTGTGCCCGGGCCGAGAATTACGGAAACCTTTTCCTGAATACACTCCTCAGCAAGGGCTTCACCCTCCTGCCTTAAAAGATCCTCATCCCATGAGCAGGCTGATGTTGCCGCAGGCGGGAAACATGTGGTGGGAACTGAATTTCCAAGGCCGATACCGCTTGAACTTTTCTTATCGGGATTCTGCTTACGAAGACCGTGAGGCCCGTCCGTAACCATGATTTTGGGAAGCCCGAGATCAGGCGCTTCCTCAAGATGCCAATAATCGTAACCGGAAACAAATTTTGCCTTTTGCTCCAGGCTCATTTTATTGACGATATCTGCATGCTTCATATAATTTACCCTCCGTCAAAAATTAAAGGAAATGCGAACACACTTCCTCAGTTTATTATTTGTTTATATTATATATTAAAATTATAATTAAAACAAGTAGAAAATAACTTTTATGCCAAAATAGGGCATTTTAAAATCAGTGAGTAAAAATAAAACATCAATAAATAAAAAATGCCGCCTTTAAACAGGCGGCTGTTTTGATTTTAATCTATTATTTAAGGAATTTTATAAGCTCAAGAGCTGCTCCGATATCGCCCTCAACTTTAAGTTTGCCCATGGTGAATGCCATTACAGGGTCAAGCTTACCGTTGATAAGTTTTATAAGGTTATCTGCAGAAGCAATCAGGATAGCGTTGCGGTCATAATACTCGTAAGGCTCAATATGAATCTCTCCGTTTTTGATCTCCACATAAAATATGCCCTCGGGTTTACCTACGATATTGATCTGAAATGCAAGAGTGCCTGCCACTGAGCTTACATCTGTATTTTTAAATCTTTCTCTGAATGCTTCAACAACCTGCTCGTATGTTAATGCTTTCATATAAATCCTCCGTAAATACAAAATATATCTTAATTAATTTTATCACACACTCAGAGCTATTTCAATATGGTGGAAAAATTTAATTTTTATCTTTGCTGCGCGCAACAAGGGATACAACAAGAGCCGAAAGCATTGCCACCGTTACACCGCCTGCCATAGACGAAAGTCCGCCCGTAATAATACCTGTAAATCCTCTTTCACGCACAGCGTCCTTTACTCCGTTTGCAAGAGAGTTTCCAAACCCCGTAAGAGGAATAGTTGCTCCCGCGCCCGCAAAATCCACAAGCTTATCATATATTCCCAACCCGCCGAGCAGAACACCGAGGCACACGAAAAGAACGAGTATTCTTGCGGGAGTCATTTTTGTGCAGTCTATTAATAATTGTCCTATAACACATATCAATCCGCCGACAATAAACGCTTTTAAAAAAATCATAAAAAATCACCTGCTGATAGTTTTTGCCTCAGCAGGTGTAATATACCGCACAAATTTAATTTTATCCTAAATCAATAGGATTTTTATTATCCATTTTAGCTTTTCTGCCGTATTTTTCCTCAAAGCCGGGATTTATGTAATCCTCAACCACTTTTCCGTCTCTTATTCTGATAACACGTTCTGCCTGTTCGGCTATCTCATTGTCATGAGTAATTACTATAACCGTTCTGCCGTCATCTTTAAGATTATGAAGTATCTGCATAACGTCTTTTGTTGAGCGTGTATCAAGGTTACCTGTTGGCTCATCGGCAAGAATTACCGGAGGAGCGGCCGCGATTGCCCTTGCAACTGCAACTCTCTGCTGCTGACCGCCTGAAAGCGCCGCGGGCAGATGGTGCATACGTTCTTTAAGACCTACTTTTTCAAGAGCCGCAACGGAAAGTTCACGCCTTTCCGTTTTTGATACACCGCGGTAAACCAGCGGCAGTTCAACATTTTCGAGCGCATTCAGTGAAGAAATAAGGTTGAAGCCCTGAAATATAAAACCTATCTGCTTGTTTCTGATTTCGCTCATTTCATCGTCCGTAAGATCCTCAACAAGCCTGCCGTTTATATAATATTCACCTGAAGTGGGAACATCAAGCAGTCCAAGCATATTCATCAAGGTTGATTTACCTGAACCCGACTGACCAATTATAGCCACGAACTCGCCTTCGTCAATTGTGAGTGAAACACCGTCAAGGGCATTTACCTGATTTTCGCCCGGATTATATATTTTATACACATTTCTTACATCAATAAGGTGCATTGTGATCTTCCTTTACAAATAGTATATTAAAATATTACAGATAATTATATAATTTGTCAAGTGATTTGAATAATTAATTAAAAATATTAAACAATATTTAATAGTATTTTAAAAAAAGGTGGTAAAAATGGGAATAAGCAAAAGCGAATACGGCGAAATGGCAAACAGAGCAAGCGGCAGTTCGCCGAAACTTTTAAACAGCATAAAAGCATTCCTTTTCGGCGGCACAATATGCTGTTTCGGGCAAGTACTCAATGAGCTTTTCAGGATGGCTGGTCTGAGCGGAGACGATATAAAAATAGCAACCCCGTGTGTAGTGATTATAATAACAGCTATTCTAACAGGTATAGGCGTGTTTGATAAAATCGCAAGGCATGCGGGCGCAGGAACTATCGTGCCTATCACAGGATTTGCAAACTCTGTGGTATCCCCCGCTCTTGAATTCAAACAGGAAGGAATGGTACTGGGCACTGCGGCACAGATGTTCACAATTGCAGGCCCGGTTATAGTATACGGTACGGCAAGTTCGTTTATTTACGGTTTAATAATATATATTTTCAAACTGTACTGAAAAAGCAGTCCCGGCGGGACTGCTTTTTATAATTCATCATCATTTGTATCATCCGAAACCTCAAGCGCGTCAAGATTTTTAAGGCGGAAGAAATCACGTGCTGCCCACACAGCTGCACCCGAGAAAAATGAGATACCGGCGGCAACACATATTTTTGCGTCCCCGCCCGAGATATCATTAACATAGCCCATTCCGATTTCCGGGATAAGGCACAGGAAAATGCCCATAACGCTCATTATGAGCTGACCCGCTCCCTTATAAATTCTGTTCATATAGAAATTATGCGCCCCGAAAATACCGAGAAATGAAACAAGACGGAATGCCGTTTTTCTGCTTTTTGGTTTGGGAGAGTCTGTACCACTTGACGGAAACGGCGGATAAAAATTAGTAAAATTTGATATAAAAAGCAACACCATGGCAAACCACAGGGGAACCAATTCAAGCAATCCGCTTTTTCCTAAAGTGAACTGAACCGCAATCATTCCTGCAAGCACAAGAATAATTGCGAATGTTGTTATTTTATATTTTATATGATTTTTAAAATTATGTATGAAGAAGAGCAGAACGGCAATTGAATTTAACGCTATAAATATAAGCGTAACTATTAAATGCGCAGTTTGCTCCCAGCCCCAGTCATTTATAAAAACAACGCCGGGCATAAAAAACACAGCGCATATTGCAAATACAGTGCCCGTTTTGCCGGTGTATCCGAATTTCTTATACATAAATATGATATTAAGAAACAGAGCGGCGGCAGTAAGAATGCCCCACATAAGAAATCCATGGGGATAATCATAGCCAAGATATGAGAGCGTATTATCAGTACCTGCGGGGTTTCTGATGAATCCGAAAATAACATTATAGACAAGCGCCATGGTAAGGAATACAAGCGCAAGTGTTTTATTCGGCGCTTTCAAGCTGTTTACTTTTCCGAAATCGCCCATACGGACACCTCCTTCGAAATACGAAAAATCTTTATCTAACTATATATTATCATACACAAAACCAAAAAACCATATTTAAGAAAAAACCGCGGCAGATAATGCCGCGGAATATCATTTTTCTTTTGTGACGAATAACTTTTTCTCCATCATTTTAAACAGTTTTGCAGACGGCATTTCTACAATATAGTACACTGCTATTCCTGCAATAACAACAATAACAAGGGAGAGAGCTAAACAACGCAGAGCATGGTCTTGAACAAAAGATGAGTTCTGCCACAGAGTTTTCTGAAGAGTCCACATAACTGTTTGCTGAATAAGGTAAATACTGTAAGAGTATCTGCCAAAAAATCCGAAAAATCTGTTGTTTATAATACGCGATACCAAACCGCATTTGAATGAAAGAGAAACAAGTAAAACGGCAAATACTATTACTACGAACAGATCGTTTTTACACTTTAATTTCTCAGAAAAACAATTCAGAAAAATAAGCACCAGAGAAGCTATTTCGGCAAAAGAAACACACGCCGTAAACAATACATTTCCTAATTTGCTCTGCCTTACCCTGCTATCAACCCCGTTTTCTTTTAATCCTGTTACCACTGCGGCAACAAGATAACCGATGCCCATGCCGGCAAGAGAGCGGAACAAAGCTGTACTCAGAAATCCAAAAACTATACCCCGCCCAAGGACTCCTTCATCTGAATTAAATATAACAACATAACCAAAATATGAAATCAGCGCAACAAAGAAACAAAAGTTTTTTTCTTTTTTAACAAGTTTATGGAGCCCGAAATAAAACAAAAGAGACCAGAAAAGCGGAGAAACATACCAGTTTATGCCTTTATATTCAGTTGTGAGACCGATGCACTGCAAAAACAGCGCATTGAAAAAGCCGTTATACACGCCTCTGTTGAAAAAGATAGTTTCAACAGCTACTACAAAAAACAGCACGGGCCACAATCTTGATACTTTTGAGTAAACAAATCTGCCAAAAGACATATCTTTATGCTTTTTAAATGTAAAAAACAAAAAGAACCCGCTTAAAATAAAAAAGCATTCCACGAGTTTGTCTCCGGAGCAATTATCTGCCAGCTTCTGATAAAAAGCCGAACCTCCCGTGTAATTCATAATATTTGTATGCAAAAAATGGAAATATACAATTACACACGCAAAAATAAATCTCAGGAACTCTACACTGTATAACTTCTCATTTTTTTCGGGAGCTTTTATTATTAATGAACTTTTTTCATTGCCCATAATAAACCTCGTAAAATACAGTTGAATTTATTCATGTTTTTAATTATATCATAAATCTACCGTATTGTAAAACATTTAAACGCAAAAAGCCGTCTTTTGTCAAACAAAGGCGGCTTTTCAGACTTATATAAAAACAAGTTTTATTTATTATTTTTAGTATTTGCTCTTTAATCATTTCAGCTGTTTAAGAGAAGATTTGTCCGGAGAAACTATTAGCAGAACTGCCTGAAGCACAAGAAAAGCCACGGCTATTATTCTGATTGCAGTAATAACTCCGTAAAGTATATTTACTGTTTTTTGAAATGTTCCCATTACTTTTATATTGTTTTTTATATCCATATCACACCTCCAGCATAACAGCATGCGCAATACCCGGAATAGGCTGCCCCTGTTTACTTGATGTAGGCGACATAAGTGCTCCCGTAGCAACAAAAAGCACTTTTTTAAGTTTCCCCTCCCGCATCTGCTTTAAAATGTGAGAGCAAAGCACCGATGCACTGCACCCGCATCCAGAACCGCCGCTGTTAACATCCTGCTTTTCACGATCAAATATAAGCAGACCGCAATCCTTGTGTACCTCTCTGATATCAAGCCCGTGCTCTTTTTCAAGCAATTCATAAAGAAGCTGTGAACCTGTATAGCCGAGATCGCCTGTCAGTATCATATCATAATCAAGCGGAGCGCTCTTAGTATCGCACAGAAAATCAAATATTGTTTTTTCAGCGGCAGGCGCCATCGCCGCGCCCATATTATTGGCATCGGTGATACCCATATCGCAAATAGTTCCGATTGAAACAGCGGGAATTTTAATTCCGCTTCCGCTTTTTTTAACGACTGCACATCCTGCTCCGGTTACAGTCCACTGAGCTGTGGGAGGACGCTGACCGCCGTATTCAAGCGGATATCTGAATTGCCTTTCAGACGAGCAGAAATGGCTTGAAGTGGCAGCAGCCACGCATTCAGCGCCGCAGTCCACCAGCATTGAGCCAACACTTAATGACAGCGCCATTGTTGAACACGCCCCGTAAAGACCTATTGAAGGAACCATCAGATCCTTGAGTGCAAATGAACTGCCCATACACTGATTGAGCAGGTCGCCGCTTAAAACAAAATTCACATCTGACGCTGCTGTTTCAGAATTTTTAAGGGCGAGTATAATTGCCTCATGGAGCATGGCGGATTCGGCAAGTTCATAAGAATCCTGCCCCATTGTTGTATCTTCAAAGACGGCGTCAAAATCACCGGCAAGCGGGCCTTCCCCCTCTTTTTTGCCGCAGACTCCCGCTGAGCCTGCAACTACGGGAGGGCTGTCCAAAAACGCTGTTTTCCCTTTTATTTTCATAAAAAAACACCTCGGACTTATTTTGCCCGAGATGTTTTGTTTTATTTCATTATTCAAAATAGTAAACACGAGTTTCATAAGGACGTGTTTTAAATCCGTTTCCCTGTACTGTGGGATTTTTATAATTACAGAGAATAGGTTTGCCTTTTTCAAGATCAAAGCCGTCAGGAGCTTCAAAAGCAACATTTTCTTCTGTAAACGAATTTATAACAAGAAGACGTTTGCCTTGATAATTGCGCTCATAAACATAAAGTTTATCAGAATTTTTATAGTGCTCTTTGTAATCGCCCCATACAGCAACATCGTTTTCCTTTTTGAATTTAATAAGCGCCCTGTAATGATTAAGAATTGAATCCGGGTCATCTTCCTGAGAGGCGGCGTTTATCTCCTTATAATTCGGATTTACGTAAAACCACGGTGTACCTGTTGTAAAGCCGGCATTTTTCTCTGCGCTCCACTGAACCGGAGTACGGGAATTATCCCTTGTAGACTTAAACGCAAGCTCTTCGCAAAGCTTTTTCGGAAAATGAAGTTTTTCCCTGGCAGTTTTATAATTATTCTGAACAAAACAGTCAACATAATCAGAAACGCTGTCAAGGCGTATATTTGTCATTCCGATTTCCTGCCCCTGATATATAAAGGGCGTACCCTGCTGAAGCATATACATATTGGCAAGCATTTTACCTGATTCCACACGGTATTTTTCG
The DNA here is from genome assembly GCA_900539425.1 of uncultured Oscillospiraceae bacterium. Taxonomy (GTDB): domain Bacteria; phylum Bacillota; class Clostridia; order Oscillospirales; family Acutalibacteraceae; genus Eubacterium_R. The sequence goes on along the minus strand of UQBX01000006.1, from coordinate 73,382 downwards.
CTTCCGTAGCGGGAAATTATACGCGGGTGATCATGGTTTTCTATGTAAAGAGTATTCCACGCTTTGCCGTTTAGCTTATACTGCCATTTTGAAAAAGCGTGTTTCATCTTTTTTAAATTAAATTTAGTCTGCAGATAATCCATCAGGATACAATCTGCGTCCATGTGCTGAAAATGGAACATCAAATCGAGTTCCCTGTTTTCGCCGCCTATGTATTTCAGTGCGTTTGACGGTGTCATCATAGGCGCCTCGCCTACTGTAAAGCAATCGTATTTATCTGTAACATCACGGTATTCACGCAGATACTCGTGAATGTGAGGGCCGTCCATATAATTTTCTATACCGCAGGCAGTAGGAAGCGGCAAACCGTTGGGAAGTCCCTCTTTTTTTGAAATGAACGTGATAACATCTTCTCTAAATCCGTCAACGCCCAAATCAAGCCAGAAGCGCAGAATATTCTTAACTTCTTCTCTGACCTTTGGATTATCGTGATTGAGATCGGGCTGTTTTTTAGCAAATACATGAAGATAATATTCGTCTATCTTTTCGTCATATTCCCATGCTCCGCCCTCAAAACATGAAAGCCAGTTATTAGGAGGGCGCTTGCCTTTTCCCTTTCGCCAAAAATAATAATCGTGGTAAGGAGAGGACGGATCTTTTGATTTTTTGAACCACTCATGCTCATCAGATGTATGATTTACAACAAGATCCATTATTACCTTGATACCTCTGGAATGAGCTTCGTCAAGAACTTTTTTAAACAGTTCCATATCGCCGTATTCGGGATTAATATTCATATAATCCGCAATATCATAGCCGTAATCGGCATTTGGCGACGGGTAGAGCGGCGAAAACCATATACAGTTTATTCCAAGGCTTTCAAGATAATCCATTTTGCTAAGAACGCCCTGAAGATCGCCTATACCGTCTCCGTTGCCGTCGCAAAATGAGCGAGGCCATATTTGATAGACAACAAGATTTTTGAACCAGTCTTTCATAACAAACACCTCCGATTCAAACTACAATGAAATATTTCTTTTAAATCATTTGCAATTACTTTTTATCTGATTTTTTAGAATTCTTTTCCTGCTTTTTCTCAGTTTTTTTATGAGCTTTTTCAGCTTTGAGCTTTTCTTTCATAGCCTTTTGCTCTTCTTTCAAAGCTCTTTCTTTTTCTTCTTCTATTCTGAGTGCTTCTTCGGCGCGCTCTTTAGCCTCATCATAAAGATCTTTAATATCCTGATAATGGCGGTAATTATCTGCCTGTTTAATAAGCTTTACTGAATCAATATAGGGTTTAGCAAGTTTATTGAAATATGAGTTTTCATCTGTTGCCTTTTTGATTTCAGCATCAATAATTTTCTTCTCTTCCCTGAGTTTTGTGCGCTTATCTTTGAGTTTCTGAACTTCAGCAGGGTTCTTTGCCTTTTTAGCCTTGCTGATTTCTTCTTCGATTTTAGTGCGCTCCTCAAGGTTATTATCTTCTCTTTCAAACAGGGATTCAAATACGGAAGTATCAAACTCCTCTATATGACCGCCGTGTTTTTTCTCTATTATCTTTTTGCTGTAAATTCTGTTTTTAGCAGATTCTATGGCTGAAGCACGCTCTTCTTTCTGCACCTTTGTTTCCTTGGGCATTGCCTTTGCTCTTGCAAGCACTGCGTTAAGCTCTTCATAAGAATCAGAAGTAAGGCCGTCAAGACCTGCCGCTGCTATCTTCTTTGCCTCTTCAAGCTTAAACTGCCATTCGGGAGAATCGAATTTGCGCATTTCATCCATAACTATCTTTGAGATCTAAATATCATCGTTATAGTCAACAGCGGCTCTGTATTCTTTTTTAGCCGCCTTTTTGGCTAACTTTGACGAAGCTGATTTTATCTTAGCTTTGAGCTCTTTAAGATCTTTGGGCTGTGCCTTTTCGAGTTCAGCCGATTTTTCTATCATATCAATGGTTCCAACAATATCCTTATCTCTGAGTACATTGTTGCCGTAGTCTTCAAACAAAGCACGTACTTTGAGAACATTGATTATGCCACGCTGGCGAATTTCCGTCATATCATAGAAGAAGAACGGAATAACATTCATAACCGCGCCGACAACCGAAAGAATAACTATTACCGTAAATACTTCCTTGAAAATATCCGGCAGATAAAGCACGTTATAAGGGGACTGCAGCATATCCACGGCAGATTTGCCCGTTATATTAACGATCTCATCAATACGTTCTCTAAGAACGGTTTCATTAATTCCGAGGTTTTGATATACTGACGGAACGACGCCGCTTGTAGCAAGCGTTATAACCGTACCTATAAGGCTGACGGTAGAGAACATTCCGTCTATTCTTTCGCCGGTGATATACTGCTGATAATCACGCATATCTGCGTTCATAGCAGGGGTAAGAATTACGCCGAATGAAGTCATCAGGTAATTCATGAACAAAACCATGGCGATTGCCCAGATCATATTTTTAGGTTCTGACCGCACAACCGGATATAGCAACGCCAGGAAGAAAGCATTCATAACATTAGTTACGATTACAACTTTTTTCTTGCCCCATTTTCTGATTGCAAACGGAGCGGCAAGCATTCCCCAGAAGCTTGCATTTCCGACGATAAGGCCCAGGACGCTGAACGCCGCAGGGGAAATTTCACCTTTGCTGTGGTACTCATAGCACCAGTTTATCATCTGGCTGTAAGTAGTTTCAAGGAAGCCTACCCATGAAGCAAGAGATATAACCCAGAAAAGTTTGTTCTTAGCTACTGCTTTAAGCGCATCCCAGAATTTGATTCTGATAACATGTGTTTTTGCCTGAACTATTCTTTCCTGAGTGTTTGCGTATATGTATACTGCTGCAAATACACCGAGCAATGCAAAAGGAGGATAAAGTATTCTGTAAACATTCATATCGGTTATAGAACCGTCATCAGTTACCCAAGAGGCAACGATCGGCAATACAGCCGTTGCAATTGAAGGGGCAAGCGAATATACTACAGATTTAATTGTAAGAACATCAGCTCTTTCCTGGGTATCCGGAGAGAGAACCATAATAAGGTTTTCATATGCTTCATAATAAAACCAATAAAAGAACTGAATGCCGATATTGAAAAGGAGAACTATTATACCTTTTATAATTTGACTTTCTATTTTTTCGTACGGCACCATAACCATGCCTATAACAATGGCCGCCGTAGGGAACGCCATATAAAGAAGGTAGGGTCTGTATTTACCCTGCTTACTTCTGGCGTTATCAATAATATTTGCTCTGAATGCCGTCGTTGGGAACGAAACAATAATTGATATTGCGTAGAGCAAATACATGAAATTAGGCTCAATACCGATAGAGTTACCTATAATTAAGTTAGTTGTACTGAGAGTAAGCTGCTGAATACAAAAAATAAGAAAATACACACCTATACCGCCAACCGAGTATGCGGTTATTTCCTTAAACGGCATGTACTTTCCCGGCATCGGACGCTTCCAGTATGTTTTGGCATCTGAAGCTATTTTCTTGACTTTACTTAAATTCAAAACACATCCTCCTTTAATAATATAGGCTAAATAATATTATATCATCATAAAATATCATAAACCATTATCTAAATGCCCAAAAAAAGCGACCGTTTTTTAACCAATATGCCGATTGCCTTATTGAAATACTATCACATTATTTTCTTTGCTTATTATTTATACTGCACACAAAAAAGCGGCAGTCAAAAGACCGCCGCTTTTTGATTAACATTATACCTTAAACAATTTCTCTCGCTTTGATTTCATCATAAAAGGAATTGCAAACATAAGCGCTTTACATATATTATCCGCTATCATGCAATACCAAACAGCACTCAGGCCGAGTCCCCATACACGCACGCATAGAAAAGTGAACAATATTCTTACTGCCCACATTCCGAAGCTTTCCACAAAAAAGGCGTATTTGGTGCGCCCTAAGCCGTAAAAAATCCCCTCAAGCACAACCATAAGGCCGAAAAACGGCTCGGAAAATGCAACTATTTTTAACATTTGCGAACCGAGTTCTATCACCCTTTCGCTGGGAGTAAAAAGGCTCATAAGCAATGTTGAACCCAAATAGAGCACAACGCCGCTGACGCACATAACGGCAATTGTCAGAGCAATGCTCAGCTTGCCCGTTTCTTTCAGTTTATGCGAACTGCGCTCTCCCCTTGCGTTGCCCACAAGTGTTGAGGCGGCAGAACGAAGGCCGTATCCCGGAACATAGAAAATGGTCTCAGCCGTTACGGCTATTGAGTGAGCTGCAAAAACGGTGGTGCCCATACCCGAAACAAGGCTTGCGAAAACAACATACCCCAGGCAAGAAACGGCACTGCTTCCGAAAACAGGTGCGCCCAGCCGCAGATATTCTTTGAGTATCGCTTTATCCGAATGTGTTGTTTTCAGCTTAAATCTGAAAAACTCATTTTTTCGGCAGGCATTCAGCATAAGTATACCTGAAACCGTGTATGAAACAGCCGATGCTGCAGCAGCTCCGTCCACCCCTAATTCTAATACATAAATAAGAATATAGTTTAAAACAATATTTATGCCGTTTGATATAACGCTTATTATCATAGGCGTTTTAGTATTTCTCACCGCTCTCAGCGAATAACCCATTACCGTTGAAAGAGAACGAAAAACAAGCGGCAGACTTATTATGAAGAAATAACGCGAGGCCTGAGGGCAGACCGATTCCTCAGCACCCATCCACACGGGAATGAACGGGCTGAGAACAATGGAAGCGGCTCCGAGAATAACACCTGCTGCCGATGCAAGAATAAACGCCTGGTTTAACAGCTTTTTCACAAGGCTGAAATCCCGGGCTCCGTAAGCTTTGGATATAAGAACAAGCGCTGCCGTGCCGATAGCCGTGGGAGCGCTGTTTACAAGCCATGTAACATTTGTGGTTATGCTTACGGAGGCGGTAGCCTGCTCACCGAGCCTGCCTACCATTGCCGTATCAACATATTGGAGGAGCGTGGAGAGAATCTGCTCTACAACAGTAGGAAGAGCCAGCAGAACAAGCGTTTTGAAAAGCTGAGACCTCTCTGCGCGAAAATGTAATTTTTGTTTCATTATAATAAGATTGTATCAGGCGCAGAAATGCTTTTGTCCGTTTTTAACATCTATACACGCCTTTGCATTTTTATCATCAATAATTATTTCACCTACGGACGGAACGGTTATCTTTCCCGAATACGGATTTTTAATACTAACCACAGGTGTGGTGATTACCGCCTCAACTTCAGATTTTTCAAAGCAGAGATCAGTATCCACCATTTCACAGTTAATCAGTTTAAGATTTTTGCAATAGCAAAGCGGCTGTGTGCCGATAATTTTGCAGTTTATAAACGTAATATCTTCAGAATACCACGCAAGATACTCGCCTTTTACCAAGCTGTTTTTTACGGTAACATTGTGAGCGTGCCAAAAAGCATCTTTTGTATCAAGACTGCAGTTTTCAAACACAGCATTATTTATATACTGAAAAGAATATTTACCTTTAAAATCTACATTTATAAATTTCAAATCCTCACTGCGCATCATAAAATATTCTGACTGAGCAGTACAGTTTTCCATAGTGATATTTCTTACCGACCACCCAAATTCGGGCGAAATTATATCACAGTTTTGAAGCTTTACGTTGCTGCACTCACGAAGTGCTTTTATACCGTGCAGTTTTGTTGACCTGATATCAATATCGTTTGAATACCAAAGCGCCGCACGGCACAGTTGTGTCATATCACATGAATCAATTATAAGATTATCATCGTGCCAAAATGGATAGCGAAGATTGCAGAAAGTATTGTAAACCTCCACGTTTCTGCTTTCTTTTAAAGCGCTTTCACCGTCCGCAGGGCCGTCAAAAGCACAGTTTTTTAACACAACTCCATCCACGCCGTAAAGGGCACGTTCTTCATCAAATTTTTTATTTTCAAATGTAGTCATCATTAACCCTCCCACTAATCATATATGCCTAAACAAAAGAATTGCAACTTTAGAAGTCTTATCTGCATATCATCATTATACTAACCGGTTTTCACCGCAAAATCAGTTTATCACTATGAACAGATTTAAGCAAATACCTATTTTGAATAGTGGTTTATAGCTTTTTTCTATATCCCGTAAAAAACGGTGCCTTTCTGATGAAAGACACCGTAAAATCGGTTAAAACTATCAGCCGAGTATCTCTTTAAGGATATTAGTAACCTCTGAAGCCGGAGCTTTGCCTTTAAGCGCTCTCATACACTGCCCTATAAGGAAGTTGAATGACTGAGCTTTTCCGCCCTTGTACTCATCAACCGCTTTCTGATTGCTGTTGATAACGTCCTCTACAACTGCTTTGATAGCGCCTGAGTCGGAAACCATTTCCATATTATTTTCCTTAACATAATCGGCAGGGATAACATTTTCCTCAAACACTGCCTTGAACACCTTTTTGGCTGAATCACGGCTGATTTTGTTTGAATTAAGAAGATTGATTATCTCACCCAGAGACTCAGGTCTGAAGCTCATATTCTCAGGCAGAGTCTGAGTATCATTGAGCATCTTCATAAGCTCACCCATTATCCAGTTTGCACTGTCCTTGGGGTTCTTTGTAATCTCTACCGTTTTCTCAAACAGGCGAACATAATATACGCTTGAACATATCATTGAGGTATCATATTCAGAAAGTCCGAGTTCATTCATATAACGCGCTTTTTTAGCGTCCGGAAGTTCGGGAAGATTTTTTCTGATATTCTCAACATATTCCTCCGTAAGGCATACGGGCGGAAGATCAGGATCAGGGAAATACTTATAATCCTGCGCGTCCTCCTTGCTTCTCATAGCATAGGATTCGCCCTTTGAATCGTCCCATCTTCTTGTTTCCTGAACTATTTTGCCGCCGTCCTCAATGATCTCCTGCTGGCGGCGTGCCTCTGTTTCAACAGCATTATGAATAGCCTTGAAAGAGTTAATATTTTTCATTTCCGTTCTTGTGCCGAGCTTGTCAGAACCCTTTTCCATAACGGAAACATTTACGTCAGCACGAAGTGAGCCCTCCTGCATTTTGCAGTCTGACACTCCGCAGAACTGTAAGATATCTCTGAGCTTCTCAACATACTGAACAGCCTCGTCTGCAGAAGCGATGTCAGGCTCGGAAACTATTTCAAGAAGCGGAACACCGCAGCGGTTATAGTTTACAAGTGTGCAGTCATTCCATTCATCGTGAATAAGTTTGCCTGCGTCCTCTTCCATGTGAATCTCGTGGATTCTTACTTTCTTTTTACCGCCGTTTATACTGTCATCTATCTCGATATATCCGTTGCGGCAGATAGGCAGATAAAGCTGGCTTATCTGATACGCCTTTGGCAAATCGGGATAAAAATAGTTCTTTCTGTCAAATTTATTATTCATTGTGATCTCGCAGTTGGTGGCAAGACCGGTTCTAACCGCGAATTCAAGCACTTTTTCATTCAACACAGGGAGAGTGCCAGGCATACCTGAGCATATCTCACAAACGTGAGTGTTCGGCTCTCCGCCGAATTCCGTTGAGCAGGAACAGAAAATCTTGGTTTTCGTTGCAAGCTCAGTATGCACTTCAAGTCCGCAAACAGTTGAAAATTCCATTTTTCTGCCTCCTTATACACCGGCGGGTTTCTTTGTGTGATAATCAGTTACACTCTGGTAAGCATTACCCGCAGCAAGAATTGTTTTTTCATCAAACGGGCGGCCGATAAGCTGCATGCCGACCGGCATTCCGTCTCTGTCAAAGCCGCACGGAAGCGCAAGTGACGGAAGACCCGCAATATTGATCATAACCGTATAGATATCACCGAGATACATGGCAAGAGGATCACTCAGACCTTCGCCCATTTTAAGTGCCGTCGTGGGCGCTACGGGGCCGAGCAGGAAATCGTATTTCTCAAACGCCTCGCCGAAAGCTTTAACGATAAGACCTTTTGCCTTTAAAGCCTTGTTATAATAAGCGTCAAAATATCCGCTTGAAAGCACGAAGTTGCCAAGCATTATACGCTTTTTAACCTCCATGCCGAAGCCCTCTGAACGTGATTTGAAATATACTTCTCTGAGATTTTTTGCATCAGGTGACTTATAGCCGTATTTGATGCCGTCAAAACGAGAAAGGTTTGAACACGCCTCAGCGCACGCAATAATGTAATAAGTGGGAATTGCGTATTTTACGATGGGCATTGCAAATTCTTCAACTTCCGCGCCGAGAGATTTAAGAGTTTCTGCCGCCTGCATAACGCTTTTTGCAACATCCTCGTTAATACCCTCACCGAAGTAATCGGAAGGTATACCCACCTTTTTGCCCTTTAAATCAGTTGTATTTTTAATCTCATCGAGTGTGAACGGTTTGGGGTCTGCCGATGTGCCGTCCTTTTCATCCTTGCCGCTGATAACGGAAAATACCGCCGCGGTATCAAGCGCCGTCTTGGCGATAGGGCCTATCTGGTCAAGCGAAGAGGCATAAGCGATAAGTCCGTATCTTGAAACCGAACCGTAAGTTGGTTTAAGACCTGTTACACCGCAGAAAGAACAGGGCTGACGTATTGAGCCGCCGGTATCAGAACCGAGCGCTACAACGCTTTCACGAGCCGCAACAGCAGCAGCCGCACCGCCCGAAGAACCGCCGGGAACTTTATCTGTATCCCACGGATTTTTTGTTGCACCGTAATATGATGTTTCAGTAGTGGAGCCCATGGCGAACTCATCCATATTAACTTTTCCGCATGGTATCATGCCTGCTGCGGTAAGCTTTTTAACTACCGTTGCATCATAAGGCGGCTTGAAATTATAAAGTATTTTTGAAGCGCACGATGTAATCTCGCCCTTTGTGCAGATATTGTCCTTTATTGCAACGGGGACGCCTGCAAGCGGAGAAACTGCTTCACCGCTGTCTACAAGTTTCTGAGCTTTCTTCGCTTTTTCAAGAGCGGCTTCCTTATCAAAAGAAGTGTAGCAGTTATAAACACCGTCTTTTTTTTCTATGCTTTCGGCAACCGAATTAACAGCGTCCTCACAGGAAATTTCCCTGTCTTTGATTTTCTGCGCTATTTCAAGCGCTGTCATTTCATAAATTTCCATAAGGCACCTCCTACTCTGTTACCGTTTTGGGAACTACAAAAGCACCGTTCCTGCTTTCGGGAGCGTTTGCCGTAATTTCCTCAGGCGGCATTGAGGGTTTGACCTCATCCTTTCTGAAAACATTTGTTATCGGGAAAGAATGGCTCATTGCCTCTACACCTGTTGTGTCAAGCTCATTGAGCATATCGATATAGCTGAGTATATCCTGAAGTTCTGCGCCCACCTTTTTTTCCTCATCTTCTGTTAAGGTAATGCGGGCAAGTGATTCAAGATATTTAATAAGATCGGGAGTGATCTGCATAAATAAGACCTCCAAAACATCTTTAAAAGCGATTGTAAAAAATCAACTATAAAAGGCAATCGGGCGCACTGAAAAGTGCACCCGTGCTTATTTGTTTTTCAGTACGCACTGCCGAGCAGGCGTGTTGTGATTTATTTTTCGGGAACGGGTCTGCGAAGCTTGATGTGAGTTTCACGAAGCTGCATTTCCGTAACCGTATTCGGCGCGCCGAGCAAAAGATCCTGCGCATTGGAATTCATCGGGAAAGCGATTACTTCTCTGATGTTTTCCTCATCCTTGAGAAGCATTATCATTCTGTCTACGCCGGGAGCCATACCTGCGTGCGGCGGTGCGCCGTAATGGAAAGCGTTATAAAGTGCACCGAATTTTTCCTTAACATCCTTTTCGCTGTAACCCGCCATTTCGAATGCCTTTACCATAACATCCGGTCTGTGGTTTCTTACTGCGCCTGATGAAAGCTCAACGCCGTTGCAGACGATATCATACTGATATGCCTTAATCTTTGTAGGCTCTTCATTAAGCAGAGCATCCATCTCACCCTGCGGCATTGAAAACGGATTATGTGTGAAAATGAGATTGCCGTCCTCATCCCTTTCAAACATCGGGAAGTCGGTAATAAAGCAAAGCTCAAATTTATTTTTGTCTATAAGATCAAGCCTGTTTGCCAGTTCCGTGCGTATCTGACCTGCAAGCTCGTTTACACGCTTAGGTGTATCGCAGATAAAGAAGAGAGTGTCATCCGTTTTGAAATCAAATATGCGGCGAAGCTCCTCTTTCTTTTCGGGCGGCAGGAACTTATCGATTGGGCCTTTATAAGAGCCGTCCTCCTGCACCTCGATATAGCCAAGACCTTTCATGCCTATCTCAAGAGCGAACTTGAGCATTTTTTCAAACCAGCCCTTGGACTGCTTTGCGCATCCCGCAACATTGATACCTCTTACGGGTCTGCCCTGAAATGCCTTGAATTCAACATCGCTGAAGAAATCTGTTAAATCAACTATTTCAAGCGGGTTTCTGAGATCGGGTTTATCGGTACCGTACTTGAGCATTGCCTCTTCATAAGGTATTCTTACAAACGGAGCGGGAGAAACTTCCTTGCCGCCGCCGAATTCCTTGAATGTGTCATAAAGAACATCCTCGGCAACTGCGAACACATCCTCCTGAGTAGCGAAAGCCATTTCAAAGTCAAGCTGATAGAACTCTCCGGGAGAACGGTCGGCACGGGCATCTTCATCTCTGAAGCAGGGAGCTATCTGGAAATACCTGTCAAATCCCGACACCATGAGAAGCTGTTTAAACTGCTGAGGAGCCTGAGGCAAAGCATAGAATTTACCCTCATGCTTTCTTGAGGGAATTATATAGTCTCTTGCGCCCTCGGGTGAAGAGCAGGTAAGGATAGGTGTTGTAATCTCTGTAAAGCCAAGGCTTTCCATCTTTTTACGGAGATATGAAACTACCTTGCTTCTGAAAACTATATTATCGTGAACCGCCTTGTTTCTTAAATCAAGAAAACGGTAGGTAAGGCGCACATCCTCTCTTGTATCCTTTGACTCGGAAACTTCAAAAGGAAGATTTTCCGTGCAGGCGCCGAGAACGGTAAGTTTATCTACCTTTACTTCAAGTTCGCCTGTTTTTATCTTATTATTGACTGTTTCCTCATCACGCTTTACAACAACGCCCTCAACGGAAATAACGCTCTCTTTTTTGAGGTGGTAAATAAGAGTATCATCATTTACAACTACCTGAGTTACTCCGTACTCATCACGAAGATCAATAAAAGCAACGCCGCCGTGGTCACGGATAGTATCTACCCATCCGGCAAGTGTTACTCTTTTGCCGAGATCATCAAGAGAGAGCTCGCCACAATTAAAAGTTCTGTAAGCCATAAGTAAAATTCCTTTCGCGGAAAAAAATTAACATAAGCCGCAAACGGCAAAGCGGCGCGTTTCAGCGCTCAAAGCATCGCCGTGCTTTAATTCCGTAATAGTATAGCATATAAATTTAAAATATACAATAAAAAAATTGCCATATAATGCAAAAAACCGCCCGTTAGGTTATACGGGCGGTGTGTATATGCTTGCACCTGTTACAATTCACCTGCTTAAAAGCGCTCTTTCATAAGGCTCAAGATGCAAAATACCGTTTTTGCACACTCCGCCGAAAAACGAATAAGAATTATCCCATTCGGCTCCTGCTTCTATATCAACAGCATTCGGAGATATATTCACAGCAGTGAGCACACTGTTCTCTGAACACGTGCGCAAATAGGCAACCGCACCGGAATGTGCGTGTATGATTTTGATTTCGCCATTGACAAAAGCTTTGCATCCGCGGCGTATTTCTCCGAGCCTCTTATACCATTTGTATAATTCTTTATTCATATCATTCCATGTAAAGCACGCTCTGTTGAATGGGTCTTTCATCCCCTGCATACCTATCTCATCGCCGTAATATATACTCGGCACACCCGGCAGGGTAAACTGCAGAAGGCTTGCCGTTTTCAGCATTGAAACACCTCTGAGATAATCGCTCTCGCTAAGTTTGTTATTTTCGTGCTGCCAGTTTCTGTCCTTCCCCGCAGCATCCGGGCCCGCAAGACGTGTTAAAGCGCGCTCTGTATCATGGGTGCCGATATGATTCATAAGAACATTAAGGACCTGCGGCGGATAGTTTTCAACTATGCTCATTACACCGTCTTCAAACGCTTGAGCTGAGCCGCCTTTTACAAAATTAAATATAGCGGCGGCAAAAGGATAGTTCATAACGCTGTCTAACTGTTCTCCGAGCAAATAGCGGCGCCTTTCGCCGTAAGCAAATTTAGTAGTGGCGTCCTCCCACACCTCTCCGATTATAACGGCATCCTCTTTTTCAGCCTTTACGGCTTTTCTGAGTTCATCAAGGAATATATCGGGAAGTTCATCGGCAACATCAAGACGCCATCCGCCCGCGCCTGCCCTGAGCCATCTGCGAAGAATACCGTTTTCACCGCAAATATAGTTGCGGTAAGATTCATTTTCTTCCTGAACTTCAGGCAACAGTTTTATGCCCCACCAGCTTTTGTAGCCGTTTGGATAATCGGTAAATTTATACCAGCTGTAATACAGGCTTTCTGTACTGTTATACGCACCTACAGAATTATAATGCGAATACATATTGAAATATTTGGAGTCGCACCCTGTATGACTGAAAACGCCGTCAAGTATGATTTTTATATTTTCTTTATCCGCAGCGCGGCATAACGATTTAAAATCATCCTCTGTGCCGAGGAGAGGGTCTATACGCTCATAATCCGCCGTATCATAACGGTGATTTGAGTTTGCGGCAAAAATGGGATTTAGATATATACAGGTAACGCCCAAAGATTTTAGATAAAGCAGTTTCTGCTCTATACCTTTAAGATCTCCTCCGAAATAATCGTTATTCCATATTCCGTTCATCTGGATTTCATTCCAGAAAGGTTCATCGCCCCACTTACGCATAACGCGGCTTTCAGGCACACCTGTTTTGGGTGCGCCGCTGTTGTAAAATCTGTCAGGGAAAATCTGATAGATAATTCCGCCCTTTAAAAAATCGGGAGTTTTGAATTCACTTTCATAGACAGTCTGTTGAAATTCAGTACCGTTTGCATTAAAATCACCCAGACCTGAGCCAACATTTTTGAGATAATTAAGGCCCCACGGTGTATCAAGCTCAAAATGATAAAAGTAAAGCCCCGGAGTGGTGGCGTAAAAATGGAGCTCCCAGTACTCGTAGTTATCAGTGCACATACCTGCCCAGAACATACCGTAAAACACGGTTTCCTCCCCGTCTTTATATACAGCAAGGCGGGCACCGGAACAGCCCATTGAACGCGGAACTATTATACGAAGTTTTACTTTTTCGTTTACGGCTATTGCGCGAACTGCCGACTTATATTCAGTTTTTCTTGAATCAAATGGCTGCATAAGCGCTCCGTTAAAGTGTTTGTTAAAAAGATTTCAGGCAAGGGTTTCAGCCCTTGCCTAAAATTCGATCATTTTTTATTTTGATGATTTGGTCTTGCCTGTTTTTCTTCCGCCTGAAACTGTTTTCTTGCTATCCTTTTCAGGTGTTTCGAAAGTTACCGGCTTCGTGTGCCAGATATTCTGCGCATATTCCATAATTGCGCGGTCTGCGCTGAAAATACCTGCCGAAGCAATATTAACAAGGCTCATTCTTGCGAATTTTTCTTTATCTTTATAAAGCTCCGCAGAAAGCTTTTGAGCATTCTGATAATCAGCGAAATCGGCAAGTGCCATATAAGGATCTGAGTTTGTAAGACTTGAAACAAAATCACTGAAATCTTTACCGTTTATACCTACTGAGATGAAATCAATAACGCTCTTGAGAACGGGATTATTATTCACATAACTCATCGGGTTATATCCCTCTCTTTGAAGCTGCTGAACCTCAGGAGTTTTCATACCGAAAAGAATAATATTATCATTGCCTACTGCTTCTGCAATCTCAACATTAGCTCCGTCAAGCGTGCCGAGTGTTACGGCGCCGTTGAGCATAAGCTTCATATTACCGGTGCCTGAAGCCTCAGTACCTGCAAGTGATATCTGCTCTGAAATATCAGCGGCAGGCATAAGAAGCTCAGCAAGACTTACGTTGTATTCTTCCATAAATACAACCTTGAGCTTTTTGTTTACGTCCTTATCGTTGTTTATTACTTTCGAAACAGCGTCAATAAGTTCAATTGTTTTCTTTGCCATATAATAGCCGGGAGCGGCTTTTGAAGCAAAGATATAAGTTCTCGGAACAAAATCAGCGTTCGGATCTGCCTTGAGCATAAGATATTCCGCAATAATATTGAGAATATTTAAGCTCTGGCGCTTATACTCATGAAGTCTTTTAACCTGAACATCGAAAATCGAATCAGGGTCTATTTCAACACCGTTTCTCTTTTTAACTATTTTTGCAAAGCGCTCCTTGTTCTGCCTCTTGATAGCCATAAGATCAGCAAGCACTTTTTTATCGTCTTTATAATCAAGCAGTTTTTTAAGCTCATCGCTCTTGGTGATAAATCCGTCTCCGATAAGATCTGTAAGATACTCGGTAAGAGATTCGTTTGCCTGACAGATCCATCTTCTGAACGCGATACCATTAGTTACATTTTTAAACTTATCGGGAGTAATAGTATAGAAATCGTGGAAAACTGTATCCTTGAGTATCTGAGAATGAAGCGCGGAAACACCGTTTACGGAATGGGAACCGGCAACGCAGAGATTTGCCATTCTGACAACTCCGCCTGAAATTACTGCCATGCGCTCAACTCTGTCCGCATCGTGCGTTACGCCCCATACATATGCACGGAAACGATTATCAATCTCTTTTGTTATCTGATAAATTCTGGGAAGCAGACGCTTATAGAGCTCTTCGCTCCAGCATTCAAGCGCCTCTTTCATAACAGTGTGGTTTGTGTATGCAACTGTTTTTGTAACAATATTCCATGCGTCATCCCATCCGTAGCCGCATTCATCGAGCATGATTCTCATGAGCTCCGGAATAGCCATTGTGGGATGAGTATCATTAATGTGGATAGCAATCTTTTCCGGAAGATTATCAAGGGTATTATACTTTGTAAGATGACGCCTGATAATATCCTGAACAGATGCTGAAACAAGGAAATACTGCTGACGAAGCCTTAATGATTTGCCCTCAGGTGAGTTGTCTGCGGGATAAAGAACTTTAGAAATAGTTTCCGCCATTGCAGACTGTTCCATAGCCTTAATATAATTTCCTTCATTAAAGAGACCCATATCAAGAGCCGGTTTGCGTGCAGCCCAAAGGCGAAGGCGGGATACGCCCTGACCTTTACCTGAAACATACATGTCATAAGGCACTGCTGTTACAGTATTGCAGTCACGCAGTTCAACGCGGTGGAAATCGCCGTCCCAGCTGTCGTCAACATAACCTTCAAATTTTACTTCCTGAGCTCTTTCTTCTCTGGGTACAAGCCAAACGTCGCCGCCGGGAAGCCAGAAATCGGGAAGTTCCGTCTGCCAGCCGTCAACAAGTTTCTGACGAAAAATACCTGCCTCATATCTGATTGAATAACCCATTGACTGGATACCGGTTGTTGCAAGTCCGTCAAGATAACAAGCGGCGAGTCTGCCGAGACCGCCGTTGCCGAGACCGGCATCAGGCTCCTGATCATATATCTTTTCAAGGCTTACGCCGTAGCTTTTGAGAGCTTCTTCAAAAACTTCTGTGAGTCCCAGATTATAAAGATTATTTTTAAGTGAACGGCCCATAAGGAATTCCATGCAGAGATAATACACTTTTTTGGAATCCTGTCCGTCAGCAACATGACGGAAATCACTGTTTTTTTCTGCAATCTCATCACGCACAATAAGAGCAATTGATTTATAATACTGCTCATCTGTTGCATTATCGGGAGAAACGCCGAAGAAGTGGCTGAGTTTATCACTTATCATTTTTTTAGCTTTAGAAACGGAAATGCTTTGATTCATATACAAAACCTCCAAAAATATTCAGAAAAGCCAGCCTTAACACAGCTGATATTGTTAATTATACACTAAAAAAATGCAATATTCAATAGCAGCATTAAGATTTGCGCTTTTTGATAAATCTATTGAGCACAAGCGGTACGATTACAATAATCGACTTTATATTCAAAAGTATTACCAAAACGCCCAAAACGGCGGCAACAGCAAAACTTATCCACTGACCGCCCACCTCAAATATCATTAACGCCGAGGCTGCGAAAAGCATAATGACGGACGGAAGGAAAGTCAAATAGTTGATTTTTATTACAACAAACTTCTTTGTGTTGATAGCACGTATAATAAAGACCACTACGAATGACGCTGCAGTTGCGATAGCGGCGCCGTAAGGCCCCATAACCGGAATAAGAGCAAAGTTCAAAACTATATTCAGAACTGCTCCCGCTCCTGCGGTCATCATAGAAAGCATACTCTTTTTTTCTGACATATATACCGAAGCATAGAAATTTACGAGATTTGAAAATGTTGTGGCAATAACAAGTATCGGTACATAATGCCACGAATCATAATAATCCTCGCCAAGATATATTGATGTTATAATTCTTGAAAATACTATAAGTAATGCGCCTATTGCAAGCAAAGCTCCGCTGTACGTTCTGAAAACCTTTGTAAAAAATTCGGATCTTCCTTTGCTGTCATATTCATCAACGGCTGATATCTGCCACGCATCAATAAATATTGACGCAAATATAGTTACGAAATTCGGTATTTTATATGCGGCTGTATATATACCGCTTGTGGATACACCGTTAAAATAGGTTACCATATACTGGTCTGACACATTTATAATCCACCAAAGGATTATAGTGGGAATAAGAGGAATACAGTATTTGAGCATAGGAGATACCGTGCTCTTTTTCAGTCCCGTTCTGAAGTTGACATAGCGCCAAAGCTTTGCCGTTACAAACATGAAAAGAACGGAAAGCATATCGCTTGTAAAAATGGCAAGAATATATCCGTATATTCCCCATTTAAACGCCCCGAGATAAAGGAATGTAAATCCTGCGGAAGTTGCCGTTGCTATAACGCCGTCTATTGCATAAAGCTTTACATGGCCGCTGCCGCGCACAAACTGCTGGCAAAGCTGGCGCAGAGACGAACCCAACAGCATCAGATAAAGCAAAATAGTATACTGCCCGAAATTGAAATCGTTGATGGTTATACGCATAACCAGCGGTGAAAACAGGCAGAATATAGCAAATCCTATAAGCGTAGTGGCAACGCCCGTTGAAAAAACGCATTTTTTATCACTGCCCTTATCAAGAGCAAAACGCAGGGCAGCGGAATTGACCGCAAGGGTAACGATCGGCACAAGAATATTGACAGCGTTCTGAATAAGAGTAGCGCCGCCGAAATCCCCTGTTGCCATAACTCTTGTATAAAAGAAAGTTAACACAAGAGTCAGCAATTTTGAGGAAAATGTGCCTATCGCAAAAACGATGGTATTTGAGGCAAGTTTTTTATACTTGTCCATTAATAATCATTCCCTTTATTATTTACTGATAACCTTTTTATCTTATCCTATCTTGTCTGACCTGTACCGTAAATAAGATATTTGGTTGTTGTAAGCTCACGCAGACCCATAGGACCGCGTGCGTGAAGCTTCTGTGTAGAAATACCTATTTCAGCTCCGAGGCCGAATTCGCCGCCGTCTGTAAATCTTGTTGAAGCGTTTACATAAACTGATGACGAATCTATTCTCTGCAGAAACTCGCGCGCATTATCCATATTATTTGTAATTATGGATTCGCTGTGCCCCGTTGAATTTTTATTAATATGCCTGATAGCTTCATCAAGGCTGTCAACGGTTTTTACGCTTATCTTATAATCAAGATACTCGCAGGCAAAATCCTCTTCGCTTGCGGGCAAAACACCGTTTGCCGCTGTCATAGCGCGCTCATCGCCGCGCATTTCAACATTCTTTTCATCAAGCTTTTCCTTAATAACAGGGAGAGCATTTTTTATTATTCCTGAATGTATAACAAGGCTTTCGCACGCATTGCATACGCCTACACGCTGTGTTTTTGCATTATAGATGATATTTGCCGCCATTTCTATATCGGCGCTTTCATCAACATATATGTGGCAGTTGCCAGAGCCTGTTTCAATTACAGGAACTGTGGAATTTTCAACAACGCTTCTGATAAGCCCTCTTCCGCCTCTGGGAATAAGGCAATCAATAACGCCGTTCATTTTCATCATCTGATTAGCGGATTCTCTTGAAGTATCCGTAACAAGCTGTATGCAGTTTTCATCAAATCCGCAGTCTGCAAGCGCAGAGCGCATTGCCGCAACTATTGCGATGTTTGAATTTATGGCTTCTTTGCCGCCGCGGAGTATAACTGCATTAGAACTTTTTAAGCAAAGCACTGCCGCATCTGCCGTTACGTTAGGTCTTGACTCATATATTATACCTATTACTCCAATGGGAACGGAAACTTTTTTTATTACAAGCCCGTTGGGTCTTGTAACTTCCTCAAGCAGTCTGCCGCACGGATCATCAAGTGCAACAACATCCTCAACGGCTTTTGCTATGCCGTCAATTCGGCTTTCATCAAGCATAAGTCTATCCAGCATTCCGTCGCTCAAACCGTTTTTTCTTCCGTTTTCAAGGTCTGTTTTATTTTCGGTTATTATGGTCTCACTGCTGTCTCTCAGCGCTTTTGCAATCGAAAGAAGAGCCCTGTTTTTATCCTCGGTTGTAACAGTTGCAAGAAAATCTTTAGCAACAAGTGCTTTCAAACCTATCTCTCTCATTTTTCCACCGCCTTAAAATATGTTCCTACGTTTTCGCCTTTTACTACCTTATATATATTTGTAGGCTTATTTCCGTTTATTATGGAAACCGGAATGCCTGAGGAAACAGCTATCTCAGCCGCATTTATCTTTGTGATAAAGCCGCCGGTACCGCGTTTTCCGGCACATCCTGTTACTGATTTAATATTATCGTCAATCTTATCAACAACGCTTATAAGTTTCGCATTTTTGTTTTCTGCGGGATTTCCGTCATAAAGTCCGTCAGTATCGGTTAAAATAACAAGAAGATCGGCATCTGTTATTGCAGCAACGGTTGCAGAAAGGCAATCATTATCGCCGTTTACAAGTTCCTCAACGGAAACCGAATCGTTTTCATTTACAATAGGCAGGCAATCATATTCAAGCAGCTGATTTATGGTATTTATAAGGTGAGCTCTGCTTTCTCTGTTTTCAAGTTCATCAAAAGTGAGCAAAAGCTGGCTCACAACTACATCATATTCAGAAAACAATCTGTCATAAAGAAACATAAGCTCGCTCTGCCCCACTGCCGCCGCAGCCTGAAGGCACTGAGTTTCCTTCGGTCTTTCGGCAAGGCGCAGTCTGCTCATTCCGACCGAAATTGCGCCCGATGATACAAGCACGATCTGATGCCCCTCATTTTTTAAATCCGAAAGCACGGAAGCAAGCTTTGCTATAAGCGCAATATTTGCCTTTCCGGTGCTGTGAGTCAAAGTTGAAGTTCCTATTTTAACAACTATGCGTTTTTTACCGTTTTGCAGGTTCATAATATTCTCCGCCTTTATTAAAATAACGCTGCACTGTGCAGATAATCAATTTATTATATCAAAAAAAGATTAGCAATAAAAGACTTTTTTGTATGTTTTCGGATTTTCAGGGCAAAATCCGTTTAGGGAATAATTATCACAACCCGGAAGGAATGATTAAATGAAAAGGCGAAATATAATCAGAATATGCTCTTTCGCGCTCTGCGCAGTAGCGGCTGTTACGGCATTTGCAATTATAGGAAATATTAAAAGCAATGAGTATCAGGCGCAGCTTGAGGCATCATACCAGCGCAATCTCACACAGCTTTCGGAATGCCTGGATTCAATAGAAACAAGCCTTTCAAAAAGCCAGTACGCCACATCAAGAGATATGATGGGACAGATTTCGGGAAACTTATACTCCGAGTGCTGCACGGCTAAAAACGCGCTTTCGTCTCTTCCCATAAGCCAGCTCAATCTGAGCGGAGCATACAAATTTTTAAGCCAGGCGGGCGACTATGCGCGTTATCTTTCAACAAAACAGGAAATAACACAAGATGAATATGACAATCTTGCACTGCTTCTGACATATGCGCAAAAATATTCCGATTTTACGGATTCGATAGTAAGCAGATGTAACGCGGGCGGCAGAATTACGGAAAACGAAATTTATCTCGGTGACGGCAGTGAAATGAAAGTATCGTCTTTTTCCACTGATTTTTCCTCTGCCGAAGAAACTTTTGAAAACTACCCGACACTACTTTACGACGGCCCGTTTGCTGACGCAGTGCTGAATAAGGAAAGCGCCCTGTTAAAGAATGCAGAAAAGCTTGATCAGGACGAATGCCGCAAAATAGCGGCAAAAGCTTTAGGTGCGGAAGAAGGCGGAGTCGTATACAAAACTGAGGAAAGCGGAAATCTGCCGGCGTATGTTTTCTCTTACAAGCTGTATACTATAGCCATTACAAAAAACGGCGGTTATGTAGCATATATCTTGAACGAGGGAAAACCTTCCGACCAGTCGGTAACTGAAGAAAACGCAATAAACATTGCAAAAAGCTATCTTGAAAAAATAGGTTACACCAACATGAAAGAATCCTATTATTCTGTCTACAACAATGTATGCACAATAAACTTTGCATACTGTGAAAACAATATAACCTATTATTCAGATCTGATAAAAGTGGGTGTTTCGCTTTCTGACGGAAAAGTTTTTTCACTTGAGGCTGACGGATACCTTACAAACCACACTGAAAGAAGCGTGCCTTCTTATGCCGCTGAGCAAAACGAAACGACCCTGAGCAACAGTGTTGAGATAGTTTCACGCTCAAGATGCCTTATTCCGAAAAATAACGGTGTAGAAGTATTTTGCAACGAATACCACTGCAAAAATAAGACAACCGGGCAGGAAGTGCTTATATATACTAATTCGGAAACAGGAGAGGAAGAAGATATTCTGCTTCTTATGTATTCCGACAACGGCACGCTTACAAAATAGCCTTTACGGGGGTTTTACCCGTTTATATATATAATTTTAAATTATTCTGAAAGGATGCATTCTAATGAAAAAGAGCATTATCGTGCTTATTGCCGTAATCGTTCTTGCTGTCTGCATTTTTGCAGGCTGCTCAAATGATAAGATGGATGATATGACTACCACCACAACAATAACTACGGCACGCACAACAGAAACCACAACGGCAACCACAAACACCACAACCAACATGGCAGAGGAAGGACTTTCCAACGCAGGTGAAAACGCAAGCGAAGCGGCGTCTGATATCGGAGAAGCGGCAGGCGACGCTGCAGGCGGTGCAGGCGAAGCGGCTTCAGACCTTGGCGATGCTGCAAGGGATGCGCTGGGATAAGCGCAAAAAAGCGGTTCGGATTTTCCGAACCGCTTATGTTTTTAATAAACACAATATTAATCGGGTACAGGCAGAGTTTTATTAAGTTCAGCTACATCTCTGGCATTTATAATGCCGTCCAAATTAAGGTCATAAACAGAATCATAACCCTGCTGCCCTTGTCTTTTGTTGAAAGCTGAAAGCATACCGTTTTCCGCTTCCTGCTTCATTTTCCTTATCAAAACATAATCACGTGTATTGATATAACCGTCTGAATTTACGTCATAGATTTCGTTGTAATCATCGTCTGTACTGCTTGCATTGAAGAAATCAAAAAAATCAGCGTACACATCAGCCCCTCTTGGGATAATATCTGCCGAAATACTCTCCGAACATTTTGTGCAGGTATATACCGTACAGCCCTGCTGAAGCCATGATGCCTCCTGTTTTGAAGAAGCAACATAGCTGTGAATGCAATCAACTATCTCAAAGGAAGCGGTGACTTCCCTGCCCATAAAATGCGCCCTTACGGTATGAACACCAGTTTGCGCCGCGCAGTCTGAAAGGTCAAGTATAATATCGCAGCCGTTGAGATAAGGAATTACGGTATCTTTGCCGTTCCACTCATACAGCTTGCCGTCTGAATAAACAGCACGCAAGCTCATATCTGAAATCAGCTGCTGAGGACTGTATGAATCAAGCTCGTAAACACTGCCGCTCTTTTTGCCGTTTACATAAAGATGCAGATAATCGTCGCTCGGTATTTCAGCCGCGGGTGAACTTGTCATATATACCGAAAACGGCCCGCACGAATTGAAATAACCGTTTGTAAAAGCAAATTCATAATAATACGTCTTGCCTTTTTCAAGATAATATGTATTGCTGAATTCATAATACAACCCATTATTCGGCTCGTCCGGTGCGTAGCTTGATGAGAGCAGATTATCCTGTGCGTCATAAAGTTCTGTTTTCATTTTCTTTTTGGCAGAAATCTTTACAGTATAATCCGCCGAATACTGCGGAGTAAACGAACAGCGGTAATAATATTTCCAGTTATCATTTTCGTGGAAATTGTTTGAGCCGGTTGTGAGATCCAGCCTTGAAAAAAGAGCGGTACTTATTTGATCGTATTCAATCGGAGTTGTGGGAAAATAAGTTGCGGCAACGGCACTGACGCCGCAAGGCAGTATTACCCCCGTTACAATTAAAAGCAATGCCATTAAAACCGCAAATTTCTTTTTCATATACCGACGCACCCGATTTTCTTATAATCTCAATAAAGTAAAAGGCGCCTGAAAAGACGCCTTAATGAATCATTTTATATGTGAGGATTATTCCTCTGTGTTTTCCTCTTCTTCGTCCTCAAGTTCAAACTCAAGGAATTCGCCGCAAGCAGGGCACTCAATGCCGCCTTCCATAACGGTATCTTCGTCTACTGTAAACTCTTCGCCGCAAGCAGGACATGTGATAGCATATTCATCGTCATCACACTCGTCGCAGCAGTCACAGTCATCACATTCGGAAAGGTAATCCTCAACCTCTGCGAGGTCATCATCAATTCCGTCTACCTGCTCTGCAAGAAGATCCATATCCTCATTTACATCATCAATATCCTGAATAATGTTTTCAAGAACATCAACAATGGCTCTGAACATCTTTGTTTCTTTTTTGTTGCTGTCAAAATCAAGTCCGTCAAGCAGACCTTTGAGATAGCCGAGGCTTTCTGTTGTATTCATAGAAAATCCTTTCTGAGCTTATGCGCGCTCCATGTATTCGCATGTTCTTGTGTCTACGCGGATCTTATCGCCCTCGTTGATGAAAAGAGGAACACGGATCTCAGCGCCTGTTTCAAGAGTTGCGGGTTTAAGTGTATTTGTTGCTGTATTGCCCTTGAAGCCGGGATCTGTTTTGGTAACCTCAAGAGTTACAAATGTAGGCGGCTCTACGCCGAATACCTTGCCCTTATATGAAAGAACACGGCAGATATCATTCTCCTTAACGAACTTAAAGTTATCGCTGAGGTCACTCTCTGATACGGGAACCATATCAAATGTTTCCTGATCCATGAAGTAATAAATACCGTCATCGCTATATGAATAAACCATATCTTTTCTTTCAATGAAAGCGGTGGGGAATTTTTCCGTGGGATTGAAAGTTCTTTCAACAACGGAACCCTGAATAACATTCTTAATCTTTGCTCTTACAAACGCGGCGCCTTTACCCGGCTTAACGTGCTGAAATTCAACAATCTGATAAACCTGGCCGTCCATTTCAAATGTTACGCCGTTTCTGAAATCGCCTGCTGATACCATAAATATACCTCCAAAGTTTATTCTTCTTAATACAGACTTATTTTATAATATTTCAAGTAATAAATCAATACCCATTTTGTAACTGTCTTTACCGTAACCGCATATCTGCTTTCTGCACACCTCTGTAATTACGGATGTTTTTCTGAAATCCTCGCGGTTATGAATATCACTCATGTGAACCTCAACAAAAGGCAGATAATCCTGCACGGACTCAATAGCATCCCTGATGGCATAGGAATAGTGAGTATAGGCTCCGGCATTGATAACAACACCGTCATACTCCTCCCTGCTCTGCTGTATCATATCTATTATATCGCCCTCGTGATTTGACTGAAAGAAACTGATTTTGGCGCCTCGCGCCTTTCCGTAAATCTTTAGTTCCTCATTTATCGCCTTGAGCGTTTCTGAGCCGTAAACGTCTTTTTTTCTTATCCCCGTCATATTGAGATTGGGGCCGTTGATTACAAGTATTTTTTTCATATTGCAACACCTTCCGCATACCGCATGATCTGCTACACACGGTATTTTGTGTATAAAGAAAATCAAGGGGAACGAAAATTCCCGTTCCCCTTTTATGTATAATTATTTATACTTTCTTTTGCGAGCGGCTTCGCTCTTCTTTTTACGAGCAACCGAAGGCTTTTCATAATGCTCTCTTTTGCGAACTTCCTGAATAATGCCGTCGCGAGAAGTCTGCCGCTTAAAACGGCGGATAGCGCTGTCAAGAGATTCATTTTCTTTAATTCTGACCTGGCTCACTTTATTCCCTCCCTCCGACCTGCTGTCAGGGGTAATCACAAATTTTGAATATTTTTTGAATATCCGCAGAAAATTATAATCAAATAAGACTGAATTGTCAAGCATTTTAGCAAATAATGTATAAAACTAATGAAAAAAAGACGCCGAAAAACGCGCAAACAGACGTGAGAAGGCATTAGGCGCCTGAAACAGCTGTATATCAGCCTTTTGTAGTAGAGCCGAAACCGCCGTCTCTAATTCCGCTTGCATCGTCATCAACGGTAATGCCGAACTGAAGGAATATACCCTGAGCAAAGCCGTCTCCGGCAGAAAGTGAAACGGTGTGCCCGTCATCGTGAGCGTCACACGAAAGCTTTATCATGATATGCCCCTCGTTTGAGGAATTATAATAATCGGCATCAATTATTCCGACCGTGTTATCAAGCTGTACCCTGTGCTTAAAACCGAGCCCCGAGCGCGGGAATATCTGAAGCACCCAGCCGTCCTCTATTTTTGACCTTATACCCGTAGGGATAAGAACGCTTTTACCTTTTTCAAGCGTAATATCAACAGGGGCGTAAAAATCATATCCTGCAGAGCCTGTGGTGGCTCTTTTCGGTAATTTTATCGAATCGTAGATTTCCTTTACATTTTCACACTCCGGAAAATTCTTTTTGAAATCCGCCTCAAACTGTGAAAAGCTTACTTTCTGAAACTCTGCTATTTTTTGCATACGAAAACCGCCTTTATAATTCTTTTCGAATTATTTTAACATTTCAGGCGCTTTTTTTCAACATCATTCGAAAATAAACGCAGTAAAAAAGCGGCTCAAAGAGCCGCTCCGGCTAAGCCGAGTATCTATTTAAAGTCCGAATGAAACAGAAAGAGCCTCGTTTACTTTTCCCATATCGCCAACATCAAGGGCACCCATTTTTTCCCTCAGACGACGTTTATCAATAGTGCGCACCTGCTCAAGAAGCACAATACTGTCCTTTGCAAGGCCGCAGTGGCCTGCATCCACCTCAATATGAGTAGGCAGATTGGATTTGTCCTTCTGGCTTGTTATGGCGGCAGCTATAACGGTTGGTGAAAATCTGTTTCCCACATCATTCTGAACTATGAGCACCGGCCTAATTCCGCCCTGCTCTGAGCCCACAACGGGGCTTAAATCGGCATAATATATATCGCCGCGTTTAACAGTCATAATTATCACCTTTGTTTTATTTTTGTTCCGTTTATAGTTTTGCCTTTATTTTCTGATTTTAAACATCCGTATTTTATTATATGCCGAAAAACTTTTTTAGCGAAGCGGCATATTATGGACTGAGGTGAAATTACGATGATTTTCACTTTTAAAAACCGCGCTGTACGTAATTTTATGCGCGGCTAACCTTAAAGGAGTTATATTATGTATAAATACGAAGATATGTTTAATCCGAGCTTCCTTAAAAAGCCGGACGACGGTATTCCCGCTCCGCTGCCTAAGGACGCTACGGTTACTATGGCTTACGTGCCCTTTCAGCAGCAGCCTGTTTTATATGATGACACGATGACGGGATTCAATGCGGGAACGGTATTTCCCGAACTTAACAAACCATTTTTAGGAAAAGGGGCAGAAAAATGAGCAGGGAAAAACTTATGACAAAGCTTTCCGCAGTACAGTTTGCCATGTGGGAGATGCGCGTATATCTTGATACGCACAACGGCAACGAAGAGGCACACCGTCTCTATAAGAAATACACTGCCGAATTCAACGCGCTCAAAGCAGAATTTGAAGAAAAGTACGGCCCGCTTACTCTTGGTGAAAACAACAGTGACGAATGGCTGAAAGACCCGTGGCCGTGGGATAACTGAGGAAAACGCTTAAAGCAAACAATTAAGAAAAAAGGCAGAGCCTATGCTCTGCCTTTAAATTTTATTCTGCCGTATTTTGTTCTTCGCCCTCAGTCTTTTTCTTTTTCTTGGCAAAAATAATGAATTTGCTGAAGAAATAATTGAGAATTACCACAATTACTGCAAGGATGACCTTTGCGATTATCTGACCCGTGATCTCAAATCCTAATAAAGTGAATGAGTATTTGCCCATTCCGAGGATATCAACAAACAGCCAGAGACCGCCTTCCTCAACACCGAAGCTGAAAAGACGCGCAGCGAAAAACTCAACCACTTCGCGGGCAACGATTTTTATATTCCAGCTCTTTGATTCAAATACCCACAGCTTATTTGTAATGTAAGCGAAAATTACGGATACTATCCACGCAATTGCGTTATTTAGAAGATAGATATGATCTCCGAAAATCTTATTGAGCAGCCAAAAACAGACGAAATTTACGACTGTTGTAAGGACGCCGAACACCACATAGGTTATCAGTTCTTTATATTTAACAAAAAGTTCTTTAATTTTTTTCATCAGTATTTTTTTCCTTTTCGGCACCGAGATGATTTTTCAGAATATAAACGGGTCTGTTTTTAACCTGAACATATATCTTTGAAATATACTCGCCAAGAAGCCCGAGGCAGAAAAGCTGAATTCCGCCGAGAAACAGCACAAGCACAACGATGGTGGCATAACCGGGAACGCTTATACCGAAAGCGAGTTTCTGAATAACAACTACCACAAGATATATTATTGATATAAGTGAAGAAAAGAAACCAAGATAAGCGGAAAGTGTAAGCGGGAAAGTTGTGAAAGAAACGATACCCTCAATAGCGTATTTGAAAAGTTTTGCAAAATTCCACTTTGACTCGCCGCTTTCCCTTTCACACACAGTGTAAGGCATATACTCGGTATTAAACCCTACAAAACTGAATATGCCTTTTGAGAAACGATGATACTCGCCCATTTCCAGAACTGCCTGCACCATCTGACGTTTCATAAGCCTGAAATCTGACGCGCCGTTTACAAACGGAACATCGGCTACTTTATTTATTATTTTATAAAACGCCGATTTCATTGCGCTCATCAGCTTGTTTTCTTTTCGTTCTTCCTGATAAGCGGTAACGCAGTCAATATCCTCATCAGCTTCCATTTTGGAAAGCATCTGAAGCACAACCTCCGGCCGCTGCTGCAGGTCTGCGTCGATAAGGCATACAAGATCTCCCCGAACAGCGTTTAGACCGGCATATATAGCCGCCTCCTTGCCGAAATTACGGCTGAAAGAAAGCACCTGTATCTGAGAATCTTTATGTTCTTCATACATTTTTTTCAGCAGTTCATAAGTCTTGTCCTTACTGCCGTCATTTATAAAAACAAATTCGTAATCGTCCACCTTGCCGTCAAAAACTTTTTTGACTTCGGAATAGAATTTTTCTACATTTCCCTCTTCATTATAGCAGGGGACTACAAGTGAAAGTTTCATTTTAAACCTCTTGAAAAATATTGCTATATAAATAGTGCTGAATAATTTAAAAAATTATACTATATAAACACCTTTGATATTGTAACACAACATATTGGTAAAAACAACAATCAAATAACAATCTTAATAAATCTTAAGAAAACGTGATTCATTCACATTCATGACTTTTACACTTTAAAACTTGTGTAAACAGAGCTTTACAATTATGTTTCCTTCGTCAAACTCGGTTTACATTTTTTTAATGTAAACACAAGTTAATGGCTGTTTGGATTTACAGCGGGTAAGATAATATTGCGCCTGAGAGAGCAAAAAGCGCAACGGAGGAAATATAATGAGAAACAAGAATATTAATTTTTTACCGCTTGACAACGCCGCAAAAATCTATCCCGCGGCAATGACAAAAAAATGGAACGCTGTGTTCGCTATATCGGTATATTTAAAGGAAGAAGTAAAAAAAGACGCATTAAGAAAAGCCGTTTTTGATCTAGAAAAAAGATTTCCAAGCTTTTATGTATGCCTGAAAAAAGGACTGTTTTGGGATTATTTCTACAAGGCGGAAAGCCTTGACATAATAACCGATTCAAAAGATATATGCAGACCGATAAACACGAAAGATAAAAAGCGGCCGCTTTTCAGGATAATAACTAACAGCTGCGAGATAAGGTGTGAATTTTTCCACGCCGTTACAGACGGTTCAGGAGCTATGGAATTTGTAAAGGCGCTGATGCTAAGATATCTTCAGCTTTGCGGCTGTGAGGTAAACGACGCGAAATCTTTCGGAATAAAAGAATATAAGGAGCCGCCGAAAAGAAGTGAGTTTGAGGATGATTTTCTTAAAATCTACAACGGCAGCAAGGGTGCGGCAAGAAAAGGAAAAAAAGCATATCAGATAAAAATGAATAAGGAAAATGAAAAATTTTACCGTGACGAGGTGTGCATACCCCTTTCAAATCTTAAAAAGCTCACTCAGAAATATGACTGCACCGTTACTCAGTTTATAACAGCCGCGTACGCTATGGCGCTTATAAACATGTATAACGACGACTGCCGTTCTTCAAAGAAGCCGCTTATAATATCAATACCGGTAAACCTCAGAAAATACTGGAAAAGCGGCACTTTGAGAAATTTCTCATCATTTATAACTGCAAATATTTTGCCCGAAGGAAAAATGAGTTTTGAAGCAGTTCTGAATGAAATAAAAAAAGAAATGAACGAAAAGATAAGCAAAGAACAGCTTTACAGCGACGTGTGCCGCAATGTTGCCGACGAAAAGATGCTTATCTCACGCCTTGCCCCGTCTTTTCTGAAAAAGCCTGTTATGAAAACTGCTTTCAGGCTTTTCGGCGAAAGAAAATACACATCTACGGTAACTAACCTGGGCTCTGTAAAACTGCCGCAGGAAATGGAAGAACACATAAATATGATTACCGTAACACTCGGCGAAACGTATATAAACCCGATAAACTGCGCTGTTGTAAGTTTTGCTGATACACTTTGCGCCACCCTTTCATTTGCGGGCAACGGGTTTGAGATAGTCAGATACTTTATGGATATACTTCAGTCAAAAGGGCTGAAGGTCTCCTGTGCGGGAGCAATATAAGCAAACAAAAATACCGGTCTGTGTAAAACATACCGGTATTTTCGTTTTTCGGAGGATAAAAGATTTATCCTTTTAAGAGGTAAATTCGCCGTTTTGCAGTCTGCCGCCGTTTTCCTTTTCCCTGAGCTTTTTCATATATTTCATGCCGAAATATGTACCGAGTGCGGAAACAACGGTTATGACCGCAAAAACAGCAATAAAGAGGGCGTAATTATTATCTATCAAACTGCTTCCGCAGTATGTTGAAGAAATTATAGCGGGTATTCGTGCAATGCCCGTTATTATCAGAAACGGCAAAATCTTTGTATCAGTAAGCCCTGCAAAATATGTAATTATATCTTTCGGTGTGCCCGGTATAAGATAGATTATAAACAGGAGCAGATATTTTCTTTTTGAGTTTTTTATAAAACTCCACTCATTAATTTTATCAATATCTACAAACAGCCTGACAAACTTTACACCGAAAGCCTTTGTTAGCGCAAGTATCACAAGCGAGCCTATCTCTGTGCCGAGCATGCAGTAAAAGAAGCCGCCGAACGTGCCCCACACATAACCCGAACCTATCTCAAGCGGTTCGGCAGGAATTATCTTAACAACTGTCTGAAAAGCTCTTATAAAAACGAAAACAGCGTTTGCAGGCACGGAAAAACTGTCAAGCCACGCTTTGAAAGTCTGCTGGTCTGATATAACGCTCATAAGCTCCCTGCCCAGTGTTAAATATAGAGCCAAAAAGCAACCTGCAACAACAGCCGCTGAAACGCCTGCCATTATCCACTGCCGTTTTGTGATACTTTTAAGTTTCAGTATTCTGCCCATTACACAGCCGCCTCAAATCCCGCAGTTACGGCAACAGACTCTTTTTCTTCATGCCAGAACGTATTGAGCTGACCGCGGTAATTAGGCTTCCACGGCTTGTTCTTGCCATTATAATGCACGAAAACCGTGTTTTGCCTTACCCATTCAAGACTAAGACCGTTTCTTTTGTATGTAGCCTCATCAAGATTATAAAAGCAAGGATTTATTGAGATTATCCTATCCCTGAAAAGGGCGTTAATAACATCCTGATCGGCCTGATAGAGCGTTTTGCCCTTCCTTGAAATATACTCAAATATCTCGTCTGCGGTAATGCTCTTTCTCATATTATCAACATTTATCATAAGCACACCCGCGTTTATATAATCTCCGTGTCTGCCGAGATCAAGCCTCATCCTGTTAAATGCCTTTACAATTCCCCTTGTATGGCCGGCACCTGCGAAAATCATATCTCCGAAATCAATGTTATATAAAAGCCTTACAGAATTCAGCACGGCTATATCGGGATCAAGATACAGGATTCTGTGCACATCCTGAGGAAGATATTCAAAAAGGAGAAGTCTGTAATACGTTTCCTTTGAAATGCGTTTGGTGAAATGCGCGCCTTCAAAAAGTTCTGGAGATATTTTTATGGGATGCAGTTTTATTCTGGCGCAGCCGACTCCGTTTTGTATGTAAGTCAGATCTGTAAACGTGAGCGAACTATGGGCAATATAAACATCAAACTCATCACAATTTGATGCGGCAAGGGAACGCAGCATACGTATAAGAACATCAGAGTAATTTGCATCTATCGTAACAAGAATATTCATAAAACACACTCCTTTGCGGTTTCTTTACTATAATAATATCCTGCTGCTTTTAAAGCGGGGTAAAACAAAAATAAAGAAATGTTAAGAACACGCAAATTTGCTTTAAATTTCCGCTTCCTGCAGAGCGCAGGGAGGGATTTTAACAAAAAAAGGTGTTAATCATAAAATGAAATGACAACTAAAAAAGGAGCAAATTCTATGTTTAATTATATAAAAAAACTGCAGTATCCCATCAATATCAAACACTGCGACCCTAAAGCCGCAAGTCTTATAATTTCACAATACGGCGGCCCTGACGGCGAACTCGGAGCATCACTGCGCTATCTTTCTCAGCGCTATTCAATGCCTCTGCCCGAATTAAAAGGCCTGCTTACCGATATAGGTATGGAGCACACGCAAGTGCTCTTTTTTTCATAATTTTCTATTTCCTTTTTTCCTGCAAGGATTTTGCCCCGCCATTTTCCCGGCATCTGTCTGAGATAGATATCCGCTTTTCTTCCCTTAGCAACCACTATCTTATCAACTATATTTCTGTAAAATGCGTCGCTCCACTCTTCCCCGCGTGAAATACTTTCCGCATAATTTTTTATATCTCTTATGTTTTTTTCTTTGCCGCCACGCGTTTTCACACTGTTTTTTTCTTTAATCAGTTTTTCTTCAAGATCATTAATCTGACTTTGAAGGCTGTCATAGGCATTTTTATACTCCTGTGCTTTAATATATCCGTTAAGGCACATATCAAGCAGTTTCTTTTTCTTTTCCTCGCAACGCTCTATTTCTTTTCTTAAAAGGATTGTATTATCGTTATCACCAACCGTTTTTACAACGCTTTCAACTGTATCAATCAGCCTGACCGTTACATCTTTTCTGCCTGCCATTGCGCATGTTGTCACTCTTTGCAGGAGTTCTTTAATATCTTTATCGCCGATTGAATTTGCCGTACAGCCTGCATTTTCGCCGTCCTTATCTTTATGATTTCCGCCGTTTTTCTGACTTTCAGCGCACACCCACTTCACATTAAACGTGCCGTCTTTTCGCTTTTTCTGACGTCTTACAAATCGAGCACCGCATTCTGCGCACACAATTTTTCCCGACAGAGCGTATCTGTTAGCGAATGTTCCGTCTGTGCTTTGAGACGGTTTTCGCCTTTCAAGCTCTCTCTGCACCGCCTCAAACCGTTTTCTTGATATTATGGGCTCATGATGATCTCTTATGGTTACCGTTTCCACCTCGCCGTGATTTCTTTTCTTTTGGTGAGTTAGATAATCGGGTGTGTAGGTCTTTTGCTGAACAAGGTCGCCGCAGTATTTTTCATTACGCAGTATCCGCAGAATAACCGTGTATGACCAGTCTTTCATTCTGGAGGAAGTTTTTATACCCTCTTCACGCAGTTCCTTTGCAATTCTGTGAGCGCCCTTTCCCTCATCAAGAAATTTGTGATATATGAGCCTTACTGTTCGTGCGCCTTCTTCATTGACTATCAGCTTGCCGTTACGCACATCGTAGCCAAGCATATCCCTGCCCAGCACAACGCCCTTTTCCATCTGCCTGCGCAGACCCCACTTAACACGCTCGCTTGTTTTTCTGCTCTCCTCCTGTGCCATTGTGGAGAGAAACGCGAGGCGCATTTCAGCGTCATTATCAAGTGTATTAATATTGTCATTAAGAAAGATCACACCCACGCCTATGGCTTTCAGCTCTCTTGTATAGCAGATACTGTCAAGAATATTTCTTGCAAATCTGCTGATTTCCTTGGTGATTATCAAATCAAACTTTCCGCATTTTGCATCTTTTATCATCTGATTAAATGCGGCTCGTTTTTTAGTGTTTGTGCCTGAAATCCCGTCATCAACATAAATGTTATACAATTTCCACAAAGGATTTCGATTTATGTATTCGTTAAAATATCTCTTCTGGCTTTCAAGCGAATTCGCCTGATCCGTCTTATCTGTTGACACACGGCAGTACGCCGCTACACGTATGACTTTGTTATCCGTTTCAAGCATAGCTTTTCTCCTTTTCAAGCACTCTTATCTCAAAAAGAATCCTCAAAATTGCTAAACTATTTTGAGCCTGCGTTTGCACTCATCATACTGTGCCCGACTGATTTTTTCATTTTCCAGAAGAGCAAGCAAAATCCCTTTCATATACTCTTTATCAAATTCTTCGTTTGCCTGCTTTGCGCAATCGTTTTGAGCTTCTAAGATCACCTTAGTTTTCATCTTTCATCGCCTCAACGAAATTTATGCAAAGTCAGTTTGTCCTTATGCAGCTATAAAAAAAGGAACTTATGTTTCCATAAGTTCCTTTAAATCATCTTTTGTATCAACATCAAATATTTCATATTCATTATCTGCATTAACGCAAATCGTTTTTAAGCCGCTTTTTTTCGCCGCATTCAGCCCGCTTTCCCCTTTTTCGATATTCGCAAGATACTCAAATGTTTCTTTCGGGAATATTACGGGACTTATGGGAACATCATTGTACCCAAGACGAATTATACAGTTTTTATTGTAATAAAAAGCAAGAAGTAATTTTTCAATACTTATCAGGCTTACTAAAGGCTGGTCTGAGTTTAAAAACATTATTGCGCTTGGATTATCTTCTATACATTGCATTGCTAACTTAATTGCGTCGCTTTTATCTTCAAAAGAATGAAAAACGCAGTCTATATTTTTTTCTTTGCAAATTTCATAAATTTCTTTATGAACAGTTACCACAACAGACTTAAAAAACAGAGGACTTTTTGCTAAATCTATTGAGTAATCAATAAGCTTTTTATCAAAAAGAGTTGCTAATAATTTATTTTCCTGCCCAAAACGCTTTGACTGCCCCGATGCCATAACAACACAAGTAACTTGCGGCAGTTTTTCATCTAAATCACATACAAACACATTATCTTCATTAATAATTCTATTAAAAAATTCTGAATTTTGCTTTCTGAGAACTAAAACGCATCTTTTGCGCTTCATCAAATTTTCGACTGCGTTTTGATATTCTTTTACAGAATTTTCAACATACCCTATCTCATCAATTACGCACCATTTATTACTGCTGTTAATGCATTTTTCAATCTCATCAATACATTTTTTTGAAAATGTGTTTTCCACTATTTTCATTTTGCATCTTTGGGTTTTAACAGTTTCATCGTATGTAGCGACCACAAATTCTTCGCAGTAATTAGTTTTGAAACAAACGCACTGCTTTTCTTTGGCAAAGGTGGTAATTTGGTCAACGCCCTCACTTTTGATGCTTTTTACAAACTCCTGCGCCAAGGTGGTTTTGCCGCTGTTTATAGCGCCTGTTACAACAAGGTGGGCTTTATTACTGCTGCTGAAAATATCTATTATAGATTTCCTGTGAAGATCTCCTACATTCATCTGCATATTTTTCATACTTATTCATAAACTCCCTTGCCTCGTTTGAAAGTACACTGCCTCCTCCGCCTTTGCCGCCTATTGATTTTTCGCAAAGTTTAAAACCAAGTTCTTTTTCCGCTTTATTAATAAGCTGCAAAGCCTTTGTATAAGCCATATTCATCTCTATAGCCGCTTTTCTCAACGAACCAAGCTTATCTATATTTTTAAGCAATTCGTATGGCCCTTGACCGAAAAATTTTTCTCCGCTGTCTGAGCAGATATAAATTTTAATATCAGATTTCATGATTTTTTCACCTTATTAGCAACAAGGAAATATAGCGTATCTATCAAGTGCTTTAACTAATTTAACACCTTTAAACGCTTTATTTAAAATATTTTCAATGCAAGTTTGACTGTCGGTTTTTGTATCTATTATCCCTGCGCACCCGCCATCTGATATAACAATCACTTTTTCACAGGTATACAGCGCCAGCATCGGGTCGTGGAGTGTTACTAATCCCGTAACACCCTTTTCTTTTGCTATATTTGAAAGCAAATTCATAGTTGAATAACGATTTGTAATATCAAGCGCACTGTCAGGCTCGTCCAAAAGCCATAACTTTGTATCTTCCGCCACAGTTCTTGCAATAATGCAAAGCTGCTGCTGACCTGCGCTGAGCGTTGAGTAGTTTCTTTCATCAAAATCCTGCATTCCAACAAGTTTTAACGCATTTTTTGCCGTCTGAACTTGTGAAGAACCGGGGTTTTCAAACATTGACAACCTTGAGTTGAATGCCGATAAAACAACATCCAAAACGCTCATATCCTCTGCAACACCTGTTTTTTGGGGTATGTAGCTTATCAGCCTTGACCTTTCTTTTAATGACAGCGTTTTTATATCCGTGTTTTCAAAAGTTATTTCGCCGCTGCTCTCAATCAGCTGTGAAACAGCTTTTAACAATGTAGTTTTTCCGCAGCCGTTTTGACCTACCACCGCGCACAAACCGTTAATAGAAAAGGATAGCTTTTCAAGCACCTTGTTGCCGGGATAAGAAACAGACAAATTATTAATTTTTAACTGATTTTCATTACTCATAATTTTTCTTTCTGACAAGAAGATACACTAAAAACGGCGCTCCTACAAGTGAAGTAAATATACTTAACGGCAGTTCGCTTTCAGCGGCGCTTCTTGCAAAAATATCCGCAATAAGCATAGTGATTATGCCTACAAGCGCCGCACAGAACATTGATGATTTTTTGTTTGTTTTCATCAGCATTCTTGCAATATGCGGTGCAATTAAGCCAACAAAACTTATTATTCCCGTAGCGCTGATTACACTTGCAACACCGAGAGTTGAAACTATTAAAACAATTCTTCTCATTTTAGGAACATTTACACCTAAAAGTTCCGCCTCTTCACTATTATATGACAAAAGCATGATCTGACGGTGAAGTGCAAAGAGCAGCAAAACACAAGCCACACCGATTACTGCCATAGGAATAAGACTTTTAAGTGTAACTGCATTTAGGCTGCCCATTATCCAATATTCTATTGAAGCGAGCTGCTTTTCTGGGTCGGCAGATAATTTCAGCACCATTAATATCATCTGAAAAAAAGCGTTTACTGCCACACCTGCCAAAACTATTGTTGAGGTGGATCTGCTTTTTATTGCCGAGCAAATAGACAGACTTACAGCTACTGCAAGCATACCGCCTGCAAAAGCGCCCGCAGTAGTTGCAACCGCAGACGCAGATAAAAATAAAATTGCAAATGCCGCTCCGCTGCTTGCGCCTGACGCAACGCCGATTATATCAGGCGATGCTAAAGGATTTTTAAATACGGTTTGATAAGCGTAACCCGCAGACGAAAGCACTATGCCTGATATAACGCAAGCTACCGTTCTTGGCAGCCTCAATGTTAGGAATACACTTTTATGCAGTTCGTTTGAATTTATCAATTCCTTAAAAGACAGATCAAATTTACCAACTAAAAGTGAAATCACAAAGAGCAAAACCGCAGCACATAACAAAATCATATTTGTTAATAATGCTTTGTTTTTTTTAATTTTTATTCCGTCCATAAATTAATGCGTCTGTTACCGATGTGATATTAATCTAAAAGAGTTGTATCAGCTTCAAAACCATAGAATTTGTAGTAAAAATCATATGTTTCTTTTTCTAAATAGTTTTCATCAAGAACATTGTTATGGATCTTGCTTGCAATATAAATACTGCCGAGGAAGTTTGACGGAACAGGTGAATCCCAAGATTCAAAAGCGTCCGGAATTTTATAAACATTTTTATTTTTGACAGCATCTAATGATGAAAGATTTTTATCATTAAGAATATCGTCAACCGTATATTCAGCGTCAGAAGCAACGATTATATATTCGGGATTCCACGAAATAAGCTGCTCATAAGACACTTCTGCCCAATAAGTGTCATCAATTTCTTTTGCTACGTTTACGGCTTTCGCATTTTCAATGAGACTGTTTTGATACATTTTTGCACCGGCAGTTGAAAGGTAAGAACTGTTGCCTGCAAAATACACCGTGGGTGCTGTCTCATCTTTTAACTTGTCATTTAATGTTTTGATTGAATTGTTTGCATACTCAATGATTTCACTGCCGAGTTCTTTGCAGTTCAGTGCAGTTGACAATATTTCCACTGTTTCCTGCATAAGCTCTGTGCTTTCAGGATTTACAACAATTGCTGTTATTCCAAGTTCTTCTAATGATTCTACAACATTTTGAAGTTTTAAAGGAAGAATAACAACATCGGGATTAAGGCTTGCACATTGCTCCAGATCAAACTGCTTAGCCGTACCTACTGACGGAAGCGAAATAATTTCTTCTGCGCTGAGCGAGTAAATATTTCTTGTATCTGCCTTTGCCTCAACACCTACAAGCTTGTCCTCCTGCCCCAGCGAAATTAAAATTGATGTGGCAATATAATAACCGCTGACTATTGTTTG
Source organism: uncultured Oscillospiraceae bacterium (assembly GCA_900539425.1). Taxonomy (GTDB): domain Bacteria; phylum Bacillota; class Clostridia; order Oscillospirales; family Acutalibacteraceae; genus Eubacterium_R. The sequence goes on along the minus strand of UQBX01000006.1, from coordinate 36,096 downwards.
CGGCTCTTTTTCAATAACCACCTCTCTGCCTGCTTGGTCAGTAATTGTAACGGGATAAGTAACCTCGTTATCTGCAGCAGACGAAGTTGCGGTTTCGTTGTTAGCGTTTTCATTTTGCTGTGTGTTTGCGCAGCCCGCAAAGCTAAATGCTAATATGACTGCTACCAATAATGCCAATATTTTTTTCATTTTTTCAATCTCCTATCGTTATAGTTTTGAAACTACAATGGATTATAACACAAAAATATGTTATAAACAATATGAAAGTATTATTTAAAACCTTAATATTAATCATAAATTGCAGTGAAACAGAGGGATATTATGTTTACAGCTAAAAAATTTGTATCTCCCGATACATTAGAAGAGGCATATGAGCTTAACAAAAAAAGGTCTAATAAGATTTCAGGCGGTATGCTTTGGCTTAAAATGAGCAAGCAAAACTTTGATACTGTCATTGACCTTTCAAAATTAGGGCTTGATAAAATAGAAGAACATGACGGTTTCTTTGAAATAGGGGCATATGTAACTTTAAGAGATATTGAAACACATGACGGGTTAAACAACTGCTTTGATAATGCTCTTAGGGATGCCGTAAAATCAATTGTGGGAGTTCAGTTCAGAAACTGCGCTACAGTTGGCGGAAGTATTTTCGGGCGGTTTGGTTTTTCAGACGTTTTAAGCGTATTTTTATCCTTGGATACTACTGTTGTGTTATATAAAGGCGGAGAAATTTCTCTTGAAGAATTTATAAAAATGCCTTTTAACAACGATATTTTAATTAAAATCAAAGTTGCAAAAAACGGCAGAAAGTGTTTTTATCAGTCAGTAAGAAATTCTAAAACAGATTTTCCTGTATTAACCTGCGCAGGTTCTGTTTTAAACGGAAAAATCAGACTTGTTTTTGGTGCAAGACCCTTTTCAGCAGTTAAAGTTGAATATGATTTAAATATAAAAAATAATTCAAATTCAATTGAAAGCTTAGCTGAATATATTGCAAACGCCGCAAAAGAAGAAGTTGATGTTTTTTCGAATATGAGAGGCAGTAAAGAATATCGAACCCATCTTGTTGGGGTTCTCAGCAAAAGAGCAGTGTTTAAATTAGGAGGTGCAAAATAATGCTTGTTTCTATAAAATTAAACGGCAAAATCATTAATGACAACATTGACGCGGATATGCTTTTGATTGATTTTGTCAGAAAGCACGGCTGTTTAAGTGTAAAGCGCGGCTGCGAAACATCAAACTGCGGACTCTGCACCGTTTTCCTTGATAACAAACCCGTTTTATCCTGTTCCGTTCTTGCCGCAAGGGCAAATGAAAAGGAAGTTACCACCCTTGAGGGGCTTCAGGAAGAGGCACGGGAATTCGGTCAGTTCATTGCTGAGCAGGGTGCAGAGCAATGCGGATTTTGCAACCCGGGATTTATTATGAACACCATAGCGCTTTTAAGAGAAAACCCAAACCCTACAGACGAAGAAATTAAAGAGTACCTTGCAGGCAATCTTTGCAGATGCTCAGGTTACGAAGGCCAGCTTAGGGGAATAAAGAATTTTATAAAAAGAAGGGACGCAAAGAAACAAAATGAAATCTGTTAATAAACCTATTAAAAAGATTGACTCGATGCAGCTTGTTACAGGACAGCCGGTTTACACAGAAGATATTGCGCCTTCAAACTGCCTTGTTGTTAAGCTGTTAAGAAGCCCCCACGCAAACGCAATCATCAAATCAATATATACTGATATTGCCAAAAAAGTAAGCGGAATTGAGGCTGTTTACACTTATAAGGATATTCCCGAAGACGCAAGAAGATTTACTCTTGCGGGGCAGACTTATCCCGAACCAAGCCCATATGACAGACTGTTACTTGACAAGCATGTTCGTTATGTCGGAGATGTTGTGGCAATAGTTGCAGGAGCGGACGAAAAATGCGTAAATAAGGCATTAAAATTAATAAAAGTAGAATACGAGGTTCTGGAGCCTGTTTTAGATTTTCACAAAGCACTTGATAATAAAATTCTTGTGCACCCTGAAGACAATTGGGAGTCCTTATGCCCTGTTGGCGCGGACAACAAAAGAAACCTCTGTGCACACGAGGTTTGTGAAAACGGTAATGTTGAGGAAGTTTTAAAATCCTGCGATATTATAATTGACCGGGTTTATCATACAAGGGCAAATCAGCAGACTATGATGGAAACTTTCAGAACTTTCTGCACTATTGACACATACGGCAGGCTTAATGTAGTAAGTTCTACTCAGATAGTATTTCATTGCAGAAGAATAATAGCAAACGCACTTGGTATTCCAAAATCAAAGATCAGAGTATCAAAACCCAGAATCGGTGGAGGATTCGGAGCAAAGCAGAGCTCAGTTTCAGAAATATACCCTGCTTTCGTAACTTGGAAAACAAAAAAGCCGTCTATGTTAATTTTTTCAAGAAACGAATCAATGACTGCATCTTCTCCAAGGCATGAAATGGAAATGCATGTACGTCTTGGCGCAATGAATGACGGCACAATAAGGGCAATTGACCTTTACACACTGTCTAACACTGGGGCATACGGAGAACACGGTCCTACTACTGTTGGCTTGTCGGGTCACAAATCAATTCCTTTGTACGGAAAATGTGAAGCGTTCAAATTCAGTTATGATGTAGTTTACACAAATGTAATGTCAGCAGGCGCTTATCGCGGTTACGGTGCTACCCAGGGACTTTTTGCAGTTGAATCGGCAGTAAACGAACTTGCGCACAAGCTTTCCATGGATCCCTTTGATTTAAGAAAAAAGAATATTATTCACGAGGGTGACGTGATGCCCGCCTATTACAACGAGGCAAATACAAGCTGCGCGCTTGACAGATGTCTTGACAGAGTACGCCAGATGAGCGATTGGGATAGCAAGTATCCGTATAAAAAAATCAGCGGCACCAAAATCAGAAGTATGGGAATGGGCATGGCTATGCAGGGCTCAGGAATAAGCGGTGTGGATGTTGGTTCTGCCACAATCAAACTTGGTGACGAGGGTATCTACAATCTTATAATCGGCGCCGCCGATATGGGCACAGGCTGTGACACTATTTTGGCTCAAATTGCCTGCGAAGTTCTTGACTGTCCTTTGGAGCAGATTTCAGTTTCAGGGGCAGATACAGACAATTCCCCATATGATTCAGGCTCTTACGCATCAAGCACAACTTTCGTTACAGGCAAGGCAGTTGAATTATGTGCCATTGAACTGAGAGAAAGAATCTGCAAAGTCGGTGCTAAGCTTTTAAACTGCAAGGAAGATGAAACGGAATTTAACGGAAAAGCTGTTGTTTGCACTGCAGATAACAGCAGTGTTTCACTTGAAGATATTGCAACGTCATCAATGTGCGGAAATGACATTGCACTTGAGGTAACAAGATCCAACACATCCCCCACATCTCCCCCGCCGTTCATGGTTGGTGCAGCGGAAATTGAAACAGATATTGAAACGGGAGAAACGCTTGTAGTAAATTACTACGCTGCGGTAGACTGCGGAACACCTATCAATCCCAACCTTGCCAGAGTACAGGCAGAAGGCGGAATTTTGCAGGGTATAGGAATGGTGCTTACAGAAAATATCACCTACGACAGCAAAGGAAAACTTTTTGAAAACTCATTAATGCAATACAAAATTCCTACTCGTATGGATATCGGCAAAATCAGCGTTGAATTTGAAAGCAGCTATGAAAAGAGAGGGCCTTTCGGCGCTAAATCAATAGGTGAGGTTGTTATAAACACACCGCTTCCTGCCGTAACAGACGCATTGTTTAACGCGACTGGTCACAGATTTACCACTCTTCCTGTAACTCCTGAGCAAATTGCAATGAATATGGATAAAAACAAATAAAAATAAAAGGATGCGAACAAATCGCATCCTTTTTAATTTATATCCAGCTGTAATCGCCGCCTGTTAAAGCAAGGCTTAATAATGTATCCATCTTTTTGATTTCTTCATTGCCTTCAATAACTTTAATCAACTTTGCGCTTTCTTTTACAACAGGCATTTCATCATCAGGCCCTATTTCCATATCAGGCTGTTCACCGCAATAAGGGCAAACCATATACGGCACAACTTTTTCATCTAAAAATCTTTGATTGCAATCTGTGCATTCATAAAAGCCGCATATTTGCGCATTATCGTTCACAAAATACATATCTTCCCTCTTAACTAACTCTAATCAGTTTTTTTCATTCTTTTTGAAATATTCTTTAAGCACGGCAATACTTTCCTCACGTAATACGCCGCTTACCACCTGTGGTGCATATTGTGAATTTTCAAAAACAATTTTACTGCATTCACTGCCTGCTGTACCTATAATTTCGCAAAGGTCAATATCGCTTGCTCCGTAAACAAGCTTGCCGAGTTTTGCCCAAACCATAGCTCCGCTGCACATATAGCAAGGCTCACAGCTTGAATACAATGTGTATTCACTCAGATCCGTTATTCCCGTTTCCTGTGTAAATCTGCGAATCAACCCTATTTCTGCGTGTTCGGTAAAATCTTTATTTGTATATATTTGGTTTTCATTTTTATAAACTATTTTGCCGTCTTTAACCAGAACAGCTCCAAACGGTTCGTTCCCGTGCTCAACTGCTTTTTTGGCTGCCTCAATAGCCTCTTTCATAAATTTAGTATCCATACTGCCCTCTGATTTATTAATTCTTTTGCTACTGATTATAATGCATTAATACATTTTTATCAACATTTTAATCAGTACATTTATGCACAAAAGAACACTTGTGTGTCCTCCACAGGTACTGAAGAACTTGGGCATCTTGAAATGATCGGCACTATTGTGCATCAGCTTACAAAAAATCTTTCTGAAAAGGAAATAGAGGAAAATCCGGGTTTTGCCGCGTATTTTGTTGACCACACAACAGGTGTTTATCCAACAGCGGCAAGCGGGTTCCCATGGAGTGCGGCGTCTATTCAGTCAACAGGCGACCCGATAGCTGACCTCAACGAAAATTTGGCGGCAGAACAGAAAGCACGAAAAACCTACGATAACATTCTGAGGCTTGTTGACGACCCCGATGTTATCGAACCTATAAAATTCCTTCGTGAGCGTGAGATAGTTCACTATCAGCGTTTCGGTGAAGCGCTTAGACTGCTGACAGATAAAATGGACAGCAAGAACTTTTATGCGTTCAATCCGGGATTTGATAAAAACTGGAAAAAAAGCATCAAATAATTTGCAGATAAAAACAAGGTGCAGATTTTATTTCTGCACCTTGTTCTTTCTTTATTTTAGTTTTTCAGTCCACTCTTTTTCTCTGAAACCTGTCAAAACAAAATCATCTGAAACTATAAGCGGGCGTTTAACAAGCATACCGTCCGTAGCAAGAAGTTTCAGCTGTTCGTCATCGCTCATAGTCGGCAGCTTATCCTTGAGCTGCATGGATTTATAAAGCATACCGCTTGTATTGAAAAATTTCTTCAGCGGCAGTCCGCTTCTTTCATGCCACTCTTTCAGTTCTTCATAAGTGGGATTGTTTTCAACTATATGCCTGTCTGTATACTCAATGCCGTTTTCATCAAGCCACTTTTTGGCCTTCTGGCAGGTTGAACATTTCGGATATTCAATAAAAAGCATAACTTAATCTCCTTTGAAATATTATATTTATATTATCATATTAGAAACAGCAAAGCAACCAAAGGCATAAATAAATTAAAAAGCATTATTAAAAGAATATTGTAAATTCAACCTATAAAAGGTAAAATAGGACTGAGGTGAGTATATGAAAAAGCCAATAAAATATTTATCTTTTTTATTATCAATTATTTTCATAATAATGTGCTTCACAGGATGCGGCGGCGCTGGGAGCACGGACGCAATTATAGAGCCTATTGAGGGCGACGCTCTGAATTTTGATGACAGCAACGGAGTATCAGTTCACGACCCGTCAATTTACAAATCACAGGACGGAACTTATTACATAACTGGCTCACACATAGCGTCTGCCAAGAGCAGTGATCTGATAAACTGGAACACCATAAGCTCAGGCGTATTTGACAGCAACAGAACTCTTGTAGCCGAAGGCTCAACGCTGAGAGAAAGTTACGCCAAAGCGTTTGCCTGGTGCGACGGTGCGCAAAGGCTGTTTGAAAAGAGCGAGAACGAATGGGAAACCAACGTGTGGGCATCCGATGTAATTTATAACGAAGCTATGGGCAAATACTGCTACTACGCCTGCTCATCAGTTTGGGGCACAACTGCTTCAGTTATATGGATGGCTGTTTCGGACAGTCCTGAGGGCACTTTTCAGTTTGTTGACACGATGATTTACAGCGGATTCAGCAACAGAACAACTCTGCTTGGCAAGCCTAAAAACCAGCTGCATTACTCATTTACGAATATAAACGACCTTATTGAAAACGGCACGTTTACAAAAGACGAGGTTGAAAGCAAGGACTGGTTTGACAGCGACGGAAATTATAACTGTTCATACGGCAAATATCCTAATGCAATCGACCCTGCTGCGTTTTATGACAAAGACGGCAATCTTTGGCTTGCGTACGGCTCATACAGCGGCGGAATTTATGTTATGCCGCTTATTGAGGAAACAGGCATGCCGGACTATGACGCAATGCGCAATACAAACGGTTATGATATTTATTTTGGCAAACAGATATCATGCACAAACGAGGCAACAAACGGAACCGGAGAAGGTCCGTTCATTGTTTATGACGATGAGAGCGGTTATTACTATATGTTTCTTACATACGGCGGACTCGGCGCGCTTGACGGATACAATATCCGTGAATACAGAAGTGAAAATCCTGACGGGCCGTATGTTGACGCGGCGGGCAGTTATGCCACTGATATGGTAAGCACGGGCACAAAAATCATTGGCAACTATCAGTTTTCAACAGACGATGAGGCAGTGCTTTCTCCCGGTCACTCCTCCTGCCTTGTTGATGATGACGGCAGAATTTATCAGGTATATCACCAGAGATACAATGACGGCGAGGGCGCGTTCCACAATGTGCAGGTGCATCAGATGCTTAGAACCGCAAACGGCTGGCTGACGATGCTGCCGCTCTCATATAACGGTGAAACTGCATCAGCCGTAACAACATCTGACATCAGCGGCTCATACGAAGCTATTTTCTTTTCGCCTGATACAAAAAATACAGACGACTGGTCAAAGATTACCGACACAATAGAGCCTGTTTCAGCCGCCGAGATAAAGGACGGAATAATTACAATTGACGGAAACGAATACCCGCTGAAATTGGACGAAAATTCATATACATTCACGCTGAATATTAACGGAGAAACTTTTTACGGTGCATTCTGCACAGGCACAAAAGGCGGCAAAAATGTTATGACGTTATCCGCAGTTTCAGACGGAAACCGCACACTGTGGGCTGTAGCGGAATAAGCAGCAACAAAAGCAAACGAAATAATAACAAAGCAAACGCCTATACGGTTAAACCGTATAGGCGTTTTTAATTGATTATTATTTTAAATCATATTTTTATTTGCTGTATTTTTTCTTTCTCGGACACTGTGAAACGATCACTGCCCCTGCACCCGCAGCGGCTAACATTGCAAACAAAACTGCAAGGCTATCATTGCCGGTATCGGGCGATTTTGTGCTTGTATCTTTTGATGGGGTATCGTTTTTATAAGTCGTATCAGTTTTGGTGGTTGTATCAGTTTGATTTGTTGTATTTTCTGTCGGCGGCTCATAGTTTGGGTCAACTGCTCCGCAGACAATACATTTGCCGTCTTTATAGCTGTGTCCCAGTGCTTCTCCGCTACTAAATGTTTCCGTACCCTTTTCTCCGCACTCGCAGGAATAATAATATTTTTCAGGCTCAGTACAGGTAGCTTCGCTTGCTTTATAATTATCGGAAACTACTTTCTGCACGTAATCGTGTGCGTGAACCTCACTCCTAAAATAAAGAGCCTTGGTATTTGAAAAATCAGTAGATTCAGATATCGGAGAGCCGTTAATTTTTACAGCATTCTCTGCATTGTCGCCTGTCCATACATCAATCAAGTTTTCGTTGTTTGGCGTCAATATGAAAGAATTGCCTCCTCCGATTGAACCTCTATATCCATTGGCAATAACTCTTGATGCGCCCTCAATCAGCATATCTTGAGCTGCCCAAACGCCCCAATCTCCAGTAGATGTAGCTTCAAGTGTACTGTCTGAAACCTTAATGCTTCCCCAGCAATACATACTGCACCCCATTATATCTTTAACTGTTACTTTACTGTTGTTAATGATGTTAATAGTTCCAACTGTTCCTTGTAAATCATTTCCGGACCACAATCCAAAAGAGCCGTAAGTAGAAAGAGTTTTAATGTCAAATGCAGAATTATCAACTATTATTTCATTATCTGATGAAACAGCCTGGTATGCGTCCGGCGAAACAGCATATGCATTTACCGTACTATCAGTAATAGAAATACTACCGTTTCCAATCAGTGCCATATGACTGGCATTAATTACAATATTTGACTGATTTTTTACAGACAATGTTCCCTCAGCCTGAATTCCGGTACCAGCGTAATTTCCGGAGCCATTTACTTCTACATCTATTGAAGCGGAATCTATTGTAATATCAGCGTCAAGCGCACTATTTCCGCCTCTTCCTAACATAATTCCATAATAAGCACTGTTAATGTGCAAGTTTTCACCTGTCACATTAAGAACCCCTCCGGTTCTGCTAACAATACCGCAAGAAGTGGATGTAATAGTATTGTCTCCGGATAAAACAATGTTTAAATCACCATCGAACATAATAGCGCCCTTTGAATTATCGCCCTCGCCGTATGTACTGTCAATTTCTGCATTATTCAATGTTAAGGTGTTTGATTCAGGGGAATAAACTGCAGTTCCGTTACCGCAGTTCATAGTGTAGTTTGGTTCATTTAAAATGTCAGTACCGGCAACATAAATGTATGTTGGTTCTGTTGCAAATGCTGTTACAGGGAACATACAAATAATTAACAATACCGGCATAAATGCTGCTAACATTCCTTTTAACAATTTGTGCTTCATAAAATTTCCTCCTTTATTTTTCGGAAAATAAATATATTCCTTAATATATACTTTACCATAAAAATCAGCATTTGAAATCACCTGAAACAGTATGAAAAACGGGTAATGCCCGCGGGAAAACCGCGGGCATTGTTTAAAGCAACATATATTTTTTTAGTTCTTTTCGGCGGCTGATTCCAAGCTTTTGCATAGCAGATGAAAGATGCCGCTTAACGGTATTCTGGGAAACATTCAAATGAGCGCATATTTCCTGATTTGTCCATCCCCTTGCTGCAAGCATTGCAGCTGCAAATTCAGTGGTGGTTAGATTATCGGCAACATCATGCCCTGTAACGGGGTTATGCACCTTTCTCCACCCTGCTGAAAATCGATAGGTAATGGCGATTATGCGTTTAAAATCCTCCGGCCAACCGGGTTTTATAACAGCCTCAAGCATTCCGCCAAGCAATCCGTGATGCTCTCCGAAACCCTCTATCAAGTCATCGGGCTGAGCAATTTTCCATGCGGCAAGCAGGTGTTCTTTTGCCTGCTCAGGCTTACGCAGGCTCATAAGATCCATTACCGCAACAAGATGAAGATAAATTGCCGGAATGATATAAATTTCACCCTGCACTGCAAGCGCAGTTTCAACTATGCCGAGGCTTTTAGAATAATCTTTTTGAAGATATGTATAATGCGCCTGAACATAAAGCGCAAATGCCTTGAGCCCGGGAGGAAGCAAAGGAAGAAAATCTTTTGCGTTTGGTATATCATCAGGCAGAGGAAGATGAAGCAAAACCGATGCAGCTGTGTTTATAAAAGCATATGCCGCTTTTAAATATTCGGGCGAATTATCATCAAGTGAAGCAAGTGCGTTTTTGACCTCACCGAGCGCATATCTTGCCCGGTTTATTTGACCTATTGAAAGATTTGCATAAGAATATATAAAACAGGCTGAAAGACGAAGCTGAATATCGTTATCCGTCAAAAAAAGCTGTGCCTCTTTTACAGCTTCCTCTGGATTGCCGCTGAAATATCTATACTCAGCAAGCGCAATCTTTTTAGAAGGGGAATCTTCCATTCTCTCTATATATTCAAGGCAATGCCCCGGCTCAAACACTGTATTCATAAGCGGCATAAGACAGCCGTTTGATACAGGTTTTTCGCTTTTCATATTCTTTTTGCAGTTTTTCTTTCGCGGGTCTGACGGCTTGTCGGCATCGGCGGGTATCCCCCACGATGCACCAAACTTTTTAGTTCCATCTATCCTGCCCTGAGAACAGTATTTCTGGACCAGTCTTTCTGATATATTCCATTTTTCGGCGGCTTCACGCGCAGTTATATAATCCATATAAATCTCCGTAACGGCTTTTTTACACAGCACGCAAACACTGTTTTATTTTATAAATCTGTTTCTGTTCGCTTAACCGTACAGTTTTATTATATTCGTTTATGCGAACACTTTCAAGAAAATAGTGTTATTTTCAAACAATTCTGTTTTGCAAACTGTTCACGGCCGAGTAAGCCAGTTGAGACCTGCGGCTATCCTGCCTGCGATATTCTGAAAATGATTGCCTGAATTAAGTTCAAAAATCGTTTCAATTCCCTGAGAGCGGTAAAAGCTTTCAATCTCACGGGTATTGTTTTCAACGGTTTTCATATATGTATTAAGAGTTTTACTCTCCTTATTTCCTACTGAAAAATACACACGCTCAGGTTTAGTTTTAATTTTATTTTCAAATACAAAATCCTTAAAGCCTTCAAACCACAGTGAACCCGAAACACTTGCGGCACCCGAAAAGGCATCTGTTTTATACAGGGAATAAAGAGCAAACAGACCCCCAAGCGAATAACCCGCTATATATCTGCGGCTTATTCCGTTCATATTATTTTCAGCTGCGGGTATTATCTTTTGCGTTAGCAGATTCAGATAATCGTCTGCGCCGCCCGTAAACGGATCTGAGTTCTTTTTGACGGGAGGTGCGCTCCACGGTGTCATATCGTGATTCCAGTTAAGTTTATTAACGCACACAAAATTAAAATGCGCATTGCCGTTATTACGCAGCAGTCTGGCGACCAGCCTGCCCTCATTTTCAAACGCATTAAAATACACAACGGGCACATCGGCCTCACCGCAGGTAGCAACGGTAACAAGCTTATCTTCTATTTTAAGTTTAATCATTAAGTAAAATTACTCCTCATTTAATTTTCCGAAATTTTCCTGCAGTCTTTCAAGAAAGATCTGTGCGGCGGGCGAAAAGATCTGATATTTTTTCCATATCACATTAAGCCCGGATTCAAGGCTCGGTTTCAGCGGGCGAAAGCAAAGATTGCTGCTTTGCGAAGTATCTGCAAGTTTATCAAGAGTGAGCGCATAACCTATACCCTCATCCACCATTATGGCGGCATTATACACAAGATTGTATGTTGAAACTATATTTAGTTTTTTGAAATCTCCCTGAAACCAGTCTGCAAAGCTGTTTTCACTGTAATTAGGCGAAATAGCCTGACTTGAACATATAAGCGGAAGTTCGAGAAGATCATTCTTTTCAACTGATTCTTTATCGGCAAGACTGCAGTCTTTGCGCATGAGCACTCCCCACACATCTTTAAAGGGAAGATTGATAAAATCGTATTTTGAAATATCGGCAGGCTGAATAAGTATGCCGAAATCGAGCAGACCTTTATCTACACGCTCAGTAACATCCTGGGCATTTCCGCTGTGCAGGTGAAAACGGATACCCGGATAAAGTCTCATTATTTCTCTCATGATTCCTGCTATGGGACGCATCGCCTGCGTTTCGCCGCCGCCGATATAGATGTCTCCGCTTACGGAATTTTCCATGGCTGAAAACTCTTCTTCCGTTTTATCAACCATTGCTATTATCTCCTCTGCACGCTTTCTGAAAAGCACGCCCTGCTGTGTCAGACTGACACGGTGACTGCCGCGTATCAGAAGCTGATGACCGAGTTCGTCCTCAAGGTCGTGTATCTGCCTTGAAAGTGTGGGCTGAGTAAGATGAAGGTAATTTGCCGCCGCGGTAATACTGCCCTCTCTGGCAACGGCAAGAAAATAACGAAGCACACGGATTTCCATTTTAATTCCCCTTTCCTCTATATTATATATCACAATGATATGTGTGTAAAGCATAACACTCAATAGAAACAAGGTATTTGCTATTAGCCGTTAAGAGAGCTAAAATAGAATTGAAACGGGGGCAGATAGAAATGAACACTGTTGCTGACAGCCGCATTTTCAAAATAAAGCGCAATTTGGCAGATGCGGGCTTGAACGAACTGCAGGCAGAAAAATTTTTTGAATATGAGAAAGAGAACGACCGTGTCGGTCAGTACCGAATGCTCAAAGAGCATAAAATACGTCTGCTTGAAAAACTGCATGAAAGTCAGTACAAGATAGACTGCCTTGACCACATGATATACACAATGAAGCAGGAAGATAAAAAAGCAAAGGAGAAACAGCAATGAAAGAAGAACTTAAACTCACACAGGAATGGGATAAAACTTTCCCAAAAAGCGATAAAGTTGACCACAAGAAAGTAACATTTTGCAACCGTTACGGAATAACACTTGCGGCGGATATGTATACTCCTAAAACCGCAGGCGGCAAACTGCCCGCAATAGCTGTAAGCGGGCCGTTCGGAGCGGTTAAGGAACAGGCATCGGGTCTGTACGCGCAGACAATGGCGGAAAGAGGATTTCTGACAATAGCCTTTGACCCGTCTTTCACGGGTGAAAGCGGCGGAGAGCCGAGATATATGGCTTCGCCTGACATAAATACGGAAGATTTTCAGGCTGCGGTTGATTTTCTCAGCGTTCAGGAAAATGTTGACCCCGAAAAAATAGCCATTATAGGCATCTGCGGCTGGGGCGGAATGGCGCTCAATGCTGCTGCAATTGACACAAGAATAAAAGCCACGGTTGCTTCAACCATGTACGATATGACACGTGTGAACGCTAAGGGATATTTTGACGCTGAGGACAGCGAGGAGGAGCGCTACAAAAAGAAAGCCGCACTCAATGCACAGAGAACGAAAGACTTCAAAAACGGCACTTACGCCCTTGCCGGCGGGGTTGCCAATGTAGTTCCCGATGACGCTCCGTTTTTTGTTGAAGACTACTATGATTACTACAAAACCGAGCGCGGCTACCACAAACGCTCGCTCAACTCAAACGGCGGCTGGAACGTTACAGGCTGTATATCATTTATGAATCAACCCATTCTGCGTTACAGCAACGAAATCAGAAGCGCCGTACTTATAATACACGGAGAAAAAGCACATTCGTGCTATTTTTCAAAAGACGCATATAATGATATGATTAACGGCAACCCGTACAAAGAGAACAAAAAACTTTTGATAATTCCGAACGCAGTGCATACAGATCTTTATGACAAAACAGATATTATACCCTTTGAGGAAATTGAGAAATTCATCAGAAATGCTGTGAAATAAGGTGTGCAGTATGAAAAAGATATTATTTAAAACAGCCCTGCTGTGTTTTGCCGCCGTTATGACTGTTTTTTCAATAACAGGCTGCACAAATTCGGCAGATGAATTAAACGAAACTCAGCGGCAAACGCAAAGCAGTGCGCAAAACTCGCAGGCATCTGCCAGTGAACCGACCGAAACGAATACGGAGGAAAATGATATGAACACCATAAAAATCACGATAAACGGAGAAAACTTTACCGCTGAATTATATGACAATGATGCGGCAAAAGAATTTGCGTCAATGCTGCCGATGACTGTTGACGCAAGCGACCTTCACTCAAATGAAAAATATTACTATCTTTCCGAAACGCTGCCGACAGACGCATCAAGGCCTAATATGATACACGCAGGCGACCTGATGCTTTACTCAAACGACTGCATTGTGCTGTTTTATAAAGATTTCAGTACCTCTTACAGCTACACACCGCTGGGCAGAATTACCGACACAAAAGGTCTTGAAAACGCAGTGGGAAAATCAAATGTCCGAATAACCTTTGAAGCGGCAGAGTAGTTTTTATACTATATACCGACTTATCGGCTTCGTGCAATACGGGGCCGATAATTTTATATTGTTTTACAACAAAGGCTCTGTGTGATATAATACATTTTATTAAATCAATACTTGGCACGGTGAAAAGATGAAGAAAATTGTTATCGGTATTCTGGCTCATGTTGACTCAGGAAAAACAACGCTTTCTGAGGCGCTGTTGTATCAGTCAGGCAACATAAAAAAACTCGGCAGGGTTGATCACAGGGATTCATTTTTAGATACTTTTTCCCTTGAGCGTGACAGAGGTATAACTATCTTTTCAAAACAGGCGGTACTGAAATACAATGACACACAATTCACCCTGCTTGACACGCCGGGGCATGTGGATTTTTCTGCCGAAACGGAAAGAACGCTTCAGGTGCTTGACTATGCCGTGCTTGTTATAAGCGCTACGGACGGTATTCAGAGCCACACGCAGACGCTGTGGAAACTGCTTTCCAAATACAATGTGCCTTGCTTTATTTTCGTTAACAAAATGGATATTGACGGCGCAGACAAAGAACGAGTTTTAAGCGAACTTAAAATGAAATTCAGCGACGGATGTATTGATTTCGGCTGTGAAAACGACGAACAGTTTTTTGAAAATATTGCTTTGTGCGATGAAAAGCTGCTGAATGATTATTACGAAAGCGGCGTTATTCAGAGCGCTGATATTAACGAATGCATAAAGAGCAGAAAAATATTCCCCTGTATGTTTGGCTCCGCACTGAAGCTGACAGGCGTAAGCGAATTTCTTGAATGCTTGGATAAGTACACTGAGATGCCTCATTACGGCTCTGATTTTTCAGGGAAAGTTTACAAAATTTCTGAGGACAAGGGTCAGCGCCTCACATTCCTGAAGGTTACGGGCGGCAATCTGAAAGTCAAGGAGATTCTAAAATCAGACAAAAACAAAAATTCCGAAAAAGTAAATCAGATAAGAATATATTCAGGTGATAAATTCACAACTGCTGACGAAGTTAATGCCGGCTCAGTTTGCGCAGTTACAGGCATAACATTCACTTTGCCAGGGGACGGTCTTGGTGCGGAAAAAAGCACGGGGCTTCCTGTGCTTGAGCCTGTGCTTACCTACAAATTACAACTGCCCGACGGCACTGACGCACACACGGCGCTCGAAAAGATGAAGATACTTGAGAGCGAAGACCCGCAGCTGAGGGTAGTTTGGAACGAACGCCTTGGTGAGATACACGTTCAGCTCATGGGTGATGTACAGCTTGAAATTCTGCAAACTATAATTGCCGAAAGATTCGGCATCAATGCTACGTTTTCAAAGGGAAGCATTATATACAAAGAAACTATAGCAGACACTGTTGAGGGCATAGGGCATTTTGAGCCGCTGAGGCATTATGCCGAAGTACACCTGCTGCTCAAGCCTGCCGAAAGGGACAGCGGACTTGTTTTCAAAACGAAATGCAAAGAGGATATACTTGATAAAAACTGGCAGAGGCTGATACTTACACACCTTTATGAAAAAACGCATATAGGAGTGCTTACAGGATCTCCCATTACTGATATGGAAATAACACTTGTTTCAGGCAGAGCACACCCTAAGCATACTGAAGGCGGCGATTTCAGGCAGGCTACTTACAGAGCTGTGCGGCAGGGGCTTCGCAGTACGAACTGCCTGCTGCTGGAGCCTGTTTACGAGTTTTCGCTGGAAGTACCAAACGAAAATGTGGGCAGGGCTATATCGGATATTCAGCGAATGAGCGGCAGTTTTGACGCTCCCGAAACCATGGGCGATTTTGCCGTGATAAACGGAACGGCTCCCGTATCGACTATGTATGATTACGCAAAGGAGGTTGTGCAGTACACTCACGGCAAAGGTAGGCTTAACTGCTCTCTTAAAGGATATGAGCCATGCCACAATGCCGCTGAAGTAATTGAGAGCATAGGATATGACTGCGACGCCGACACGGATAATCCGTGTGATTCCGTATTTTGCTCCCACGGGGCAGGATACGTTGTGAAATGGGACGAAGTAAAAAGCCATATGCACCTGCCCAGCGCGCTTTCAACACCGAAAAAAGATTACGCCGAAAGCTCTGCAAGAAGTTTTGCAAAATTAAAAAACAGCGACAATTTATTTGCTCTTGACAAAGAGCTTATGCAGATATTTGAGCAGACTTACGGGCCTATAAAGAACCGTTCTCATAATCCTGACAGAAATCATTTTACATTCACTGAAAAATCTGAAAACAAGAAGTATAAGTCAAAAAGTGCTCCCAAATACTCGGGCACGGAATACCTGCTTGTTGACGGATATAATGTGATTTTTTCGTGGGACAAGCTAAAGGAGACAGCCGCGGACAACATTGACGGTGCCAGAACCGCGCTTATAAACATTCTGTGCAATTATCAGGGATATAAAAAATGCGAAGTTATCCTTGTGTTTGACGCTTACAAGGTGAAAGGCAGCGTAGGAGAGGTTGAGAAAGCTAACAACATAACTATCGTATATACAAAAGAGGCGGAAACCGCTGATATGTATATAGAAAAAGCTTCATACAAATTGGCAAAGGAAAACAAAGTGCGTGTTGTTACATCGGATGCACTTGAACAGCTGATAATACTCGGCAACGGAGCACTGCGTGTGTCCTCAAGGGAATTTCTCTTTGAGGTACAGCAGGCTGAAGAAGAGATCAGAAATATCATTGCAGATAGCTTTTGAGCCTAAAAAATAAGCATCGGAAATATCCGATGCTTTTGTTTTTCTGATTTACTTTTCAAGAAGTTCGGCGCACTGTTTAAGATGCTCTGTGATTTTAAGATGCTGAGGGCACACGCGCTCACACTGCTTACACTCAATACAGTCAGAAGCTTTTCCTCTGTTGCTTACTGCCTCAGCATAGCTTTTCTTTGCTTCCTCGGTCTGCCCGTTTGAAAGGTGCTTATTTGCAGAAGCAAAAATATCGGGAATGGGAATATTCTCCGGACAGCCCGCAGTGCAGTAACTGCATGCCGTGCAGGCTATTGCCGCTGAATTTCCGAGTATCTGCTGTACCTGCTGAATTACATTTTGCTCTTTCTTGTCAAGCGGTTTAAAATCTTTCATATAAGACAGATTATCCTGCATCTGCTGAGTATTTGACATACCCGAAAGAACAGTCAAAACTCCAGGAAGCGACGCCGCAAATCTTATTCCCCAAGAAGCACAGGACATATCCGGATTACATTCTTTAAATAGTTTTTGAACTTCAGGCTGAGGATTGGCAAGACTGCCGCCCTTAACAGGCTCCATAACAATAATATCCTTTGAGTGCTTTCTTGCTACCTCATAATTAGCGCGGGACAGCACAGACGGATTTTCCCAGTCAGCATAATTTATCTGGAGTTGAACGAAATCCACCTCAGGGTGTTCATTCAGTATCCTATCAAGCAGGTCGGGACCGGAATGAAAAGAAAATCCGATATTTTTGAGTATACCTTTCTGCTTTTGAGAAGCGGCAAAATCCCAAAGCCCAAACTTTACATACTTATCATAATTATCATCCATAATGGCATGAAGCAGATAATAGTCAAAATACCCTGCTCCTGTTCTTGCAAGGCTTGTTTCAAGCTGCTTTTCAGCCGCTTTCTTTGTGGGCGCAACATTTACATTCAGCTTTGTTGCAAGAGTATATGATTCACGCGGATGCCTTGAAACGAGCGCCTTTTTTGCCGCCGCTTCAGACCCAAGATAAGTATGGGCGGTATCAAAATAAGTAAATCCTGCGTCAAGGAACATATCAACCATATCTTTTACCTGTTCAATATCCGTAAACGGCCCTTTTTTCGGCAGACGCATAAGACCGAAGCCAAGTTTTTTCATATAAATTCCTCCCTCAGGTTTTCTCTTGATATAATTATATCAAATAACGGCATGATTTTAAAGAGAATAATTCGGCGGAATTTATTTTACAATTAATTTATTTTACAATTACCGTTAATTGAATTAAATTTTCCGATTTTTGAATTGCGGGACAAAAATTAATATGTTAAAATTAAACAAGGTATATCAAAATTCATAAAATGAGGGGTTACTATGAAGTTAATAAAAAAAATTGCAGACGCAGTAAATTCGCGAACAGGATCATTAGTATTTTTTGCTCTTTCAGCCGCAGCGTTTACATTTTTTTACAGCAGCAGCTGGGCATACGGCTGGATGGCTGAAATCTACCCTCTCGGAGACGGGTTTATTACCCTGATGTTTTGCATCATTGGTATCTCCGGAGCTGTTTCGCTGATTTCAATACTTTTAAACACCTTTAAATTAAAAAATCCACAAAGCAAAGGTACAAAAATCTTTAAAGCAGTACATATCATTTTTGCAATAATCAGCATCATTGCGTTTATTTACACATTTGCATTGCTTTTCGGGATTGACAAGGGTATTACATCAAGCGGATTTGCAAACGGATTTGACAGCCTGCTTCCGAACATAGGTTATCTGGGAGCGGCAATTGCAGCTGCGCTTGCGCTGACAGTTGCCCCAAACAGCAAAAAAGCAATAAAAACAGCCATAGCCTGTGTGCTTATAGCCGCGCTCATTTTAAGCCCTTCCGTATTTTCAAATATTGCAGCTGATAATACGATTTCCGGTGCGCCTCAGATAAATCTTAAATCAGATAATCTTATGGAGGGAGCTAAAATAGTGTACGAAAGTCTTAAAAGAGGAGAAAAAGCAGACGCAGTTAACCTGCTTTCAGAAAGCGGTAATTGCTGGACGGCACAAGATCCTGACCGTACTCCCGAAGAGGGTTATCCTGATATAAACAACTGCTATACTGAAATTGAGCTTGACGGCGAAAAGACATTCAACACCGCAATAATTGAAGAATCAGGCAACGAGGTACAGTATTTCAGACTTCAGGCGCTTATAAACGATGAATGGGTAACTGTATACCAGAGTGAAAAAATACAATCCCAGCGTCTTTGCAGTTTTGATGCTGTTACTACAGATCATATCAGACTTTCAATTGATAAGTTCAGAAGCGCTGATACCCCCGCAAAAATAAAATCTATTAAACTGTATAATGAACCGAAAAGAGACAAGGGCAATTTTGAAGTTACGGCATATCAGAGGCTTGACGGCGACGTGCCGACTGAAATATTGGCACGCGGCGACGAATATGTTGCAAACTACGCACGCTTTTATGATGTTTACAGTACTATTATAGTTTTCGGCGCTGTAAGCTGGGATGAAAACGGAAACATGAGCTTCGGCGAAGGCGGCGAAGAACAATTTGCACGAGAGATAGAAGCACTGAAAGAAATCATTTCACGCCGTTCAAATAAAGATCACGAAGTAAAGCTTATCATTACGGCTCTTGCCGACGGCACATGGGGTGACGAACACAACGGTGTAAACGCATACATGGGCAGAAATTGGGAATCAATAGCTGATAAAATTATTGAATTTACCGCAAAATACGGCTTTGACGGAGTTGACATAGATTGGGAGTACCCGCAGACAGCCGATGACTGGAAATGCTTTGACAACTTCATTGCAAGACTTGACGACGGACTGAAAAAAGTTGACCCCGACGCAATACTTTCCGCCGCGCTTTCAGCCAGCAGCCTTGGTTTGAGCCAAGAAACAATGGACAGAATTGATCAGATTCAGTTTATGGCATATGACGGAAACGATGAGGACGGCTATCAGAGTTCTCTTCAGCAGGCACAGGAAGGTCTTGCGGAATTCATTAAAAACGGCGCCGACATCAAAAAGATTATTATCGGAATAGCCGCATACGGCAGACCTGTTAACTCATCTCCCTACTGGGCAACCTGGCGCGACCTTGACGAAGCAAATTACTGGGAAAACAAATATTATAATGTTCACGATGCAGACCAGGTATACGAAGGTACTTTCTGCTCCCCTGCCCTTGCGGGTGACAAAACTGCCTATGCACTGTTTACGGGATGCGGAGGAGTAATGGTATTCAGAGTTGGATGCGACAAAACTATGGACGATCCGAACAGTGTAGCCTGCGGAATTGAAAACGCGCTTCACAGATACTTTAACGCTTGGTAATCATAACAGAAAACTATATACAGATAATAAGAAAACAGCACCCGGGCTTTTAAATTCGGGTGCTGTTATTTTTATAACATAATTACTTTTTATATTTTCCTCGCTGACTTTTACCGTATGCGGGGCGTTTATTATGATTATATCTGTTATTTTGTGATCCCGTGATAAGGCAGTTCTTGCCTGTTCCTATAAGATCCTGCCTGTGTGCTTTTCTCAGCGCTTCCTCACAAAGCTCACGTTTTTTAGGATCATAATACTGAAGAAGAGCGCGCTGTAACGCCTTTTCGTGCTGTGTTTTAGCAACATAGACAGGCTCCATAGTATACGGGTCAAGCTCTGTATAAAACATACATGTAGATATTGTTCCGGGAGTGGGATAAAAATCCTGCACCTGCTCGGGGCGGATATGATTTTTCTTTAAGAAACACGCAAGTTCAATTGCGTCATCAAGAGTTGAGCCGGGATGGCTTGACATAAGATAAGGCACAAGATACTGCTCTTTATGCACAGAATTCGTATAGCTGAAATAACGCTTTGAAAATTCGATATATGCCTCTATATGCGGCTTTCCCATTTTGTCAAGCACGGCAGCACTGCAATGCTCGGGAGCAACTTTAAGCTGACCCGAAACATGATATTTTACCAGTTCCTTAAAGAAGGTATCGTCTTTATCCTGCAGCAGATAATCATATCTTATGCCGCTTCTGATAAACACTTTTTTTATATTCGGCAGACTGCGCACTGAACGAAGTATATCAAGGTATTCGCTGTGGTCTGCTATAAGATTTGGGCACGGCTTGGGAGCAAGGCACTTTTTGCCCTTGCAAAGCCCGTGGGTAAGCTGAAAATCACAGGACGGACGGCGGAAATTAGCCGTAGGGCCGCCAATATCGTGGATATATCCCTTAAAATCGGGCATCTGGGTAACAAGCTTTGCCTCTCTGATTATGCTCTCCTTACTGCGTGAAGTAACATAACGACCTTGATGAAACTGTATTGAGCAGAAATTGCAGCCGCCGTAACAGCCGCGGTTATGAGTTATTGAAAAGCGCACTTCCTCAATACCCGGAACTCCGCCGAGCGCCTCATATGAAGGATGATACGTTCTCATATAAGGCAGGGCGTACACCTTGTCCAGCTCCTCAGTTTCAAGCGGAGGCATAGGTTCATTCTGCACAAGCATTAGTTTTCCGTGCCTTTGGCGAACGGCTCTGCCTCGGATATGATCCTGCTCGTCCTGCTCAACACGCACTGATTTTGCGTATTCCTTTTTTGAATTTATACAATTTTCAAGAGAAGGCACCTCAACGCCCCTGTAAGGGGTATCACGCACATCAACAGCATAGCAGGTACCTTTAATATCTGTTAGGCTGTTTACACTCTCACCGCTGTCAAGCCGATGAGCTATCTCAGCTATCTGTTTTTCTCCCATACCGTAAATAAGCAGATCTGCTCCCGAATCAATAAGCACGGACGGCATTATCTTATCTGCCCAGTAATCATAATGCGCAAAGCGGCGCAGAGAAGCCTCAAGCCCGCCGATAATAAGGGGAGAATCTGGATAAAGTCGCTTAATTATTCTTGAATAGACAGTAACAGCTCTGTCCGGCCTTTTGCCTGCCTTGCCGCCAGGGGTATACGCGTCATTGCTGCGTATCTTTTTGGCGGCGGTATAATGCGCCACCATAGAATCTATATTGCCCGCCGTAACAAGAAAGCCGAGACGAGGTGTGCCGAACTGTGTAAAGTCAGAATCTCGATGCCAGTCAGGCTGACTGAGTATGGCAACTCTGAAGCCTTCATTTTCAAGCACTCGGGAAATTATTGAAACGCCGAAGGACGGGTGGTCAACATAAGCATCGCCTGTGACATACACGAAATCTACCGTGTCCCATCCCCTGCTTTTACATTCTTTTGCGTTTACGGGAAGAAATGAGCCCATAACATACTCCTTATAAATTGCTACTGTTTATTTTAACATACGCAGGCATATGTTTGCAACACACGGCTTAGCTTATAAAAATAAAAATCACCTGTTGATTTAACATTGACATATAAATTTTTGTGTGATATATTAATTGCGAAATTTGAAAAAAAGAGGTGAGAATATGGACGGCAGTTCACGAAGTAGGGGCGCGGCAGGCAATACTTATAACAAATTCGCGGCTTATTTCGGCCGCCCGTGTTTTTCATTTTAATATAAGGCATATATTGAAATGCAGTATTGTTTACCACTGCCCTACCGAGTAAAAGCGCGTTCAGAAAATTTTGCGTCCTGAAAAGGTGGCAGTGGATTTTTTATGCCTTTTTTGAGCAAAAAAATCCCTTAAACGCGAAAAATTTACCGAAGGGAGTTTTGCAATGTGGAAAACAGAAACAACAGAAACGAGATAAAACAGCATCCCGATTACCAGCAGGAACTTATAAGCATAATAAGAAGCAACCTTCCGCCTAAAGCGCTCAAGGAAAAGCTGCTTGATTACCACGAAAACGATATTGCCGCTGTTTTGGAATTGTTGAGCAAGGACGAAAGAATGAAGATTTACAACATTCTTGACCCCGAAACAATTTCCGATATTTTGGAATACGCGGACGATTACGGCGTTTACTTTAAAGAACTGGGAATAAAAAAGCAGGCAGAAGTTCTGAGTGAAACTGAAGCGGACTCAGCAGCCGAATATCTGAAACAGCTGGGCAAAGCGGAAAGAAAAACGCTTATTGACCTGATGGATGATGAAAGCAAAAAATCCGTACTGCTTGTTGCGTCCTTTGATGAAGACGAGATCGGCAGCAGGATGACAACAAACTTCATCAGGATACAGGAAGGCATAAGCATAAAAGATGCTATGCGCGAACTTGTTGAACAGGCGGCGGAAAATGATAATGTTTCCACCATTTATACAGTGGATAAAAACAACGAGTTTTACGGAGCTATAGACCTTAAAGATCTTATCATTGCAAGGCAGGATGCCGACCTTGACGATATAATCCTGACTTCTTACCCGTACGTATATGCGGACGAACAGATTGATGACTGTGTTGAAAGAATAAAAGACTACTCCGAGGATTCAATACCGGTACTTGACAGCCGCAACAGACTTATCGGAGTTATAACTTCGCAGAACATTGTTGAAATGGTTGATGAAGCTTTAGGAGAGGATTACGCAAAACTTGCAGGTCTTTCATCTGAAGAGGACATAAAGGAACCAATAAAGAAAAGCGTGCGCAAAAGACTTCCGTGGCTGATAATCCTGCTGGGGCTCGGAATGATAGTATCAAGTGTTGTGGGTCTTTTTGAAAACATAGTTGCCCAGCTTACGGTGCTTGTATGCTTTCAGTCCCTTGTTCTTGATATGGCGGGAAATGTGGGCACCCAGTCCCTTGCCGTTACTATCAGGGTACTTACAAATGACAATCTTAAATTAAGCGAAAAATTAGGGCTTATTGCAAAAGAAACGAAAACAGGTTTCACTAACGGAATACTGCTTGCTGTTGCCTCATTTATATTTATAGGAATTTATATATACCTTTTCAAACAGCACGATCTGACATTTGCCTTTGCCGTTTCAGCCTGCATAGGTGCGGCTATGCTGATATCCATGGTTTTATCAAGCGTTTCCGGCACTGCAATACCAATGATATTCAAAAAGCTTAAAATAGACCCCGCAGTTGCTTCAGGTCCCCTGATTACAACGATAAATGACCTTGTTGCAGCCACATCTTATTATGGGCTTGCGTGGATATTCTTACTGCAGATAATGAAATTTTAAAAGAAAAACGGTGCGTATTCAAAACATACGCACCGTTTTTTACTGTGAACTTTCCTTAACTTTTTCTCTGAATGTTTTGCCGTAATATTTTTTTAAAAGCCGCTGAGTCTGCCGCTCACAAACTCCGAGTTTTCGTGAAAGATCCTTGAGGGTAAAATCTTTATTATAGAGAAACATATTTTCAATTATAAGAAAACGCATATCATTTAGATTTTCGTCTTTTTCAGGGGCGGAATAATCAGCAGGTGCGTAAAGGCGGGTTATCCGAGTGAGCAGATTTATCATCAGACCCGCCGCAGCGCTTTCCCATCCGGGTTTTTTCTCTTTTATTTCGCTGAGTATCTGAGAAGCACATTCCGTTTCAAACTGCTGATGGTAGAAAAAATGTGTTTCAAGAAACATCTTTGCAAAGCTGTTTTGTTTTTGTAAATTCCTTGTTTGAATATAGATATAAATATCACTTAAAGGATTGTTCTTATCTCCGACCTGGGAATGTTTGACACCCGGGCCGGTAACAAAGAAATTGCCCTGGCGCATTTTATATTCGCCGAAATCAGTAAACAGTGTACCCTCTCCGCCCAGAATGAAATGAAGTTCGTAACTGTTTTCGGAATGGCAGTGCATCGGAATACAATCATAAAGCACGCCTCCTGAGCATTTAACAAGCGTAAAACGCACACCGCTCCACTCAAAATCAAGCACAAAATCACCGCCTTAATAATATAAAGATAACATAAACACGACAAACAATCAATAAAGATGTCGCTTTTACCGTGGCAGTATATGATATAATTTGCTTGGTGATTTATATGAAAATTAAAAAAATAAAGAAAGTATTATGCCTGTCCCTGGCGGGCATAATAGCGGCGTCTTTTGCGGCGTGCACACCGCAGACCGCCGATGTAAGCGAAATTTTTGATGCAGAAAACAAAATTTCATACTGCACAACTTACAAGGAGCTTTCCGAAAAAAGGAAAAACAGCACGGAAAGCTGGCGCCAGGGAATGGTGAGCGGCAACGGCAGGCAGGGAGTGATAACAAGCGGTTCCCCCTACAGCGACACTCTGATTTTCCAGAACATTCATTTCATCATGCCAAATCAGAATCAGCGCACATGCCCCGACACATCAGACGAGCTTGAATATGTTAAGCAAAGTATTGTTAAGGGTGAAGATATTGTTGATGATTCAAGCTATGACGATGTTTATTACTACCATCCCGGCGGCGAACTGCGGATAAAACAGGATAAAAAGAATGACAGCGACTATGTGCGCTACACAAATTACGAGACTGCCGAAGCAGGTGTTAAGTATACTGACAAAAACGGCACATGGGAAAGAGCCACTTTCACATCAAAAGCGGACGATGTTACTATTACAAAGATAACTCAATCCGACACAGGCTCAAAAGTAAACCTTACCCTTTCGTTTGACGATATTTCCGTAATTGCTAATTACGAAAAAGGAAACGAAAAGGATATGCAGTATAAGAAGATAGTTTCTGACGGCTGTGAATACATTGCGTTTATCGGTCACTATCCCGACTACGAAAACAGTGAACTTAAAAACGGCGGTTATGCCACTCTCACTTATGTAGTTGCCGAAGGCGGATCAAAAGAAACAGTTGAAGGCAAAAAAGTTAAAGACGATCAGTACGTTGGAGAATCGAACCCGCAGATACAGATTACTGACGCCGATAATGTATATCTTATTACAGTTTCAGACCGTACATACGATATGGGAACACTTTCCGAATTTGCCGGAAAGCAGGATTATGAACTGCTTGACGAACTTTCACAAAAATGCGCGTCGGTTGCTGAGAAGTACAGCCAAAACGGCACATTCAGCTATGACGAGGCACTCAGCCAGCATACGGCTATCTTCCAGCCGCAGTATGACGCTGTTACATTTTCACTTGACGGCGGCACAAGCAACTTATCAAACGAAGCTCTGCTCAAGGAAGCAATGGGCGGCGATGAAATAAACAGCTCGCTTGCCCAGAGAGCGTTTTACTCAGGCAGATACGCATATCTCTGCTGCGCAGGATATTCAACGAGCAGGCTTTACGGTATGTGGACAGGTGAATGGAACACCGGCTGGGGCAGCAAATACACTATGGACGCAAATGTAAATCTCCAGATATCCTCTATGAACACGGGCAACATCAGCTCAGCACCCATTGGATATGTGTATTTCCTGTTAAGACAGATGCCTGACTGGGAAGAAAACGCACTTGCCACCCACGGATACACAGACGCAATTCAGGCACCGGTAAATACCGACGGCGACAAGGCTGTTATCACCGAGACTGCCTATACATATCCTTTCAGATACTGGAACGCAGGTACTTCTTGGATGCTTTATCCGCTTTATGAGGCACTTCAGTGCTACGGCGATATGCAGATACCTCTGAGCGATGAATTTGATCTTGATGCTCTAAAGAGTGTACTTTCGGTTACTGAGGATGACCTTACGGACAGCGATATTCAGGCTATCAGAGACCGCGGATATCTTGACCTCAGAACAGAGATTCTTTTACCTCTTCTCACAAAAGCCGCAAACTACTGGGATCAGATGCTCACCCCCGATTACTACACTGATTCAAACGGTGACATCCATTATGAAAGCGGCAAAACACAGCTTGCTGATGATGAATATTATTGCATCCTGCCGAGCTATTCACCCGAAAATAATCCAACAAATTATCAAAGCCCTTCAACCGCAAACTGCGCTATAGACATTTCGGCGTGCAACAGCAACCTGCAGATGCTTATTGACATTATGAAGAGCATAGACCCGAATGCTGACACATCTAAATGGGAGCAGATGAAAGAAAAGCTGCCTCCGTATCTGTATGACGAAACAGGCGCACTCAAAGAATGGGCGTGCAATCAGTTCCAGGAAAACAACGAGCACAGACATCTAAGCCACCTTTACTGTGCGTGGCCGATGATGGAAACTCAGGACAACGAAGAACTGAAAAATGCTTGCATTCAGGCAGTGGAAAACAGAGAATCAGAAAACGAAGCAAGCCACGCACTTGTGCACAGAAGTCTTATTGCCACAAGGCTCAAGGACAGAGATGCTTTAAGCGATGCTCTTACCACTCTGATGAACAGCAAGATATATTACAACTCACTGATGACAAATCACGATTTTGACAGAGGCAGCTGCTACTGCACAGACTATGCGATAGGCTATCTCGGAATAATCAGTGAAAGCCTTGTTTATTCAAATACCGGAAAGATAGAGATACTGCCCTGCCTGCCTACAAGCGGCTTTGACGCAGGACAGATAACAGGCCTCAGAGCAAGAACAAGAGCCCTTATAGATGACCTTACATGGGATACCGGTGCAGGTACAGCAAGCGTAACGGTAACTTCAGATATAGCTCAGACGATTGAAATTTCTTGCGGACTTTCAGATGAAACACAGAGTGTTGAATTTGCCGCAGGCGAAACAAAGACCATTGAATTTGCAATCTAAAAAAGCATACATAAAAACGCCGCAGATTTTTCTGCGGCGTTTCTTTTATATCAATATTTAATTATTGCTCCTGCTCGAGAGTTGTATTTGAATGTTTTTCGCTTAGTATTTTAACATCCTCATCAACCTGCTTTTTATGAAGCGGATACCAGAACCAAAGAACTATGGCAAGCAGAATAAATCCTGCTGCGGGAACAAGTGTTGCAATATCAAATATGCCCTCTTTTACCTGAGTGTCAAATCCCGTTTCTTTTGAATATCCTATCAGCGAAAGCAAAGCGCCTACAAGGCCGGATGTTGCCGCCTGACCCAATTTGCGGGCAAAGGAATAAAGGCCGTACACAGCGCCGTCTTCTCTTATACCGTTTCTTATCTCGGAATAATCGATAACATCGGTAACAAGCGCCCACGCCACTATCTGGAACACGCCAAGACCTATCCAGCTTATCATCTGAAAAGCGGCATAAACAAAAACATTTTGCGGACGCAGGAAATAGAGAATAACGCAGATTATGCCTGCCGCCAAATTGGAAACAGCACCTATCTCCGCCTTACCGAATTTTTTAGCAAGCGGCTTTGCCGAAAATGCGGCAACAAACATACCAATTCCCATCATTACCATGGAAAGCGTTTGTGCCTTTGCATTGCCGTAATAGTTGGGGAATACATAGTTTGCCATCTGCTGTAAAGTAAGCTGAGCGATAAGCATTAAAATGGACGCAACTATAAGTGAAATCAAGGCGCGGTTTTTAAACGCATTAACAAGCATTACACCTACGCTGTTTCTCTTTAACTGCTCCTGTGTTGGCACTACCTTTACACGCTCAGTACACATATTAAAGCAAAGCAGGTAGCATACAATGGCAAGCAGTGAACAGATACCCGCAATCAAAGTGAAACGAGGCCCGTTGAGAACGTCGTTACCGTTTACCTTATCATATGCTACAAGCGGTATACCTGCCGTTACAAAAGCTCCAGCAAGAGCGCCGCCCATGGTTCTGAATGTTGACAGTGACTGTCTGTCTCCAGGGTCTGACGAAATTGCAGATGCCATTGAGCCGTAAGGTATGTTAATAGAAGTATAAAATACCGAACCCCAGAGAATATATGTTACAAACAGATAAGCAATTTTTGCCGCATAAGGCATATCTGCCAGAGCGCTTTGATACATAAGAAATGAAAAAATAGCAACAGGGCCGCACATTCTTAATATCCACGGTTTAAATTTGCCGTGTTTGTTTCCTTTGCTTCTGTCGCATATTCTGCCCATGCCAACATCTGTAAAAGCGTCTACTATTCTTGCCGCCATCATAACGATACCAACAACATAGGCATCCACCGCCATAACATCGGTGTAAAATTTAAGCAGGAAAGACGAAGATAACAAAAAGGTAAAATCGTTTCCGAAATCACCGAACATATAGCCGATCTTATCTTTTATGCCGAACGGTTTGATTGTTTTTTCTTTCATAAGATTACCTCATTTCTCAGGGGTTGTATACAAAACGGCAAAAGCCGTAAATGCCAATTTCGTTTAAAATTATTTTATTTCAAAAACATCCGAATTATACACTTACGGTATAAGTGTTTATCTGATTTTTTTATAAAACAGTTCAAAGTTTTATTATATATGCAGTATCACTAAAAGTTTTAGAACACTATTTGATTATATTAAACAAATTCAACAAAAGCAATACAAAAACAGGAATATTTTTCTTTTTTATAAAAAAACAAATAATTTTTACGTTTGAATACATAAATTCAATGAAATAACGCTTTAAAATGTATATAGCTGTTTAAAATCAGGAACAAAGTATATCGGTTAAATCTTTTATAAACAGCAAAAAGCACAGCCGAAAGGCTGTGCTTTTATTTATATTGCATTACTCATGCTCACAAATGATTTTGCGGGTCTTGAGAATAGCTGATGAAGAAACGGAGAACTCGTCAAGCCCCCACTCAATAAGCCTGGGGATCATATTCGGATCAGAAGCCGCCTCGCCGCACATACCTACCGGTATGCCAGCCTTTTTGGCATTCTTGATAACAGCCTCTATAGCGCGAAGAACAGCAAGATTATTTGAATCATACAGATATGAAACCTCTCTGTTGCCTCTGTCTGCAGCCATGGTATAACCTGTCAGATCATTTGTGCCTATACTGAAGAAATCAGTAACAGCGGCAAGTTCGTCTGAAATAAATACAGCTGCAGGAGTTTCAATCATAACGCCAAGCTTGATATCTTTTTTGTACTGAATGCCTTTGGCTTCAAGCTCCGCTTTGCACTCGCCCAGAAGCATTTTTGCCCTAAGAACTTCATCAACAGTACATACCATAGGAAGCATGATCTTTATATTTCCGAAGCACGCGGCACGAAGCAGCGCCTTGAGCTGAGTTTTGAAAATATCAGTATTTTTAAGGCAGTAGCGGATTGCGCGCAGACCCATAAACGGATTATCTTCTTTTTCTATCTGAAGATATTCAATATGTTTATCCCCGCCTACGTCAAGAGTTCGGATAATAACTTCCTTACCGCCCATTGCCTTTGCAACAGTGCTGTAAGCCTCAAACTGCTCATCTTCAGACGGTGCTTCTGTACGATCCATATAAAGGAACTCCGTACGGAAAAGGCCGATACCCTCTGCGCCGTTAACAACAGCTGAGTGAACATCCTCCGCTTTAGCTATATTTGCATAGACTGCCTTTACTTCACCGCTTTTTGTTACGGTGGGTTTATTGATATATTTCTTGAGCAGAAGCCTTTCCTGCTTTTCCTGCTCTTTAAGTTCTGAATAATGCTTTATCTCTTCATCTGACGGAGAAGCAATAACCACACCTTTTACAGCGTCAACTATAAGACTGTCCCCTGTGGCGAAAACATTATCAGCATCTTTAACTCCGAGAATACACGGTATTCCCATTGCCCTTGCGATGATGGCGCTGTGGGAGGTTACTCCCCCCACTTCGCCGATAATAGCCTCTACTTTTCCCGGATCTATTTTAGATGTCATGCTGGGTGTAAAATCTGACGCAATCAAAACTGAGCCTTCAGGAACACCTGCAATATCAACTTCCTCTATCCCGAGAAGTATTTTAAGAAGACTGTTTCTTATATCATTTACATCTGTGGCACGCTGTTTGGTAAGCTCGTCATCCGTTGCCGAAAACATGGCGTAAAACATAGAGCATACTTCATCTGCGGCTTTTTCCGCGGTCATTGAAGATGACGTGATGTTTTCCTTCATCTGACCTATCATAAACGGATCCGCAAGCATAACAAGATGCCCTTCAAGTATTTCGGCGTTTTTCTCCCCCGCCTCTTTTTTCAGCGTCTCAATAAGGGCTTTTGTTTCTTCGGTGTAACGGCTAACCGCGTCATCAAGACGTTTACACTCATTTTCCGGAGTGGTAAAAGCAACATCGGAATAATCAAGCTTTTCATCCTTGATAACCACAGCATTGCCTATTCCGTAGCCCTCGGAAACCGCCGTGCCTCTGTAAGTTTTAGAAATTCCCATATCAGTCCATTCCGTTTTCTATCATGGAAGCGGCTTTTTCAAGCATTTCAGCCTCGTCTTCGCCGCTGCACTTTATTGTTACATCCGTACCGTATTTAATGCACGCAGCCATTATATTCATAATGCTTTTGCCGTTGATTTCTTTATCGCCCGCTTCAAGTGTGATATCTGATTTGAACTTTGACATCTCGCTTACAAAAACATTTGCAGGGCGCATATGAAATCCCATTTTATCTACAACTTTAACTGTTTTGCTTACCATTTAATTATTCCTCCGATTATTAATTATTTTGCTGCCGGAACTCTTTTCTTTTTAAGAAGCGCAAGCATAAGACAGCCTACTATTGAACCTGCTACAAGAGCAACTACATAACCAATTACATTATCTACAACAGGGAATACAAATATTCCGCCGTGAGGTGCAGGAAGTGAGCAGTTGAACAGTGCTGAAACAGCGCCTGCTACGCCCGAACCTACTATACAAGATGGAATTACACGAAGCGGATCAGCCGCTGCGTAAGGAATTGCGCCTTCTGTGATGAAGCAAAGACCCATTACATAGTTTACGGGGCCGCTCTTGAGTTCATCTTCAGTCCATCTGTTCTTAAAGAATGTTGTGGCAAGTGCAATTGCGATCGGGGGTACCATACCGCCTATCATAACCGCAGCCATAGTCCAGTCATTTGCTGTTGTGGCGTCAGTAAGCATTGCCGTGCCGAATACATAAGCTGCCTTGTTGAACGGGCCGCCCATATCGATTGCCATCATTGCGGCAAGTACGATTGAAAGAAGGATTCGGCTGCTTTCGCCGAGTGCTGTAAGTCCGTTTGAAAGAGCTGTGTTGAGCAATCCGATGATCGGATTGATAAGGCACATAAACAGACCCATAATAAGTGTGCCGAACAGCGGATAAAGGAATACGGGTTTTATACCGTCCATGCTCTTCGGCAGGAAGGAGAATACCTTTTTGAGCAGGAGCATAATAAGACCTGCAACAAAACCTGCGATAAGAGCGCCGAGGAAACCTGATACAGCAGTATCATCGCCTACAAGGCCTTTGTTATCAATAAGACTGCTGAAGGTGTAACCGCTTGATGCGAACACACCGCCTATAAAGCCTGGAAGCAAACCCGGGCGGTCTGCGATAGAGCTTGCGATATAAGCTGAAAGAACGGGAAGCATAAGCGCGAACGCCGCTTTACCTATCCAGAATACAATAGCTGCAACCGGGTTTGTGAAACCAAGGTTCGGGCCTGCCGGTGTGCCTGCGATAGTATCAATAAGGAAGCCAAGAGCAATAAGAACACCGCCGCCTACTACGAACGGAAGCATGTGTGATACGCCGTTCATAAGGTGCTTGTAAACTTTTCTGCCGAAGCTTTCCTTCTCCTCGCTGTACTCATCCGAAGCGCCTGCATCGCCCTCGTGATGATATACAGGAACATTGCCTGAAATAACCTTTTCAATAAGTTCGTCAGGTTTATTTATTCCTGAAGAAACTGAAGTTTTGAGAACCTTTTTGCCTTCAAAACGAGCCATTTCAACATTTTTATCTGCGGCAACTATAATGCCGTCGCACTCATCTATTTCTTTTTTGGTGAGTCTGTTCTTTACACCGCCGGAGCCGTCTGTTTCGCACTTGATTGTATATCCAAGCTTTTCGCCTGCTTTTTCAAGCGCTTCTGCTGCCATATATGTGTGAGCAATACCTGTGGGGCAAGCTGTAACAGCAAGAATTCTGTAACCTTCAGGCTTATTTTCTACCTCTTTCGGAGCCTCGTCGGGATACTTAACAGCTTCCTGCTTATTGATAATATCAAGAAATTCAGCCGGAGTTTTTGCAGCTCTGAGTTTTGCGGCAAAATCCGCATCCATAAGCATTACCATAAGGCGTGAAAGAATTTCAAGATGAACATCGCCGTCCTCAGTGGCGGCTATCATAAATAAAAGATCTGACGGTTTTCCGTCCGGAGCGCCGTAATCAACGCCGTTTGGTACCGTGATTGCAGCAAGAGCAGGTGCTTTTACTGCGCTTGTTTTTGCGTGGGGAACTGCAATTCCGTCTCCGATTGCGGTTGTTCCCTGAGCTTCTCTTGCAAGGATAGCTTCTTTATAAGCGTCCTTGTCTTTAAGATTTCCGGCTGCTGCGTGTAGCCCGATAAGGGCGTTTATCGCATCATCCTTTGTTGAAATGTCCAGCCCCAAAGTTATAGCTTCGGGCTTTAGCAAATCAATGATTCTCATATATTTTCACCCTCCGTTTAATAAGATAATAATAAATTATAACCTGCCGAAGGCATCGTCTATGCCTGCTTTATCAGCAAGGCCGTAGCTGAATGCCGTAGCGTTTGAGCAGGCTGAGCCCAGTTTTAAAGCATAAGCGTAATCACGCTTATTAAGGTACCCGGCAACGAAGCCCGCAACCATCGAATCTCCGCAGCCTACGGAATTCAGCGGCTTACCTGGTATTATTCCTATTGTGTGGACGTCTCCGTCCTCCGTTACAAGGGTAGCGCCCTCTTTGCCCCTTGAAACAAGTACGTTCCTTGCGCCTTTTTCCTGAAGCAGCTTTGCGTATTTCTCAATTTCGGCTTCATTCTTTATTTTGACCCCGAACAAATCTCCGAGTTCAAAATTATTCGGCTTGATTAGGAACGGATGATATTTAAGAACATTCAGCAGCAGATCTCCCGTTGAATCGACTACTGCTTCAACTCCTGACTGAGAAGTTACCGACAATATCTTTTCATAGATATCGGCGGGAAGTGCGCCCGGGACACTGCCGGCAAGCACTATTACATCGCCCTTTTTAAGATTTTTGATCTTTTCGAAAAGCTTGTCGACCTCTTCTCTTTCAATCGGCGGGCCGACGGCATTTATATCAAGCTCTGTTTCTGCTTTGATTTTTACATTAATACGCGTCATTCCGCTTTTAAGGGCAATGAAATCGGTATTTATTCCTTCTTCCTTTAAAAGCTCTTCAAGCTTTTCACCCGTAAATCCTGCCTTAAAGCCGAGCGCCGTGTTTTCCATACCGAGCCTTGAGAGTATTACGGAAACATTTATTCCTTTGCCTCCGTAATAAAGCTCCTCACCGTATGTGCGGTTGATATCGTCATATCTGAGCTTTTCAACCTTCATAACATAATCAAGCGCGGGGTTAAAGGTTACGGTGTAAATCATATTATCGCCCCCATATTATTTAAGAACTTTTACTACTGTTTTGCTCCTGTAGATCTCTTCAGGTTCGCTGTCCGTAATTATACAGGCTGTATCTATAGATGCAAAGCGAACAGATGAGATTTTTCCGAATTTTGAGGAATCGGCAAGAACGTACGACACGAAAGCATTTTCCATAGCGGCAGCCTTTACATAGGCCTCTTCGGTATCAGGTGTGGTAAACCCGCCGCTGTCTGAAACTCCGTTGGCACCCACAAAAGCTTTGGTAAAGTTAAAGCCGTGAATACTGCGGGCTGCCAAAAGCCCTACAACTGCCTGAGTTGTTTTTTTAAGCTTACCGCCTAAAACGTATACGTTAAGCCCTTTATCAGCCAGCCGCTTGGCATGCATTATGCCGTTGGTTACGAAGCTTGCTGTACATGCAGGATCAATATAATCTATCATATAAAGGGTAGTGGTGCCTGCGTCTATATAAACGAAATCATCGTCCTGAAGCTGTTTTGCGCAATATTCGGCGATTTTTTTCTTTTGCTCAATGTTTTCCGTTTCCTTTGAGCTGACATCTGCCTCGCGCGCTATAAACTGCCTGTCTGACAGCGTTGCACCGCCGTGCACTCTATTAATGTTGCCCTTTTTTGAAAGTTCTATTAAATCCCGCCTTATAGTTGATTCAGAAGCATTCAGCATTTCGGTAAGCTCAGAAACGCTTACAGCTCCCTTTTCCTCAATAATTTCAAGGATCTTATTTTTTCTTTCCTGGTTTAGCATATTCCCTCCGGAGGTTTAACAACCTGTTGCAACTAAATTTTATCAATCCGTTCATAAATAGTCAACATCAAATCTTCATTTTCGTTCATTTGAACAAGATAAGCTTATTTTTTATGTCTTTTTGCACAATGAAGAACGTATTTTATGACTGATTTTGACCGTTTTATGAAATCAGCAAAAAAAACGTGCAATCCAAAATAAGAGAAAATTATAAAAATCGGCAGAATATTTGCTTAAATTTATCCTGAAAATAAAAAAAGAAAGAATAAAAATGCGTATGCACCTTTATTCTTTCCTATTTGAATGTATAATAATCTTTTAATTAATTTTTACTTTTTATATATTCATCAATTGCTTTAGCAGCCGCTTTTCCGGCACCCATTGCCTTTATTACCGTTGCAGCGCCGGTTACGGTATCACCGCCTGCAAAAACACCCTCACGTGAGGTTCTGCCGCTTTCATCAGCAACAATGCAGCCTCGCCTATCAACATCAAGGCCGACAGTAGTTGCCTTAATAAGGGGATTAGGAGATGTGCCGATAGCAATAATAACACTATCCACATCCATAACGTGTTCACTGCCCTTTATCTCAACAGGGCGTCTTCTGCCTGATTCGTCAGGCTCACCGAGTTCCATATTGACGCATTCAATGCCAACAACATTTCCGTCATCATCACCGAGAATACGTGTGGGGTTCATAAGTGTTTTAAACTCTATCTGCTCTTCGATGGCATTTTCTACTTCCTCAGCTCTTGCGGGAAGTTCTTCCATTGAACGGCGGTAGATAACATAAACTTCCTCAGCGCCGAGACGCTTAGCACACCTTGCGGCATCCATTGCAACATTTCCTCCGCCTACTACGGCAACACGTTTTCCGTGCTGAACAGGAGTTCTGCTATCCTCTTTATAAGCCTTCATAAGATTTATTCTTGTAAGAAATTCATTAGCGGAATATACGCCTTTAAGGTTTTCACCCTCAATACCCATAAAGCGCGGAAGCCCTGCGCCTGAGCCTATAAATACAGCGTCGAATTTCTGAAGAATATCATCTACCGAAATACTTCTGCCAATAACAACGTTGGTTTCTACATCAACGCCCATTGCTTTGAGTCCTTCAACCTCACGCGCAACAATAGCCTTCGGAAGTCTGAACTCGGGTATTCCGTAAACTAAAACGCCGCCAGCGATATGAAGAGCTTCAAAAATGGTTACTGAATAGCCCATTTTGGCAAGGTCGCCTGCGCAGGTAAGAGCGCTGGGGCCAGAGCCTACTATGGCTACGC
>UQBX01000005.1 GCA_900539425.1 uncultured Oscillospiraceae bacterium | reverse complement strand
ACTCGCCCGCAAGTTCAAATCTTGATAAAAAAACAGGGTATCCCTTGATACCCTGCTTTTTTGGTCGAGGTGACTTTAGTTTTCCGCTCTTTATCGGAACATTCGCTGAATGTTCCTCCTGAAAATCAGTTTTCTCTGATTTTCGGAAACTCGCCCGCAAGTTCAAATCTTGATAAAAAAACAGGGTATCCCTTGATACCCTGCTTTTTTGGTCGAGGTGACTTTAGTTTTCCGCTCTTTATCGGAACATTCGCTGAATGTTCCTCCTGAAAATCAGTTTTCTCTGATTTTCGGAAACTCGCCCGCAAGTTCAAATCTTGATAAAAAAACAGGGTATCCCTTGATACCCTGTTTTTTTGGTCGAGGTGACAAGATTTGAACTTGCGGCCCCCACGTCCCGAACGTGGTGCTCTACCAAACTGAGCCACACCTCGTTTTAATTTTTGCACTTGATATTATTGCACACTTTCGGAAATTTTGCAATACTTATTTTATTGAAATTGTAATATTTCTGTTTTTTGACATATTGAACCCGATATGGTAACATAATTTTATAGCTTATTAACAAAGCAGGGGGTAAAAATATGAAAAAAATAATCGCCGCGTCGCTGGCTGCACTTATAGCTGTTACGGCGGCTGTGCCGGCTTTTGCCGCAGATACGGCAGAACTGAATATTTCTGCGGACAACATTTCGCATGAAGTTTCAGATACACTGTACGGTGTATTTATTGAGGATATTTCCAAAGCCGGAGACGGAGGTCTCGTATCCAACCTTGTTTATAACAACAGCTTTGAATACAACGACACTGCTGAGGAAAACGCAGAGCTCAATGAAGCATATTGGAATTTTACCAACATTGAGCACACCGTTTCAACCAAGGAAGCCATGAACGAAAACAACACTCACTACGAGGAACTTTCCGTTTCAGGGCGCGGACTTGTTACCAACCTTGGATGCGTTGAGCACTGGGATTACAAAACCTATGACCCTAACGAAAAATCACAACAGACAGCAGACATGGGCTTTAAGGAAGGCTTGGAATATGACTTTTCATGCTACATAAAAAATGTGGATTTTGAAGGCACCGTTCAGGTATACCTTGAAGGTGAAAAGAACCCCGCTGCCGCATATCAGATAGACATTTCAAACTGCAATGCCGGATGGAGAAAAGTTGAAACCACGCTTAAATCCGCGGCTACCGAGGACGGCGCACTGACTATAGAATTTAACGGCAGCGGCACACTTTATCTGGATTTTGTTCAGCTGATACCCCACGATTCATACGGGTATGGGCAGGAACAGTGGAAATACACAACTCTGCGCGCAGACCTTGTTGACGCGCTTAAAGACCTTAATCCTTCTTTCATAAGATTCCCGGGCGGATGTTTCTGCGAGGGAGATTCCCTTGAAAGGCTTTTCGATTGGAAAGCTACCATAGGACCGCTTGAGGAGCGTGAGCAAAGCTACAATGTTTGGCGAAACGACGAAGCGGGAGATTACTATATAAACTCAAATGCCATGGGCTACGGCGAATACTTCAACCTCTGCGCTGATTTAGGAGCTGAGCCTGTACCGTGCCTCAATGTTGGTCTTACCTGCCAGGGAAGGAACGGATACGACATAAATGTTGACGCTCTGAAAAAGCTTACCATGAATGATGAGGAATTCAGGCAATACCTTATTGATGAGCGCGACTTCTCTGAAGATGATAACGAAGGAATTGAAAACCGCATAAACGAAGTAAACGCTTTGGGATACACAAGCGAAGCGGACTTTGACGCATACCTTGAAACAATAGCTCTTACTCCAGGAACAGCCGAGTGGGAAAACTACGTTCAGGATATACTTGACCTTATCGAATACGCAAACGGCGACGCTACCACTACTTACTGGGGAGCTATAAGAGCCGCTAACGGTCACGAAGAGCCCTACAATCTTAAATATATAGGCCTTGGAAATGAAAACTGGGGCGATGTTTACTGGAGAAACTTTGATGCGCTTTATAAGGAAGTGAAAGCTGCATACCCCGATATTACCATAATAACCACTGCGGGCACCTGGCTTGAGGGCGACGCATTTGATACGGCATGGGAAAAGGCTAATTCACAGTACAGCGACTGCTATGTTGACGAGCATTACTATACTTCAAACAGTTATATGTACGAAATAAATGACAGATATGACAGCTACAGCAGAAACGGCGCCAAAGTATTTGTAGGTGAATACGCGGCTACTGCAGACGGAATCGGAACTATCCAGACAAAGAGCAATATGATTGAGGCGCTTGAAGAAGCGGCATATATGACGGGATTTGAGCGCAACAGCGATGTTGTTGCTATGACCGCCTATGCTCCTACTTTTGCAAAAGTCAATTCGCAAAACTGGTCTGTAAATATGATATGGTTTGACTCACAGAAAACAGTTCTTACACCATCATACTTTACACAGATGCTTTATGCTAACAATATCGGCACAAAATATGTGGATGCATCCTTTACAGGCGATATACCCGTAACGGAGCTTGCACAGAGCGTAACAGTTGACGAAGAAGAACAGGCAATATACATAAAGCTTGTAAACTCAACGGGAAGCGAAAGATCCGTAAATCTCAACCTGAGCGGTTTCGGCGATTTAAACTACGCATCAAACCAATATATTTCTGCGGATTACAAATCAGCGTGCAACGAGATAGATACTGATTACTATATTGCGCCGCAGGAAAAACAGCTTGAAATAAACGGAGAGACCGTTACCGTAAACACAGATAAATACAGTGTTAACGTAATAAGAATAGCTTACGGCAGCAACGACGGCAGCACACTTTATCAGCTGCCCGAGGATATGCCCCAGCAGGTATCCGGCTATCTGCCGCCTGCCTTGAGAATTGCAATACCCTGCGTTATAGGCGTTGTAGTGGCGGGTGCAGTAATAGCGGTTATAGCAGTAAAGATTTCAAATAAGAAAAAGAGAAAGTAAATGAAAAAGTTTTTAGCAGTATTTTTAACGGTGATTATTACGGCATTATCGCTGTCTGCCTGCTCAGCAGAAGCGATTTACACAAGTATTGATAGAAAAGATCAAAACAGTGTAGCAGCTGTTACATTTAACTGCGCTGCCCCGTGGGGAAGCCTGCTTGACGGCACGCAGTCATCGGCGCGCGTAAAGAAATTTGCCGCATATATGAATACGGTAAATCCTGATTTTATAGGCACTCAGGAAATGAATTCAAACTGGCTGACAAAGCTGGGTGAACTTATGCCGAATTATGAATCTTACGGAGTTGCCCGCGGCGGAGATGACAGTGAAAAAACATCAGAAATGAATGCAGTTTTCTGGCTCAAGGACAAATATACTCTTATTGACAAAGGCACCTTCTGGCTTTCAGAAACGCCTGACAAGGAAAGCCGTTACGAGGGTGCGGGATGCAACAGAATATGCACTTGGGTACTGCTTGAAAGCAACGAAACAAACAGTCAGTATCTTTATATGAATACACATCTTGATAATGTGAGCGAGGAAGCACAGGGCTTCGGCGCAAAAGTTATTCTGAACGAAGAGCAGAAACTGACAG
Source organism: uncultured Oscillospiraceae bacterium (assembly GCA_900539425.1). Lineage (GTDB taxonomy): Bacteria > Bacillota > Clostridia > Oscillospirales > Acutalibacteraceae > Eubacterium_R. The sequence goes on along the minus strand of UQBX01000005.1, from coordinate 95,568 downwards.
CTCAATACCCCGACGCATCAGTTATTTTATCTGGTGACTTCAACCAAACAAGAGGAATGAGCGCCCACAACGAAATATCACAGGTGCTGAATGATTCTCTTTCAGCGGCTGACGAAAGCGAGATAAAAGGCACATATCAGGAATGGGGCGAGCAGAACAACCCAGAGCCTATAGACTTTATCTTCTATTCGGACACACTGGCGGCTGTAGAATATCAGGTGCTTGACGATATTTCAAACGGCTATGTAAGCGACCACTATGGTGTTTACACGGAATTTGCGGCAGTATAACGCACAAAACATATCCTAAACAATATCAACATATAACTAAAAACCGTCTCTTTATGGGGCGGTTTTTTTGTGGCGCAAGTGAATATTCTACATATAATAGTGATGACGGGCAGCTGCCCGATACAGTGATGATTGACAGGGGCGGATAATTCAAATATAATAAATAAAAAAAGGTTAGCTTTGACTAACTTATATATTGACGGTGATAAAATGTATATACAGGTAATTCAGGGATTGCTGCTTCCGTTCGCAGGCACGGTTCTGGGCGCCGCGTGTGTATTTTTCATGAAGAAAGAACTGAATGAAAATATACAAAGGATATTTACGGGTTTTGCGGGCGGCGTTATGGTGGCGGCAAGCATATGGAGCCTGCTTATTCCTGCAATGGAACAGGCGGACTACATGGGAAAACTATCATTCATACCGGCAGTGGTGGGCTTCTGGGCAGGCGTGCTTTTTCTTCTGCTGCTCGACAATATTATCCCCCACCTGCATCTGGACAGCGATACCCCCGAGGGCATCAAAAGCCCTATATCAAGATCCGCAAAGCTTGTGCTTGCCGTTACGCTGCACAACATACCGGAAGGCATGGCAGTTGGCGTTGTCTATGCCGCTCTTTTGTCAGGAGGCACAGACATAACAGTTACAGGCGCACTTGCGCTTTCCCTGGGAATAGCTATTCAGAATTTTCCCGAGGGAGCCATAATTTCCATGCCGCTGCACAGCAGAGGAACGGGAAAAATGAAATCATTTATCGGCGGCGCTCTGTCAGGAATAGTTGAGCCGCTGGGTGCGGTTATAACTATACTTGCGGCAAGTTTTGTAACGCCGATACTTCCCTATCTTCTCAGCTTTGCAGCCGGGGCAATGATATATGTTGTTGTGGAAGAACTTATACCCGAAATGAACATAGGCAAACATTCAAACACGGGAACCCTATGCTTCGCCCTCGGTTTCACCATTATGCTGGCGCTTGACGTTGCGCTTGGATAATAAGTAAAAAGACACGCAGACCAACTGCCTGCGTGTCTTTTTATTTTTGTTATCAATAACCGAATGTATTTGAATTTTTGGCTGCCGATTTTGCGGACATACTATTTGTGGAAGCAAACAGACTGTCAGTAGGAGCAACAGGACAAAGAAGCACCTTGCCCGTACCCCTGTAAACATTCACAAGCCCCTCACCGCTGACGGCAGAACCCGAAAGCGATTTTGTTGTGCGTTCAACGGTAAATTTGAGTGAAGAAGTCCAGCACATAGCAAGATTACCGTCAATCTTGAGCTCGTCATTATCAAGATTTACTTCAATAAGCTCCTCAGCAGGGACGTTACTTTCAAGCACTGCAACACCTCTGCCGCTGAGGGTTAAGTTGAAAAGTCCTTCGCCGCCTACTATAGCCGAAGAAATATTTGTACGAGCCGTAACATTACGTGCAACACTTCCTTCGCAAGCAAGGAACATACCGTCTTCAACAGTCATTCCCGATCCCCATTCGGATACCTCCTGCAGGATTAGAAATTTATAAGTGGGCTCAAGCACAAGAAGTCCGTTTCCTACATATTCGGGCTTTACGGCGGATTCCTTAGTAACGGAGCCTTTTACTATCTTTCCGAGCAGATCGCCTACACCTTTTATTCCGCTTGTTGCCTGAACGGAACCCGTAAACCACTGCATAGAGCCTGCCTGTGTAACAACGGAATTGCCGTTTAATTCCGCCACCAGCTGGCGGCGCCTTACATCCATTTTGCTCATAAAGTATTGGGTCTGTGCGTTAAATGCCGAAACGCTCAGATCTTTTTCGTATTCCAGCACCTTAAAACATCCGAGCGAGCTGATAATCTTACGGTTTTGATTTGTTAAATTATTTACTGAAACTGCCATAAATTTTCTCCTTTATCAACGGCTTTCGCCTTTATTTTTCGGGATATGCCGCGCGGCGCATTGCTGTTTTTATATCTAACAGGCACTCATATTCATACCACGGCGCCTCTTCCTTTATCATCTGAGAAAGAGCGGGGCAGATATCGCGGCTGATGATGTATTTTTTTATTAAAAATTCTTTTCTGACATTTTTAGTGAGGTATGACCTGTGTATCAGAGAAAAATCGGTAAGAAGCAAAAATACGCCCTGCTGATATTTTGTAAAATCATTTGTGGGAATATCTATGAGTTTTGCCTTTGGCGAAGTATCTATGGGGTTGCCGTCCATGATATCCTTAACACTTTTGAACACAGCGGGGGCAAGATCCGTCTTTCTCATACTTCTTAGCATCTGCGGGCTGTTATACACCGTTACGTTATAGGAATTCAGCCAGCATTCCGCCGTTACTATATCGTTTGTATAATTATCGGTATCAGAAATCTCCGCCGTATAAAGCACAATATCATCCTTAAAATCCTCTCTGCCTTTCAGTGCAAAAGAAAGAGCAACATAAAGGGATTTTGTAAAATCTATAAACGGCGATATATCAAGATAATGCTGGGCAAATGCACACAGCTCGTAAAGCCTGTATTTTGTGACCGTTCCGAAAACATTGCGAAAGATATTATAAAACTCACCCAGATTTTTATAATAATCAAGCAGAAATTCGCAGTTTATATCTCTGTACGGCTCATTGCTGTAAAGCAGTTTATCCTTATCTCTGAGCAAGGTGGGCATAAGAGGTCTTGAAAGATTTGAGACCCTTTCACCACGGTAAAAAATTCTTCTGTCTTTATTATAATATTCACTGTCAAACGGCTCTTTGATAAGACTGAGAAAACTTTCCTCATCGTCTATCTTGATCTCGCTTACGCTGAAATCGAAATCAAGTTCTTCCTCCAGTTTTCTTTCCAGTCCGTTAAAAATACCGCGTTTACTTTCCATTTTTATCACCATACTAATTATACAATATGATGATTGTGAAAAAAAGAGCAAATTATTAATCTTTTCATTGATTTTAGTTTTGTAAAATGTTATTATAATGGCGAAAAAGCTATGAAGGAGTACATTTAATATATGAGAGGTATAAAAACAACAAAATCAAGGCTCAGAAAAATCATTTTCACCGAAGTTGCCAAGATGGCATATGAAGGTTGGGATGAAAAGAAATTTGAAAATCTGCCTTATAAAATAATCACCGGCGACGTTGCCCAATACAGAGACAGCGTTTTCGTTGAACGTGAAGTTGTTGCGGAAAGGCTCAGAGCGGCAATGGGCTTATCACTCAGGGATTTCAATGACTTTTCATCAATTTGCGAGGGTATTGACGAAAGTCTTGTAGATGAAAAGTACTATGAGCCCCCTCTTATTGATATAATTAAATTCGCCTGCAACAGATGCCCTGAAAACAGAGTATATGTTACAAATGCCTGCCAGAACTGTCTTGAGCACCCCTGCGTGGAGGTGTGCCCCAAAAAGGCGGTTTCCATCAAAAACGGCAGATCATTCATAGATGAAGAAAAATGCGTTAAATGCGGAATGTGTATAAATGCCTGCAGTTACAACGCAATAGTAAGGCAGGAACGCCCCTGCTCAAAAGTGTGCGGAATGGACGCTATTAAATCAGATGAACTCGGCAGAGCTGAGATTGATCCGGACAAGTGCGTATCCTGCGGTATGTGCCTTGTCAGCTGCCCGTTCGGCGCTATCATTGACAAGAGCCAGATATATCAGACTATTACCGCCCTCAAGAGCGATACACCCGTTTACGCCGCTATTGCCCCTGCTTTTGCAGGCCAGTTCGGCAATGTAAGCACCGGAAAGATAAGAACAGCTTTCAAAGAACTCGGATTTGAAGATGTTCTTGAAGTTGCCGTAGGTGCTGATCTGTGCACAATAGAAGAAGCTCAGGACTTCATGAAGGAAGTTCCCGAAAAACAGCCTTTCATGGCTACATCCTGCTGCCCGGCTTGGTCTGTAATGGCTAAAAAGCTGTTCCCCGAATTTGCGTCCTACATTTCAATGGCGCTTACCCCCATGGTTCTTACAGCAAGACTTATAAAAGAAAAGCATCCTGACTGCAAGGTTGTTTTTGTAGGCCCATGTGCGGCTAAAAAACTTGAAGCAAGCAGAAGAACAATCAGAAGCTATGTTGATTTCGTGCTTACTTTTGAAGAATTCAGCTCAATTCTTGAAGCAAGAAACATTGATATTGCACAGTGCGAGGAAGGAGAACCCCTTGGCGGTGATTCAAGCGGAGACGGCAAGGGCTTTGCAGTAAGCGGCGGCGTTGCCAAAGCCGTAGAAAACGCTATAAAGGAAATGGATCCCGGCAGAGAAGTTCTTACAGCAAGAGCAGAGGGACTTCCCGAGTGCCGCAAAATGCTTCAGCTTGCAAAAGCCGGAAAGTACAACGGCTATCTGCTTGAGGGTATGGCGTGCCCCGGCGGCTGCGTAGCCGGCGCGGGAACAATTGCAAATGTAAAGAAATCATCCGTTGCCGTAACACAGATGGCTCAGAAATCTGAAGATCAGAATGTTCTCAGCTCTAAATTCAAGGAATACCTTCATATACTTGAGGAGAAGTAATTGAATTTTCCTTATAAAAACCGCTATTAAACAAATTAAAAGCGTTTCTTTGGGAGTATTTCCCTGAGAAACGCTTTTTTACATATATTTCCTCTTGACAAATGTGAAATTAATTTTAAATTTGTTACAGCAATTTTAATTTTGTCATTACAATGTTGCCATGTGTGTAATAACCTGCTATTATATTAAAGGAAAGGCGGTGCTGACATGGCTAAAGAAACAAAACAGCATATCCTAAAAGGATTTTCAGAGCTTTTAATTGATTATGACTTTGACAAAATAACTGTTACCATGCTGGTTGAAAAATGCAATATAAGCAGGCAGACTTTTTACTATCACTTTGCCGACATACAATCTCTTATTGACTGGGGTGTAAAGCAGTACACACAAGGATGTGTTGAGACCGCTAAAAATGCCAGAGATATGAAAGATGCAACCGTAATCTACCTTAAAGAAATTGAAAGAAACAAAGTATTTTTAAAGAAAGTCTTTACTTCTTCGCTCTCTCAATATATGACTAAACTGATAAGAGACAGCATTATTGAGTATTCTTCCGAATTCTACAATCAGGCAGTAAGGCACGGATACGCAAGATCTGACACAGCTGAAATGATAATTGAATTTACTGCTAACGGTGTTACGGGTTTTATAGTAACCCACATACTGGAAGACAGCAATATGAATATTGACGAGCTTGCCGAAAAGATGAACCACAGCATATTTTTGCGCCTTGCCGGCAGAAATCTGCTTGATCACCAAATGTAAATATCTTATAAGAAGGAAAAATCCCCCTGCATTGCAGAGGGATTTTTTTATATGAACTGATTTGAAGCAGGGTCATATTTATACCCGATTGATGCAAGCTTTGCCTCTATCTCATTTTTTTCTTTACCTGCTGAGGCGCACAGTTCATCAAGATCTGAATAATAATCTCTTAGCTGCATATTTACTGCGCTGAGAAGCATAACAGGGTCATTAGGAAGTTTCATATAAAAATCACCTTTCATTGGTAATGAACGCAAGCGGCGCTTTCCAACCACTAAAATAGCACAAATTGCGCGTATTTTCAATAAAAAAAGCAAACTATATATTGAATATTTTTTAAAGTTATGAGATAATATATTGATTATAATTATATAAAACACGGAGAAAAAAGATGGAAAACGGAAAAAGGCTTGCGGAGCTTTTATTCCCGCACATTTCAAAAACACCTGAATATTACGAGAGCAAATACCCCGTAAGAGATCTCAAGGAAGGCGCTCGTGTAACACGATTTGCGCCGAGCCCAACGGGGTTTCTTCATTTCGGCAATCTTTTCACCTGCCTTATTTCATACAAAACTGCAAAAAGCACGGACGGCGTATTCTATGTTCGTGTTGAAGACACAGACCAAAAGCGCAAAATAGAAGGCGCTGTGGGTGTTATGCTGAACGGACTTTCTTATTTCGGCATAGTACCTGACGAGGGAGTTACAGGCGAGGAAGAGGAAAAAGGAAACTATGGCCCTTATTACCAGAGCCAGAGAAAAGAAATATATCAGGCTTTTGCAAAAAAACTGGTTGAGGAAGGATACGCGTATCCCTGTTTCTGCACTGCAGAGGAACTTGACGAACTCAGAGCCACACAGGAAAATGAAGATATAAAAGGCTATTACGGCAAATTCGCAAAATGCCGCAGTCTAAGCTATGACGAGATAAAGAACAAAATAGACGCAGGCATGACGTGGACTCTCCGTCTTAAATCACCCGGAGAGGAAAACAAAAAATGCGTGTTTGAGGACATGATAAAGGGCAAAATAGAAATGCAGGAAAATGTGCAGGATATTGTGCTTTTGAAATCAGACGGCATCCCCACATACCATTTTGCCAGCGTTGTAGATGACCACCTTATGAGAACCACTCATGTTGTGCGTGGTGATGAATGGATAGCAAGCTGCCCCATTCATATTCAGCTCAACAAGCTTCTGGGCTTCAGAGTTCCCAAATTCGTTCACGTTGCGCCTATTATGAAAACCGAGGGTGAGGGCAAGCGCAAACTTTCAAAGCGCAAGGATCCCGAAGCGGCTGTTTCATATTATTCACAGGAAGGCTACCCTGCCGAGAGCGTAAACGAATATATGATGACACTTGCCAACTCTAATTTTGAGGACTGGCGCAGAGCAAACAAAAACGAGGATATTTCAAAATTCCCGTTCAACATCAAAAAGATGAGCGTTTCAGGCGCGCTTTTTGACATTGCCAAGCTTAACGACATTTCAAAAAATGTAATCTCCGCAATGAACTGTGAAAAGGTCTATTCCCTTTCTTATGAATGGGCAAAGGAGTATAACAAGGAACTCGCCTCCCTTTACGAGCAGGACGTAGACCGTGCAAAGGCAATTCTTAATATTGACCGTGAAAACAAGAAGCCCCGCAAGGACATTGCCAAGTGGAGCGATATTCCGGACTATATCAGCTACATGTTTGACGAGACATTTGAGCCGTGCTATGAGCTTTGCGGAAACGCCACGGCACAGCTTGCAGTTAAGACACTTGAAAAATATATTGACACAGTTAATCTTAATGATACAAAAGACGAATGGTTTGACAGAATAAAGAGCATCTGCGAACCCGTTGGCTGCACGCCGAATGTTAAGGAGTACAAACAAAACCCGGAAAGCTTTGCCGGCCACGTAGGCGATATTTCAACAATAATCCGCGTTGCACTTACAGGACGCACAAACACACCGGATCTATATGAAATAACAAAACTTCTTGGCAAAGAAAGAGTTAACGCAAGGCTTAGCGCAGCGCTGAAGCATTACAGGGAGGATATATGATGGCAAGAGAAGACAGCAAGGAAATCAAAGAAAGCTCAAACTTTATAAATGATATTATTGAGAAAGACCTTGAAACGGGCGCTTACTCAAGAGTGCAGACACGTTTCCCGCCCGAACCGAACGGCTACCTGCATATAGGCCACGCTAAGGCAATTTGCATAAATTTCGGTGCAAAGGAAAAGTTCGGCGGTATCTGCAATCTGAGATTTGATGACACCAACCCCACAAAGGAAGATACAGAATACGTTGACGCTATTGCAGAGGATATCAAATGGCTCGGCTTTGACTGGGACAACGCTTACTTTGCATCAGACTATTTTGATTATTTATTTGAATGTGCAATAAAGCTTATCAAAAAGGGAAAGGCTTTCGTATGTGACCTTACTCCCGAAGAACAGCGCGAATACAGAGGCACACTCACTGAGCCGGGAAAAGAGAGCCCTTACAGAAACAGAAGCATTGAGGAAAACCTTGATCTTTTCCAGAGAATGGCAAACGGAGAATTCCCCGAAGGTTCAAGAGTGCTTAGAGCAAAAATAGATATGGCAAGCCCCAACCTTAATATGAGGGATCCCATTATCTACCGTATAATGTATGCTCATCACCACCGCACGGGAGACAAGTGGTGCGTTTATCCGATGTATGATTTTGCGCATCCGCTTTCCGACGCTTGCGAAAAAGTTACCCACTCTCTCTGTTCTCTTGAATTTGAAAACCACCGCCCGCTTTACGACTGGGTAGTTAATGAATGTGTTGAGGGTGAAAAACCGAGACAGATAGAATTCGCAAGAATGAACCTTAACTACACGCTTACATCAAAGCGCAAGTGCCTTAAACTTGTTCAGGACGGTATTGTTGACGGTTGGGATGACCCGAGAATGGCAACGATAAGCGGTATGCGCCGCCGCGGCTATACACCAGCCGCAATCCGTGATTTCTGTGAAAGGATAGGCGTTTCAAAGGCATACAGCGTTATTGATTTTGCTCTGCTTGAGAGCTGCGTAAGAAATGACCTTAATATGACCTCTCGCCGCGCAATGGCAATTCTTGACCCGATAAAGCTTGTTATAGATAACTATCCCGATGATAAGACTGAGGAGATAACGGTAGAGTATCATCCCGATCATCCCGAATACGGCTCAAGAACGATGACATTCTGCAAAGAGCTTTACATTGAACGCAATGACTTTATGATAGAGCCTGTTAAAAAATATTTCCGCCTTTTCCCAGGCAATGAGGTAAGACTTATCAAGGCATATTTTGTTACCTGCACAGGATATGAAACAGATGAAGACGGAAATGTTACAGTTGTTCACTGCACTTATGACCCCGCAACATTCGGCGGAGACAGCCCGGACGGCAGAAAAGTAAAGGGCACTATTCACTGGGTATCCGCAAGGGACAATGCAAAGGCTGAAGTAAGACTTTATGAAAGACTTTTCAATGTTCCTAACCCGAGTGACGAAGAGGGTGTTTCATCATTTGAGGACAACCTTAACCCCGACTCACTCAAAACCGTAACCGCTTACTGTGAAAAAAGCCTTGCGAATGCACAGCCGGGTGACAGATTCCAGTTTATGAGAAACGGATATTTCTGCGTGGACAAAAACAGTACGCCTGAAAAACTCATTTTCAACCGCACCGTTCAGCTCAGAGACAGCTTCAACGCAAAAAAATAATTGTTTGAACACCTTGCATAGCTAAGGCATGAAAATAATTTATAAAACCATATGACAAAACCCCTTTTGCGATTTGCAAAAGGGGTTATTTTTTTTATACTGTACTTTTAATTTTGAGAAGTTACGCTGTCAATACACGATATTGCATTCAAAGTACGCGGAAAGCCGATAAACGGCAGGCACTGTGTTATTGCGTCTATAAGCATTTCTCTGGTATTTCCTACGCTTATATTTGCGGCTGCATGCGCCTTTGCCTGAGGCTCACACCCGCCAAGCGAGCATATAGCACAGAACGTGATAAGTTCACGCATCTTTAAATCAAGTGTTTTTCTTGTATAAAAATCGCCGAAGCAGTAAGCTGAAAGATAATCCTGAATATGCTTTAACTCCTGCGGAGCAGAGGCACGCATATTGTTTATATTATCAGCACCGAAAATCTCCCGCTGCACGGCAAGGCCTTTTTCAAGCCTTGTATCATCATCAACCGTTGTCTGCTCTGTTACCGTTTCAGATACACCTGCTTTTTCAAAAGCCGCATACGCTTCTTTAAGTGAAAGATTAACCCTTTCTAGCCCCACATACGGCGCGCACTGAATAAGAGTTTCTCTTATCTCATTTGCCGAAGCACCTGTTCTGAGCGCCGCAAGAGAATATTTTTCAATTACCTCATATGTTCCTGATGCTGTGAGTGAGGCAAGTGTAATAAGAGCCTTCTGAGAATCGGAAAACACACCGTGATCAAGCACATCGGCACACAAAAATTCACTCGCTATTGAGTTAAATTCCTTATCCGTATACCCATTTGTAAAGGTTTCACCATCAAACCACTTTGCGCTGTTTTCAACAGCTATTTTCATTCTTTTCATAAAAAACACCTCCGCAACAGATAATTTTTATTTTTCTGCCGGTAAATTTTCAGCCATAACACCCACCAATTTGTGCGGCACATAAAGCTCCTCAAGATACGATATCTCTTCATCTGTAAGCGCAAGTTGAGTTGATTTCACTGCGCCGTCGATATGCGATACTTTCGTTGCGCCGACAACGGGCGAGGTTACCTTAGTGAGAAGCCACGCGAGTGATACTTCCGTCATTGATACGCCTCTTTTTTCTGCGATATCAGCTACCCTGTCTATAATTGCGGAATCCACACTTTCGGTTTCTCCGTATTTAAAGCGTGCGTAGCTGTCTTCCCGCAGACGTTTTGAGGTCTCTCCCCTGTGTTTGGAAAGCCTGCCGCCTGCAAGCGCACTGTAAGGAGTAAGGGCAATATTATCCTCTTTGCAGAGTTTCACCATTTCCCTTTCCTCTTCACGGAATATAAGGTTATAATGCCCCTGAACTGAAACAAACTTCTCAAAGTTTTCTTTCTCTGCAAGGGCATTTGCCTTCGCAAGCTGATACGCATAACAGTTAGAAATGCCTATATATCTTGCCTTACCTTCTTTCACGGCATTATTAAGCCCTTCCATTATCTCATAAAGAGGAGTATTGTAATCCCACATATGGTAAATATAAAGGTCAACATAATCCGTGCCCAAATTCATAAGGCTTTTGTCTAACATATGCCTTATATGCTCCTGCCCGGAAACATTTTCATTTATTTCCTGAGGAGTTCGAGGCAAAAACTTGGTTGCAATAACGGCTTTATCCCGCGGCAGGTATTTTTTTAACGCCTGCCCCAGATACTGCTCGCTTGTGCCGTTCTGATATACAAGTGCAGTATCGAAGAAATTTATTCCCTGTTCAACGGCGTGTTTAACTATTTCTTCGGTCTTTTCTCTGCCCACAGTCCATGAATGCTGTCCGTTTTGGGGATCCCCGAAACCCATGCAGCCCAAACATATTCTTGAAACTGATAAATCAGAATTTCCCAGTTTTACATATTTCATATCAACTCACCTTTCATTACCTCATAAACCTGTAAGTTTATATTTTAAATAATCAAGACGCTGAAGCTTATCCTCCATGGAATGTATCTGGCACAGCAGTGAATTTCTTTTTTCGCAAAGCATACAGAACAAAGAGCTATCTTTTTTACCGCTGAGCTTTGCCCTCATATACCTGTCTGTTTCTTCTGCTGAAAAACCGATATCACGCAGTGTGATAATAATGCTGAGATTTTCAATATCCTCATCGCTGTACTCATGGGGCCCCGCAGTATTTTCATATTTACCGCAAAGGAAGCGATGCTCATATTCCTTTATTATTTCAGGCGGAATATTGTATTTTTCACTAATTTCAAAAAGTGTCATACTGCGGCTCCTCCCACAATCAGCTTCCTTTCCCGAGCAAAAAGAAAAGGCATACCGATTAAGCCGCAGATATTTTTCTGCCGCTTTCACGGTACACCCTTATTTTAACCCTGTTTATTTATCATGTAAAATACTTATATTGTATCATCAGGCATACCTGAAATACATTTCCTGACTTCTTGTATAAATTCAGAGCATGCAGCTGATGACGGCTGTTCTTTTTTCCACGCGAGCACTGCTCCCGCTTCCAGCGGCGGAGAAAGAGGTATGGTTTTAACGCCTTTATATTCATCGTCAAGAACATAGCATATAGCGGCTCCTACGCCGTTTTGCACCATGCTTACTGCGTTTCTGACAAGATTATAAGAAACAGCTGTTTCAATATTATCATAATATTTGCCAAACCAGCCCGCAAGCTCCTGTTTAACAGTCTCTCTGTATACAAATATAAGCGGAATATCAGCCAAATCACTCGGAGTTACAAATTCTTTTTTTGCCAGCGGAGAATCTTCCCTAACCATTACCGCCCATCTCTCTTTTACGGGCATACGCGCAAATTCATATCTGCTTATATCAACGGGTTCCATAAGAAGTCCCATGTCAAGCAGGCCCTTTTCTATGCGTTCTTTTATGTCATCAGCATTTGCCGTATATATAGTGAAATGAATACGGGGATGTTTTTGCCTGAACTGAGCTATCTGAGCAGATAAAAAATCCATATTGCGTGTTTCTCCGCAGCCTATGGATATTTCGCCTGAGAGTTCGTGACTGTCTCCGGACAGTTCCTCTATCGTTTTATCTGCAAGGGAAACAAGCTCCTGCGCACGGCGCCGCAAAAGCATTCCGTCCTCTGTGAGTTTTATATTATGGTTGCTTCTGCTGAAAAGTTTCACTCCCAGCTCTTCCTCAAGCTGCATTAGCTGACGGGACAGAGTAGGCTGTGTTATATGCAGCAATGCCGCCGCTTTCGTTATATTCTCTTCGCGCGCAGTCATGAGAAAATATCTGAGCACTCTGAGTTCCATACTTTCGCCCCCTTCAGGATAATTTTAACACATCTGTAAAACATAATCAACATATCTGATATGCAGAAATAGAGCAAAAGCATTTCAAGGGGCTTTTATACTGTTTTTATCAAGAAAAAACAAACAAAAATCCCCCTATACAGGGGGATAAAACATTTATGACGCTGATTTCATTGTAAGTCTGAGCTTATCTGCAATCATTGCTATAAATTCGGAATTTGTGGGCTTTCCTCTCTGGCTCTGTATCGTATATCCGAAATAGGATGACAGCACATCAACATCGCCTCTGTCCCAAGCAACTTCAATGGCATGACGAATTGCCCTTTCCACTCTTGACGGCGTGGTGTTATACATTTTTGCAACAGTTGGATAAAGAAGTTTAGTAACAGAAGAAAGCATTTCCGTATCCGAAACAGATAGTTTTATTGCGCTTCGCAGATACTGATAACCCTTTATATGAGCAGGAACACCTATCTGACGCATAATATCCGATATAACTACGTCTATATCATAATCCATAACGGGCTCTTTACTGCTGTGTGTACTTTTCCACATTGATAATCTTTCAATTTTACGGCTTACCGACTGTGCGCTTACAGGTTTGAGCAAGTAGTAATCAGCGCCTTCGTTCATAAGCTGCTCCTCAAAACGCGGATTATCAACAGAAGAAAGTATAAGTACAAGCGGCTTTTCACCCGGATTTTCGGAAATATGATCGAGCACATCTATTGCATCCGCATTAGGCATAAAAGCATCCATGAGCACAGCGTCGTAATGCTGAGATTCCAGCACGGATATTATCTTATTTCCGTCCTTGGCACATACAGACGCCTCAAATCCTGCTTTTACAAGCTCTTTCACGCATTCTTTACCGAATTCATCGGATTCTCCTACCAAAACTTTAAATTTTCTTTCCATAAGTTTACCTCCGTTTGTGTATTTCTTTCACATTTTACCATTATGCGGTAATTTTTGCAACTATTTTTCACTTATTTTTTGAATTTTTATAATTTTATTCACAAAACAGTTTTTTCGACATTATTCTACACTTAAAAATTACATTTTGCACAAAAAACTCGATTTGTATTTAAACTCGCCTTAAAATATGTTATTATTAATTTTAAGAAACAAATAGAGCAAACATTTATATATACTTCACCTATTATTGAATATCTATTGTTTATATTTTAAAACCATTCAAACAAAGGAGTAACCGATTGAAAAAAAAAGTTTTGGTTGTTATACAGCTCCTCCGCCGAGGAGGAATTGAGATAGCAGCTGTCAATTTTGCTTCTCATTTAGATAAAAACAAATACGATATAACTTACTACCTGCAAAACACTTCTGAAGGTCAGGATGAAGAACTTGTTAAAAGTGTTTTAAAAAGCGGCTCAAAAATAATAACAAAAGAAAGCTCCAATGCCGGATACTTAAGCGGGTTAAAAGATGCCCTGCGTGTAATGAGAGCAGGAAAATATGATATTGTTCATTCCCACGTTATGTTTTACAACGGCATTATAATGCTTGCAGCAAAAATGAGCGGAATAAAAAAGCGTGTTTCACATTCCCACGCCACAGAGTGGAACAGAAAAGAAACACTGCCTTTTAAAATTTACCGTGCTTTTATGAGAAAACTTATTAACATGTTTGCAACGGACAAGCTTGCCTGCTCAACAGCTGCCGGGAACTATATGTACGGCAAAAAAGAATATGCCGCAGACGGAACCTTCCTTGCAAACGGCATAGAAATTGAGCGATACTCATTAAGCAATGATACGCGCGCAAAAAAACGTGCCGAACTTTCAATAAGTAAAGATGAAATACTTGTGGGCCATATCGGCACGATATACAGAATTAAAAACCAAGTTTTCCTTGTTGAAATATTTGCAGAAATGCTGAAATCAAATCCAAATCTTAAATTAATACTTGCGGGAGAAATAGTTGACGGAGATATAATAAAAGAAAAATCGCGTGAACTTGGAATTGAGGACAAAGTATTTATGCTCGGCCAGCGAACGGATGTGGCAGAACTTCTGCAAGCATTTGATATAATGATTTTTCCCTCATTAAACGAAGGACTGCCCGTTTCACTAATTGAAGCACAGGCGAGCAAACTTCCCTGCCTGATATCAGACAGAGTAACAGCAGAAGTTAAATTTAACAGCAATGTTGATTTCATGCCGCTTGAAGTAGATGCTGAAAAATGGAGCAGCCGAGCCTTTGAACTTATGAAAGCAGACAGAAACGGCATAGATATTACAGCACTTTCAGAAACTTATGACATAAATAAAGTTGCTCAGAAACTTGACGATATTTACAGCGCCGGGGGTAGCAAATGATCAGTATAATCGTTCCTGTATACAATGTTGAAAAATACCTTGAGAGATGCATAGAGAGCATTGTAAATCAGACTTACAAAGATATTGAAATCATTCTGGTAGATGACGGCTCACCTGACAACTGCCCTGCAATCTGCGACCTATATGCAGAAAAAGACAGCCGTATAAAAGTTATACATAAGCAAAACGGCGGGCTTATAAACGCGCGCAAATCAGGGCTTGAAATCGCACAGGGAGATTATATCGGCTTTGTTGACAGCGATGACTGGATAGAACCCGAAATGTATGAATATTTCGCTCAAATGATAAATAAATATTCTCCGGATATGGTATTGAGCGACTTTTACTATGACAATAACGGTCAACTTACTGACAGTGAGCAGCTGTTTGATAAGGAATATTATGATAAAAACGCTTTGGAAGAATTTATTTATCCCAAAATGCTTTTCAGCGGAACTTATTATAAATTTGGGATAAATCCCTGCTGCTGGAGCAAGGTTTTCAAAAAAGAGCTTATTAAAAAAAATCTGCCGCTTGTTGACGGCAGAATAAAAATGGGAGAAGACGCCGCTTTTACTTATCCGTGTCTTATTGACGCAAAGTCAGCGGCAACAGTTAAAAAACCTTGTTACCATTACAATATTAATCCTGAAAGCATGACAAAATCATACGATGAAAAGTTAAAGGATATAATTTTTCTACCGTATAAACGCATAAAAGAAAAATGCTGTGAAGCAGGTATTGACTTGGGGAAACAGTTAGATTATTATTTACTGTATCTTGCAAACTTTCTTATAAGAAATGAAATGTTTTCAAAAAATCCTAACAACGGAATTGATGCGCTACTTACAAATCAAGATGTAATTAACGCTTCAAAAAGCGCTGATTTATCTGTATTACCGCTTCACACAAAAGTATTTACCACGGCACTTAGATTAAAAAGCAAAGCACTTTTAAATCTTTATCTGCACTTACTTAAAATCGCAAAAATGTAAAAACAAAAGGCGGCAAATATGCCGCCTTTATTTATTGCTTTCAAGAACCATGTCAACTATATCACTGTCAACATCCATATTGAATTTACGAGCAAACACCGCGGGAGAAGATTTTATCAGATCATAGTCTTCTTTTCTGAAAATATAAGGATCTCCCCTATCCCAATCTATAAGACGGGCACACGCAAGGTGGTTATCGTTGCAATTCTTCATATAAAGATTTTGTGAAAACGGGCTGTTGATAAAAATTGTTTGAACAAACACCTCGTCACCGCAGTAAGAATATTTGAAAACCTTTTCCCACTTATCAATATTTTCAACGATATATTCAGCAAACTCGCCTGTAATACTAAACCAATTACAACCTTTCTGAACTTTAAAGTTATCTTTTTTCAGGCGATTTACACCTAACAGTTTTTCAACTTTTAAAACAGAATATGAAATAAGTTTTCTAACAAAAGTTCTTTTATTTCTAAAAAAATGATAGTATCTGATTCTGCCTATCGACTGTTCTGACACTTTTTCTGAAGAAAAATGGATAAACTCTTTGCCGTTATTTTCTTTAAAAAATTCATGGATTTCATCATTTGATTTAATAGGCAGGTCGCAGCCTGAAATCAAATGAAAATATGAATACTTTTTACCTTTGCTTTCATTTTCCACGGCGGCTTTGAGCAATATTATTTCTGCCTTTACCTGGCTGAAATCGCCCCAAGTAACATTAATTCTGTCAGTAAAATGGATTTCAGAATATTTGGGTATTTTTCTGAAATGCTCAAAATCAAAATTATCTGCTTCTGCATCAATGTGCACAAATATATCGTTTCGCTTATCATCAAGCGCAGAAATAAGCTTTTCAAGCAAATCAAACTGATTGTGGGCTATAATCATAACAGCGTGCATAAAACATCACCTAAAAAATGAATATGTATATATTATACATTAAAATTGTGATTAAATGTAATCTCAATCCCAAATTATTAATCAAAGCAATAATTAAAACATCAATGTATTTTGCAAGCTATTGCTTTTTATTTTTAGCAAATAAAAACCTATCAGAAAAAGTAAATACCTTTTTTAACAAAACTGCCAGCAAAAGAGTTACGGCAAAGCTTACTGAAACAAATACATATACATTGTCTATATCGAAATGCAAAAGCACATTCATTGGTATGCGCATCAAAATATAAATTTCAAATAAATGCTTTCCGAAAAATTCAAGTATTTTATTATTGATATCGATTTTCATGGTTGCTGCCACTATCACTGCGCACAGAGCAACCTGGGAAATTTCATAGCATATTATGTTGCTTCTAAGCAGATGAGAAACTATGAAAACAGCGCAGCATAAAATCAGCAATCCGAAATAATTTATAGGCTTTTTTCTGACGAAGTTTTCTATTTTATCTTTACCAACAGAATACCACATACCAAGCGGATATAACAGCACTGTATCAAACCACCAGGCATCCTTACTGGCTAATGCGAGCACTGCTATATAAACTACTGTTAAAACAGTTACAAGCCAAACTGCCTTTGAAGTTTTATCTTTAAAAATTTTAAATGCTAAATATGTTATGAGATACAATATAAGTATTGCAAAAATGTACCAGTTACTATTTCCTACCGATTCCCAGCCGGTAAAGGAAAGCAGCACCTCCAAAATGCTGTAATTTTTTAATGTACCAAGACATAAATCAACAATTACAAAAAGCATAATCGCTATATCAAAATGAAAAAGCGTTTTAGCAAAACGCTGTTTGGGAAAAGCATTTATATAATCTGAACCTTTTTTTATGATTGATTCCATAACTCCGTACCCGGAGTAGAAAAGAAACATTACAACTATTCCCTGGCCCAAGTGGCTCTGTATAACATCGTAAATACTGTTTAATGGGTCTGAGGTATATTCAGGCAGTTTAGAAAGATAGTTTCTTGAGTGGCTTAAAAAGACCATCAAAATGAATATACCTTTAATGCAATTTGTTCTGTCAATTGCAAGATAGTTTTCATTAAATCCGCTTAAAACCGGTCTTGCGAATTTGATTCTCCATAAAATCATCAATAATAAGCACGCAAAAAACAAAGTCATATTGCAAGAAATTCCTCTGAATCATGATCTTTTTTTAGATTTTAAAGATGATATAAATGATAAAATGAGTTTTTTTATTCTGAAAAGAATGTGCCTGAAATTTTTGTTTCTAAAGTATATAGCCAAATAAACAAGATTTGCAACAACAAAGCAGCAGACGCCCTTTACAATAAATCCAAGTATACCTGAAACAGCTATTTTAGAATTCAGTAAAATCAAAAGGTAACTTACAATAGCGGTAACTAATGTTATAAACAACGAAGAACCAAAAAAATACGCGGGAGACCGATCAAAAAAATCTCTGAAAAGAATTATTGGTTCATACCATATATAAGTTAAAAGCTTTGAAATAGCACCTGCAAAAAGAATTCCACAAAGACCCCAGTAATGGCCAAGAAGAATAGCAAGCCCTACATTCAGCACAGCACAAATCAACATTATATATTTAGTTTTTCTGTAAATACCGGCAGCTTCCCTGAAGATCCAAATTGGATTCAAAATACATGTCAAAAAGAAATTTACGCCTATTGCCAAAACCGTATATTCATCCAAAAGGAAATCTTTTCCTATCCATATTTCTATAAAATCATTTAATAGAACATATACGCATGAAGCAATAACAATACAAAACCATGCGCTTATGGTCTGTATTTCCTTAAACACCTTAAACTGTTTTTCTCTTGAATCTTTTACTATCAAATTACCGAGACTGGCAGTAAATGAGGTAAACGCCATGCTAACGTATCCTGTTATCATATTGGTAACAGTAAGATAATTTGAATAGAAACCTACTGTGATAGTTCCCACAAGTTTTGAGATAATTATATTTGTGGTGCTGTTCATCAAAGTAGATGAAACTTTGTAAATGAATACGGAACTAAGATTTGAGAATATATCTTTTTTATCAGCTTTTGAAATCTGTATCTTTTTATTTATGAACGGAAAACGCTTATCGGTTACACGGGAAATATACAAATTATTTATAAGATTAAAAACCACAGTTATAGAAAGATACAAAATATAGTTTTTAAATATAAGCATTCCGGCTATTTGTATTATCTGCGAAACAGCGTTTACCAGCATATTGTATTTTGCAACAACATACCCCTGCTGATACGCATAAAGAACAGTAGTCTTATATACAAAAAGATACGATACAACCGTGCTTGCAAGAGTTAGCAAATAATAGAGATATAAATGGTCTACTTCTTCCGTCATATTTATTATCTGCTTCAAAAACGGCATCAGCGCAAGACCGATCACAGTTATTCCGGCTGCAATTATAGAATAGACTTTTTTATAAAACTGATTTAAAGCAGCAATCTTGTCATAATCATTTTCTGCAACAGGCTTATAATAGCTGTATGTCATTGCCGTTGAAAATCCCAGATCCGCCAAAGACAAAAGAGCAATTACATTTGAAAACAATCCGTTTATTCCAAGCAGCGCTGCGCCGAAAACACGGATAAATACAGTTCGTGAAACAAAAGTCAAAACAAGGGCAAAAGTTTTCTGCGCAAAATTCGATATTAAAGTTTTACTTGATTTTACACTTCTTGCTTCTTCCAATACTTTATTCTCCGTTGATTTTCTTTAATAATTCGTCATAATATGATTTCACAAAAGAATTGTCATATTCAAATGATTTTCCTTTAACTGATTTCACGAATTCCTCAGCCTTGTCCCTGTCAAAACTATCCATAAACAATATATACGGACAATCTTTCAGCACCCATTCATAAACGCCTTTTACCTTATGGGACTTATTGGGAAATGCAATACACGGTGTTCCCGTGATTGCGGAAAATATCATACCGTGCAGTCTGTCAGTAAATACTATCTCGCTTTTCCTGAAGCGATGAAACTGAAGCTCTACTTCTTTTTCTCTTGTTTCAGCACCGAATCTGTGGTCTGCCAGCATATCGAATTTATTTACTTTGCTGAAATTCTCTGAAGCAAACTCCTCAATTTGAGCCTGAGCAGACCTTGAAATTCCTTTTTCAAGATCTTCTCTGAACAAAACAGAAGCTCCTTCCCTTACAGACGGACGGCATTCATTAAGATATAAAACCGAATCGGGAATAAGGCGGATATCAATATCCGGATAATATTCCTTCATCTTCTCGAATGATATCTTATCTCTTGCGCTCAAGGTAAGATCTTTGCACTTTGAATAGAGCTTCTTTGAAATTTCAAGCTGTTCATTTCCCCACTCGGTGTTTTCGTAAAATATAGACTGAGGAAAAACCACTATCTTATTTTTAACTGCCAGTTGAATTACTTGTCTTACAAGAAGCTCTCCGTAATTGAACCACAGCGTGCCCAAATATCCGCCGCCCTCAAAAACTATAGTACTTCTGCCGAGCATCATTTTCATAATACGGGGATATCCAACAAACCTTGAGAGCAAATCTCCGTTTATTTCAAATACAAAATAATCCTTTAAAATCTTTTTTACAGAAATAGCTATTGCATGATCCCCGTAATTCTGATGGCACGGTGTCATCAGCAAAAACAAAAAGTTATTTTTGTGCTTTAACCGTAATAAATTTGCTTTTACAGCATATGTAAGTGCTTGAAATCCGAAAACAAAACGTGCCGCTTTGAACTTAACATATTTCATCACTTTTGGAATGAAATTTATAAGCTTATAAAAAAGCTTGAAGATATTTTTATTAAACGAAAGAATTTCAACCGCCTTTTTATGCTTTTTAGGAACATAACAGTTGTTTAAAATATCATTCTTATAAGTTAAAACAGCATTTGCTATTTCGCTGAAGTATTTTTTTCTGAACTGCTTTGAGTTCATTACGCGGCTTAATATGCCAAATGTATATACGGTAAACCTGTAAACAGCAGCGTTTTCAAGGTCTTTATTGCCCTTACATTCTTTTAATATATCTTCAAACATTTTCCAGCTTACAGCGCGGGCATCAGTAATATAAGCTGTAGTTATTGAATTTCCGCTGTTAAGCAAATAATGATAAAACCATGTTTCAGTTGTAATAAGTTTATTTGCTTTTTGCATCAAATAAAAATTAAAAGGCAAGTCTTCAGCATATTTAATTTTTTCATCAAACCTGAACTGTTTGATAAGGTCAGCCTTATAAAGCTTGCTGCATACTTCCGGTCTTATATTATCAAGCAGCAGATTTTCAGCTATGTCTTTATTTTCAAAAACATTCTCACTTACTATCTGTTTGGTATGGGTGCAGTCTATATTTTCAAAAAAGAAGCCGCTGCAAACGATATCCGCATTATTTTCTAAGGCATATGAAAGCATAGATTGAGCCATATCAGGCTCTATCCAGTCATCACTGTCCACAAAAATTACATAATCGCCCTGCATAATATCCAGAGCTGCATTTCTTGCAGACGAAAGGCCTCCGTTTTTCTTGTGTATAACAATTATTCGGCTGTCTTTTTTTGCCCAATCATCACAAATCTTAGGGCAACTGTCTGTAGAACCGTCGTCAACAAGTATTATTTCGATATTTGAGTATGTTTGATTTACAACACTCTTTATACATTTTTCCAGATATTTTTCAACATTATAGATCGGAATAATCACGCTGATAACTTGATCAAACATAATATTACTTAATTCTCCAAATCAAAAATTTAAATAAGGATGGTGAAATCCAAAGAATAACGGTTTTGACTTTACACATACTTGAAAACATATTGCTTTTAAGAACATATTTTCTGTATTTCATAATATCAGAACGCAATTCATTTTGCATATCGGGGAACGCCTTATTCCTTATACAGCCGGAAAGAACAATAAAAGCGGAATCCACAAGGCTCTTAACAACATACGGAAATACAGTTGAATTATTATGTAAACTTTCTAAAATAAGTTTTTTTGCCCTCACTATGGAGTAAGCAAGTTCCTTAAACTCAGAGTTTACAATTGAATTTTCACGAACCATATAATGATATTTCGGGACATCGCAGAAAACAACTTTGGAATTTTGCTGATAGAAACGAAAATTAAACATTATATCCTCTGAACAACCGTCCTCATCCAAAAACCGATTGCTTTTTACAGATTCTGTTTTATAAATCTTGTTCCAAACAGCTCCGCTTGTATAACCGTTGCTTACAAGATCAATCATAAGCTGATCATAATCAGGATATTTAACGGAATAATCATTGTTCTCGCCTTTAAGAGTTTTGCCGTCGTCAAAATAAAAACCACATCTGGCAAGATCGTAATCATCTTTTTTTATAAGATTATACAGAAACTCAATCATATCATCTTCAAGAAAATCATCGCTGTCAGTAAACATAAGATAATCCCCTGCGGCAGCTTCAATTCCTGCATTCCTTGCTGATGAAAGACCTCCGTTAGTTTTATGAATTACTTTTATGCGGCTATCCTTATTTGCCCAATCATCACACATTTTCGGGCAGTTATCAGGCGAACCGTCATCCACAAGTATGATTTCTAAATTTTTATATGTTTGATTTATGATGCTTTTAACACATTTATCAAGATATTCTTCTGTTTTATAAACAGCTACTATTACGCTTATTATATCCGCCATTCTACCAACCCAAAAAAATTAAAAATGGAACCATATTAAACTGCTTCCGTTAAAGTCATACCATAAATGAACAACTGAATATGCAAAAATAAAGAATGAAGTTACTCCTTTATTCATTGCTCTGATCTTTTCTGCATGCGGAGTATCAGAATCATAGGAAGTATTTATTAGCTTATTATCTAATCTGTCTTTCTGTATCTGCATACCCACCATGTAAACCACCGCGGTCATCACCGGAATAACCCATCTGAGCATTCTGAGGAAAAGAAGTCCGCTGACGATTGAACCAAGGCAGAAATAAAGCAATACCTCGGCAAACCTGAAAAACCGTTTTGAACCCTTATCATCAATATATTTTTTAATATATGTGAAAGCATATGCCATGATCAATACAGAAACAATATAAGTTGCCACATTAACAAGGAAATTAGCTTCTAAAGACACTCCGATATTATCAACAGCATTTTCTGTTTTTCCCGCCAAGGTAAGAATAAATTCATTGTCAGATATTTCAGACAGAATTGATATACCAGCGCTTGCGCCTACCAATGTAAAAATTATCAGCACATTAATAAATTTGCTTTTATTGTTGTAAGTAATATATGCTACTGCAGCAAGCGCAACTAAAAGGATTCCCGAAGAATGGAGCCCGCATACAAGCACATAGCCTATTAAACACAGAATAATATTTTTTCTTTCTACAAAATGATAATAAATACATGCTAATGCGATTGCGAACGCCAATCCGTTTCTTGTTCCGCTGTAAGTATCATAAAACCAATATGTGGAAATCAAAAAGAATACTGCAACCGCAAGATAGAATTTATCAACCTTAAAGCGCTGTGCAACTTTATATACAACCAAAAACATACAGCCGTAAGAAATAAGGATAGTAAAAAACGGCAGGAAATGATTGTCTGGAAGCAGACTTATAAAATAGAAATAATATCCCGCCACAGGAAGCGCCCCAAAATCAAACTCATTGTATTCAAGCATTCTCTGGAACCTGTCCCACCCGCCGGCGCGCATTTGATCTATAATCCTGAAATATCTTAAAAGGTCGTCATTTTCATTCGGCTCAGCATAAAAAGCAATAACTGCAAGGCCTATTACAAGAAACGCAAACGATATCCATACCTGCTTTCGTGGTATAAGAAAATAAAGCGCAAAAAATGCCATTATGACGGCAAGATATATAAGCAAAATGACGACCTCCTTTCTTAAATGTTTAGTTTACAAGAAACAAGCAATTCTTTATATTGATAGTTTTTTAACTAAATATGAGTAAGTGAAAAATATTTTGCTGCCAAAACAGAAAACAAATCACTGCCTATGATTTTAACAGCGAATTTTGCTGTTTTAGGCTTTTTCCAATAGGCGTAATTCAGCACGGATTTGTATTTGTTCATTATTTTTAAAGCTTCTTTTCTTTGCTTTCTTTTCATTCTTCCGCAAATTACAAATCCCGTTGAATAAATAAACGCCACATAATTTAAAATATCATTTTTTAAAACTTGATTTTCTATTTTTTCGCTTTCATCTATCCATTTGTTTAAGGTATATTCAATACCGTAAATCATTTTTATACTTGCACTGCCAGTTACCGAATCCGATCTGCCTTTTCTGTATGAATAAAAAGGATCATCAATGGCAGAAATGCTTTTACATGAAGTAAAAATACTTAAAACAAAATCATAATCCTCATCTTGAATTCCCTCTTTAAAGGAAACAGAATTATCCACAGCGATACTCTTTTTAAAGCAAAAAATCGTTGGGCCGCCCGGTATCATTTTGTTTGAGAGCAGATAATGCATAGTGTGAAAATAATCTCCCTGCTCAATCAAATCAATATCATAACCCGTTCTGGAAACAACAGTTTCACCGGTGTTCATATTAAAATCAGTGCATCCGAATATTAACACATCTGTATCGCTTTCGGTTAGTTTTTCATCAAAAGTTTTCAGTGTGTTTTTATCATTGTAAAAATCATCGCCGTCAAGAAAAAGCACATACTCGCCCGTGCTGACCTCAAGCCCCTTATTCCTTGCAGAAGAAGCTCCGCCGTTAGCTTTGTGAATAGTTTTAATTCTTTGATCCTTTAAAGCCCATTCGTCACAAAAGCGAGGGCAGTTATCGGGAGAGCCGTCATCAACAAGAATAAGTTCCCAATCAGTGAAAGTTTGAGAAACAACACTTTCAACACATTCTGATAAATACTCTTCAACATTATAAACGGGAACTATAATACTGAAACGCGGCATAATTTTCAACCTCTATAATAAGCGGCAAGCTTTTCTGCGGCATCATATATATCCCAGCCCGCCGTTTTCATAAATTCTAAATTATTCTTTCTGGCGTTTTCTTTGCTCTCCAAAGCTTTCTCAGCCCAAATACCGGGAGCGCTATCAAGCGGTAATCTGCAAATCTCATCCGTAATGCAGACCTCATCTGTTATTGTATCGGACATTATTACGGGAAGCCCTGCCGCCTGCGCTTCTATCAAAGAAACGGGAAGGCCCTCATTTGTTGAGGGGAATAAAAACACATCACACGCCTGAAGAAGCTGAGATATATCAGTTCTGCACCCAAGAAATTCAACGCTGTTTTCAACGCCGAGACTTTTGCATAGTTCAAACAGCTCATCTGTTTTTTCCGCGCCCATAAGCAAAAGCTTTGAACTGCTGTTTTTCTTTTTTATCTCAGAAAATATCTTGATAAGCTGATGATGATTTTTTTGCGGGATATCCGTTCTGCCGATATGCCCTGCCACAAACGAATCATTTAAGCCCATTTTTTGCCTGACGGCATTTCTTTTTTCCTCATTAAAGGCATATTCGGAGCAGTCAATGGCATTATTCAAAACAGTAAAATCACTGCCGCCGTACCACAAGCTGCCTGCTGCTATGCTGCAGGCAAATTTTGTTTTTACAAAACGCCGAGAATATAAGCTTAATATTTTATTCCTTGCCTGATTGCCTTTAAGCGAAAAACAGGTGGAATGGCAATGACAGCAAATTTTTTTAATGCCCGCCGCTTTTGCCTGAGGCGCCATAAACACTGCAAAATGAGGGGCGTGGATATGAAGCGCCTGCCACTCACCTTTATGCTGAGCAAAAAAAGTGCTCATATCGCGCCTGAGCAGACCTTTTGGCGACGGAGCGGGGATTTTAAACACTCTGCCCCCAAGGCTTTCAATATCCGCCTGACGTGTCTTTTCTTTTTCGGCAAAATAACACACGTCAAATTTTATATCTTCGGGCATTGCTTTAAAGTAATTGAGTATAACGCTCATTACTCCGTTTGCTATGCCTATATCGGGAATCATGTGTAAAACTCTCATAGTAAGCCCTGTTCTTTATATATTTCTTTAAGTTCCCTGTTTACGTTTTCAACAGAGTATTTTTTCACCTCTGAATATCCTTCGCTTCCGAATTTTTCAACAAGTTCTCTGTTTTCAATCAGCTGTATAAGGCGCTGTGCCATCTGCTCTGAATTATCCGGCTCAACAAGGAAACCGTTTTCGCCGTCTTTTACAAGATCGTTATTTCCGCGCACATCGGTTGCAACAACGGCATTGCCCATTGCCATAGCCTCTATGATATTCACAGGCAGCCCTTCCTGGCGGCTTGAAGAAACAGAAACGTCGCTCATACCTACCAGATTATTTATATCACGCCTGTATCCGAGAAATGAGACGCCGTTTTCTGCTCCGAGTGACACGGCAAGGCTTTTCATTTCATCAGATTCAGTATCCTGCCCGCAAAGTAAAAGCCGTGCATTGGGGTATTTTGAGTATACCTGCGCAAACGCCTTTAAAAGCATGGGCTGATTTTTTCTGTGGCAGAAATCGGCAGGATAAATGATGAGAAAATCATTATCCGTAAATCCGAATGATTTTCTTAAATGAACCTTTTCGTCTTCGGTAAGCGGTGTGAATTTATCAACATCAACACCCACCCCGTGTATTTTATATATTTTGCCTGCTTTGAAGCCGCCGTTTCGGGCGCATTTGTAATCTTCTTCGTTAATTGTTATCAGCACATCGGTATATTTTGAGAGAAACTTTTCAACCGTATAAAAAAGAAGCCAATTCTTTTTTGACACGCCTTTGTAGAAATGAAAACCGTGGGCAGTATATATTACTTTAAGTCCTTTTTTGCGGAGCCCTTTTGAAGCCAGCCTTGTAACAACAGCGCCCATGGGAGTGTGGCAGTGAACCGCATCATAGCCCCCGTTTTCTATAATTCTTTTAAGAGCAAAATATGCTTTTACATTTGAAAAAGAATACGGACTTCTTGAAAAAGGAACTTCAAACACATTGTCTATATCAGAAAGATCAAGACCGGGCTTGTCCGCCGAATTATCTTTATAGGCGGCATCCACAGTGACCCCCATCTTTTTCAGTTCGCGTATAAACGGCATATGAAACTGCCCGATATGGCTTCTTGTTGTTGCTGAAAACAAAATTTTCATATAATCACTGTATTTCCTTTAAAAGAGTTTCAATATTTTCCGCTTCCGAATCAGAATACTCAATGCCTGATAGTAAGGCTTTTTCATAATTTATATTTTTTCTTTCCCCCGGATACAGCGGAGCTATGCCGTCTGCAGATTTACACATATGGATTTTGTCTATATACTCATCTACATGACTGTAAAATTCATCGTTTGCAATTATTTGGGGATCTATTGCAACAAAAAGCTGCCCAACATTCATCGGCTTTCCGTCCTCAGAATAAAATTTATTCACCCCATCAGCATATGCCGCGCCTGAAAGCACGCCGGACAACATATCAATAACAAGGGCAATTCCGTATCCCTTATAATCAGCCATCGGAAGCACAACACCTTTGATTGCTTCAAGAGGATCTGTGGTCTTATTGCCGTTTATATCAAGCGCCCAATCCTGAGGTATTTGATTTCCTGAAAGTCTTGCCTGATTTATTTTTGACTTAGCAACCTTGCTTGTTGCAAAATCAAGAAGTACAGGGCCGCTTTTTTTGCCCGGAATTCCTGCTGCAAACGGGTTAGTTCCAATAAGCTTTTCATAACTCCCCCAAGGTGCCATAGCCGCCGGTGTATTGCAGCAAGTAATACCGATCAGCCCCTCATCTGCTGCAAGTTTTGTGTAATAAAAAGCAGGGCCATATGTATTACAGTTATTTGAAAAGACCGTGTATATGCCTTCCTTTTTTGCATTTTCAACAGCAAGCTTCATGCAAAAATCAGCGGAAAACGGGCCGATAGAATTATCTGAATTCACCACAGCAAAAGCATGTGTGCTTTTTTCAATTCTTATATTCGGGTTTAGATTATAAAAGCCTTTGTCGATTTTATTAATATGGGCGCGCAAAACGGAAAGTCCGTGTGTTTTAACTCCGCAAGCATCTGCAGTTACAAAGCAATCAGCAGTAACAACCGCCTGATTTTGCTCAAGCCCGTGAGCCATAAGCAAACATGAAATTTTTTCTTTCAGATACTCAACATTAAAATTCATTATACGCTCCGTTCGCTAACGACCGATTTGTCTTCTTCATCAACCTGAGCATTCTCATCTGCTGCCGTGCCTCTTACAGTAACGGTAACATTTACATTATCTTCGTTTTTTAATACTTGTAGCACTGTTTTAAAAATAATTTTTAAATCAAGGAAAAGGCTTATATTTTCCGCATAATAAACATTGAGGCGGATACGCTCGTGCCACTCGACGTCTTTTCTGCCGTTCACCTGCGCCCAGCCTGTTATTCCCGGCCTTACAAGAAACATTCTCTTCTGAAAAGGAGTATACTCTTCTATAGGCCACGGATGATATGTAAGCGGCGGACGGAAACCGACTATTGACATTTCTCCTTTGATTACATTGATAAGCTGGGGAAGTTCGTCAATACTTGTTGCCCTTAAAATTTTGCCGACCTTTGTTACCCGCGGATCTCCTGCAAAAGAATACTGCCCCGTGCCTGTATGCTCTGCGCCTACACACATTGAACGGAATTTGTAAATCAGAAACACTTTTCCGCCCAGCCCGAGTCTTTCCTGTTTAAAAATGACGGGGCCTTTTGACTCCGCCTTTATTGCGATTGCCACGATTGCAAAAAGCGGTGAAAGAATTATCAGCGCTAAAAGCGATACGGTAAAATCGCAAAATCGTTTAAAATATTTATACAAAGCTATCACCTGAGATAATTTTATTTACACTCTCCATTGTTTCATTGTGCCTTGCTGCAAAGTAATCAGCATTCTGTGACTGAAGAAATTCTTCAAAACTTCTGATCTTTTTTATACCGCTTTCAAAGCGTTTTCTTATATCCTCCTGCGTTTTAAACACATTAAGATCACAGAAAGACCGTGAAAGGATAGCCATTGAAGAGCCAAGCCTGTAATGCTCGGCAATTATAAGATCGGCTAACAAAAGCCCCTCGCCCGGCATACCGAAGCCGCCGAAGCCGCACGGAACACCGTAAGGCTTTATTATCTCAAAAATACTCTCCACAGTACCGTCTGCAACAGGCTCAAATATAAATTTTTTACCCGTGCTTATTCTGAGATCATTGAGCCCTATATGTATTTCATCGGCACAGCCTAGTTTAAGCACATCATCAAGACATTGCCAAGCTTCCTTGGTTTCAAGAAGCAGCATTTTTTTTGCCCTGTCTCCCACAATATCGGCAAACTTCTCAACCTCACCTGCGCTTTTCCACATGGGGAGCATAACGATATCTGCGCCGGCGTTTATAACAGTATTGATCTCCTGCTCTGAATTTTCGTGTATCGGATTAACTCGTACAAGCAATTGTGACTTGTCAAGAACTTTTCTTACGGCTTTGACGTCGGAAACGGTGTGGTGGTTTTTAACGGTATCCATACCTTTTTGCCGTTCCTCTTTGCCTATGTACTCCATATCTATAAAAATTCTGTCAGCCCCCGCACTCTGAGCTATCGAAGCGATTTCGGGGCTGTTTGTAATATACATCAGTTTTAACATATTCTCATCCGCAACTATTAAACTACTAATTTACCAAAATAAATAAAATTTTAATATATTATATAATTTAAAAATAATTATAATATAAAAATATAAAGTAGTCAACAAACTGTTCACAATAGGAAAGATGAAATAAATGGATTTGATGTTGATTTTATAATGCCGGTAGACTAAAATAAAGCTGAGAGGGGGCACGGGGCGCGGCAATACCGAAAATATACGGCACGCACCCCGCCAAAAGATATGGAACTTAAATTCAGGGAAAACGGTGAATTCAGCATTCTTGCAATTGCGGACGCACAGGATACAGATAATCCGCAGAAAGAAACTACAGACATTATTCGATACTCAATTGAAAAGACTTCACCCGACCTCATAATCCTGCTTGGGGACAATATTGCAGGCGATTTTGAAGGTGTTACACCAAAACGCACAAAAGCAGCGGTAAAAGCACTGCTTGAACCTATAAGCGAAAAAGATATTCCCTTTGCGCTTGTTTTCGGTAATCACGATCACGAGGGTCTTGTTCACAAATGCGGATTTGAGGAAAAAGAGGCAAAAGAATTCATACTTGAGGAGTTTCAGAAAAGCCCGCTTTGCCTTGCCGTAAAAGGAGAGCCTGTATCGGGAGTTTGCACATACAACCTGCCAATAATCAGCTCTGACGGCAAAAAGACTGCATTCAACCTTTGGCTTATGGATTCAGGCACTTATGACAACAACGGCGGCTACGGATATGTGCAGGCAGATCAAAATGAATGGTATATAAAAAAATCCGAAGAACTGAAAGAGCAAAACGGCGGTGCTCCGGTTCCGTCTTTTCTGTTTCAGCATATTCCCGTACCCGAAGTTTACCGCCTTATGAAAAAACACCCCATGTTTGTTCCCGGCAGCGTAACAGGCGGTTCGGCGCTGTTTAAAGGATTTTACAAAGGATACAAAAATCGGCAGGGCAAGTTCAGGGAAGCACCCTGCTGCTCAAACACACCGCACAATCAGTTTAACACATGGAAAACACAGGGTGATATTCTGTGCGCGTTTTTCGGGCACGACCACACAAACGATTATCTGGGCAGAGTTGACGGAACAGATCTTTGCGCCGTTCCTGCCGCAGGCTACTATAGTTACGGCTGGAATCACGGTGCAAGAAGCATCACCGTGTATGAAAACAGCCATAAAGATTATGACACTGAAATTCTTTCTGAATTTGATCTGCTGCCGTATTCGGTTTTGCCAAAATATAAGCAAAGGCACGGATACGTGGAATACAAAAACAGGAAACCATGGCAGATTTTATAAGGGGGTAATTTTACGGCAACATGGGGCATGCATTTCAGAATAGCAGACGAAATTCTGAAACAATTAAAGAAAATTGACCGTGAATATTTCATAATAGGCAGTATTGCTCCCGACTGCGGTATTAGAAAAAAAGAGGGCGGATATGACCCGCCTACTGAAATAACACATTTGACGAAGATGTGGAACAAGAGCGACTGCGACTATAATTATATTTTTGAAAACTTCATAAAAAACGAAACCGATTTCAAAAAAAGATCATTCTATGCGGGATATTATGCCCATCTGCTGACAGACTGCCTTTTCAGCCGGCTTGTAAGCATACCGATTGAAAATAAATTCGGTCTTTACAGAGAGCATCCGGGTCTGTCAAAACGTGTGAAAAGAGAATGGTATGACGCCGATTACGCTTTTTTTGCCGAAAATAAAAGCCCCGCATTTGAGGATTTTAAAAATTACAGACCGTTCAGTGAGAATTATCCTCCCATATACAGGCATGGAGAAATAGCGCTCCAGATGAAAAATATAGTTGAATTTTATAAAGATAAAGAGCCTGAAAACGTGGAATTTTTCTACACAGACAAGCAAGAATTTGACTGTTTTGTTGAAAAAGCGAGCGAAATAATTTTAGATGAAATGCACAAAAACTCAATGTATAATATGTTTAACTGACACAAAAAAGGACGCGCCGATACGCGTCCTTTTTTATTTCAAATATGCGATGATCATATTTTCGTTTTCCACAGTTCGTGAATATTACAATACGCAACAGCCGACAAGGGTGTTTCCCCGTCCGCTACATAAAACACGGCATGCGGTTTATCATTGTGAGAAAGATACTTTATCTGAAAGCCCTTATCCGTGCTGAGCACTATCCATGATATCAGGTGATCCTTTGTCATCGGATGTTCCGTCTCCCCCACTTTTACGGTAACTTTGTTGCCGTTTTGCTCTATCACTGGCACATGCTTTTCCTCGGCGCCGTCAGATGTGCACGGCTCCATAAGTTTCATATTATGCTCACAGCAAACCACAGGCATATTTTTATCCTCTATTTTTGTAATTATGTTTTTACAAGTGGGACAATAGTAAAATTTGGTTTCCATAAAAAACACTCCTTTTTTAATTATCTTTTCCTTAATCAATTAATTTAAGCACAATGCGGGTAAAATAGTAAAAAGAAAGGAAGATGTTATGGACAACAACGCATTATTTAAATTTTCTTACGGACTTTATGTCATTACTGCTCAGGAAAATGACGGCGACAACGGCTGCATAGTGAACACAGCGGGGCAGATAACGGATTCGCCCAACAGAGTTTCAGTTACAATAAACAAAAAAAGCAAAACACACGATATGATTAAAAATACGGGTGTTTTTAATATTTCTGTACTTGACGAAAGCGCTGACTTTGAGCTTTTCAAACATTTTGGCTTTCAGAGCGGATTTGACACGGATAAATTCAGTGATTTTTCAGACTATGAGAGGGCTGAAAACGGTGTTGTTTACATCACCCGAGGCACTAACGCTTTCATTGCGGCAAGGGTTGAAAACGAGATAGATGAGGAAACACACACAATGTTTATTGCCGTTGTTGAGGATGCGAAAACACTTTCAGACACGCCATCTGCTACCTATGCTTATTATCACAGCAATATAAAACCGAAACCCGCTGAAAAAACTACTGAGCAAACAGTTTGGCGGTGCAGAGTTTGCGGATATGAATACAAGGGTGAAAAACTGCCCGATGATTTCATCTGCCCTATATGCAAGCACCCCGCATCGGACTTTGAGAAGATATAAAAAAAGACCGCATAAGCGGTCTTTTTCATTGTTCTGATTTCATATAAACTGCTCTGTAAAAACACGGCTCCGGAGATACCTTTATTCTGCGAAAACCCGCCTCCTCATAAATCCTTATTGCTGTAGGGTTTTCAGAATAGAGAAAAGTGGGGCGGTCGCAAAGTTTTACAAGGTAAGATATAAGTTCCCTTGCAAATCCCCTCCCTTTGAATTTCTGAGCCGTTTCAACAAGATCTAAGCAATACATACCGAAACGTGTTTCAACAAGCATGGCGATGCATGCAGGCTCATTATCATAAAAGCCGCAGAAAAGGCGGCATTTATTACTTTCAACAACACGCCGAAGCAATCTTCTGCTGCGGTTAACAGTATCGGGATCCTCCTGCATATATACGCAGTACAGGTTATCAAGCAGTTTCTGAGTAATATCGTTTTTACTTCTGAGTTCTCTAATAAAAAGATTATTACTTTGACGCACAGAGCATTTTTCCGTAAGCAAAAAATGCTGAAAATCTCCGAATCTGCTTATGGCAAAGCCCTGTTTTTCTAATACATCTTTAAAATCACGATGTTGTGCTCCCGCAAGATATATTCTGGGTACAAGCTTTTTCTGAATATAAAACGACCTGATATCGGCAAGCGCTGAATCAAAATCGCTGTCATTGATAATACAGGCGTGATTTACATCATGCATTGTGGGATTATTGCTGTCGTAAAACATTATACCCCACGTCATTTCTGCAAAATCCGCATATGCCTGCGGAGCATATATATCTGAGAGCATAATAAGTTCTTTTAAATTCATTTTTTCTCCGTAATAAAGTTCTAAATCTTCTGCGGTGCAGGCGGTTTTAATTGTTCTGCCTTATACTGCGCCGCTTTTTCGCAGTAATGATTTGCGTTTTCGGTTATTCCCTGCACTGCTTTTTCATCAAGCACCGCCTTTTCCTTTGCGGGAACACCCATAAGAAGCAGATTATCTTCAAAAGTCTTGTTTTCAGTAACAAGAGCTCCTGCTCCTACAAGGCAGTTTTTGCCGAGCTTTGCACCGTTCATAACCGTGGAATGCATACCTATCAGGCAATTATCACCTATAGTACAGCCGTGAATGAGAGCATTGTGCCCAACGGTAACATTATCTCCTATCACTGCGGGGTATCCTGTTGAACAATGAACAGTACAATTATCCTGAATATTTGAGTTTTCACCGACGATTATTTTTTCATCATCGGCTCTGAGGACTGCGCCGTACCAAACGGAACTGCCCTTTTTCAAAGTAACATCGCCCACTATAACGGCGTTATCCGCTATAAACGCGGCGTCTTTTATATCGGGCGTTTTGCCCTTGTAAGACCTTATAATCATTTAATCACCTTATTAAGTCTGTTTACTATAATACCTGAAACAACACCGATAACAGTGCCTGTGACTGCGCCTGAAAGCAAAAGCACAGGCAGGTAATAAACTATTCTGTAAGTTTGCATAACTACTGCAGCGGCGGCTATCTGACCTATATTGTGAACCGAACCGCCTATTATTGAAACACCGGTTATTGAAAGCGCTTTACACCGCTTTGCAAGAAGCATAGCAAAAAATGAAAGTATGCCGCCTGCAAGGCTGTAAACGAGTGAAAAAACGCCGCCGAATGTAAGACCGGCAAGTATTATTCTTATTACGGATATTGCAAACGCCTGTTTTTCCCCTACCGTATACATTGCCGTAACGACAACAAGATTCGCAAGGCCAAGCTTTATTCCCGGTATTCCGAAATTAAAGGGAATAAGTGTTTCAAGATAAGAAAACACAAAGGCAAGTGCAACAAAGAGCGCAAAAAACGCCGTTTTCTTTGATATGCTTTTCATCGCGCCACCCCATCCGGCTGACTTTCATTACCGTCAGAGCCGACAACGGAAACCACCACTTCGTTCGGCAGGCAGATAATACTTTCGCCCGCCAGACTTACAGGCGCATGGTTGACGCATATCTGATCCGGGCAATCGGCATAAGTAACGCTTACCTCTCCGTCTTTTATCTGAACGGTATTTGTTATCTTTGAGTTAGTTTCAATATTATACACGGTATCCTCATCAAGGGGCAAAGTTGCAATCACGCTGCCGTTTTGCTCTATTTGAACGTAAGACCCTGTATTCGAGTTGAAAACATAAAGACCCAGAAACAGCGCAACACATACTACAGCTATGACTGCGGCGGCAATAAGATCGCCTTTTCTGAAAAATTTACCTTTCATTGCATCAAATCCTCAAAGCCGTCTGAATAATAAAATTCACCCGAACTGTCCATAATAACAGCCTCGCAGCCGCTGAAATTTTTTATAAACTCAAGAGCATCCTGAGGAGACATCTGAAACATTGTTGTTGAAAGCACATCGGCAAGCGCCGAATCATCAGAAACGATGCTGACGCTCTGTATTCCCTGCGCAGGCATAAGAGTTTCGGGTGAAATTATATGGCAGTAGCGTTTTCCGTCAACAGTATAATACCGCTGATAATCCCCGCTTGTAACAACACTTTTGCCGTTTGAGGCGCGGACAACGGCAATATATCCGCCCTGTGGATTTTCTATGCCTATATTAAACGGTGTGCCTGAATCCCCGTTTTTGTATCCGATAGTTTTGACATTGCCGCCGAGACTGATTATTGCCGACTGCCAGATATTGTTTTGAGTTATAAAATCACATATTCTGTCTGCAATATAACCTTTGGCAACAGCGCCTGCGTCTATGCTCATTTCGGGATCCGCAAAATATACCGTTGAATTTTCCTCATCTATTATAAGATCGTTTATATCAGTATGCTGTGCCTTTTCTTTCAGAACATCCATATCCGGCAGATAAGCATTGTCGGGATTTTCTGAGGCATATTCGCGTGCATTGTGCCATTCTGACAGGACGCTTCCCATGGCTATATTCACTCTGCCTTCGCTTATTTCATACGCTTCCTTGCCCCATAAAAGCAGATCTATTATCTTTTCATCTGCTTTGACAGGAGCTTTAGCGGCATTTTCATTTATATACTTTAGGTTCACCAGATCACCGTATGAATTGTAAATATCATATAGCTGTGAATACTCTTTAAGCTCACTGTAAACGGCGTCAAAATGGCTGTCAAAAGCCTCTTGAGAGGTATCCGACGCAGTTACAGAAGATGCGGTATCAAAAAGATCCAGAAAATCTTTTGAATATGACTTATCCTCACTTTGCGCACACGAAGAAAAAAGAAGCACAAAAAGAAGGGAAAGAATAACCGAAAAAACTTTTTTCATAATTCTTCCCCCTTCAATTAATTTAATTATATTTTCTGATAACCTTTGACGGGCATTTTTCAGCACAAACGCCGCAGGCAACACACTTTGTGTAATCGATTTTAGCAAGGTTATCCGTAACCTTTATTGCGCCCGTGGGGCAGTTTCTTTCACAAAGGCCGCAGCCTATACAGCCTGCCTGGCAATTTACACGAACTATTTTTCCTTTCTGCCTGTTTGAGCACTGCACTCTGTAAACAGAAGACTGAGGCACGATCTCAATAAGATCCTGCGGACACTCCTTTACGCATTTGCCGCAAGCCACGCACAGATCAGGCTCAACAACGGCTTTCCCGTTTATAATACGTATTGCTTTGCTGTCGCACACGGCAACACAGCTTCCGTAACCCATACAGCCGTAAGCGCATGACATATCTCCTCTGCCAAGAGCAAATTTAACGGAAGTACATGTTTTGGTGCCGTAATAATCAAACTTTTTTTGCCTGAGGTCTGTTGTGCCTGAACAGCGCACAAAAGCTACCTGCTTTTCAACATTGCCCGCTTCTACACCCATAATGGTGGCAATTTTATCGGCGCCGGCCTGGCCGGCAACCGTACAAGCAGTAACAGGAGCTTCTCCGTTTGCTATTGCTTTCGCAAGAGCATCGCATCCCGCGTAACCGCAGGCGCCGCAGTTGTTGCCCGCAAGGCATTCACGCACGGCAATTTCTTTTTCGTCCACTTCAACATGGAATAGTTTTTCCGCAAGGCTGAGCACTATCGCTATGACAACGCCCACCGCGGCAACAACCACTGTTGCAATAAGAATGTTTTTAATATCCATATAAACCTCCTTACGCAAGTGTGTTAAAGCCGTAAAACGCTATTGCCATAAGGCAGGAAGTGAGAAGTACGGCAGGTGTGCCTTTGAATGCTTTCGGAATATCGTTGCTTTCGGTCTTTTCGCGTATACCGGCAAGTATAATGATTGCCAGCGCAAAGCCGATTGCCGTTCCGAAACCTGTAAGAACAGATGTGATGAAATCATTGCCGTCCTGAACATTTGTGAGCGCAACGCCGAGCACGGCACAGTTTGTTGTAATAAGAGGCAAATAGATACCGAGCGCCTGGTGAAGTTTAGGAACAAACTTTTTAAGAAACAGCTCAATAAACTGAACAAGCGCTGCGATTACCAGAATAAAGATTATAGTATTCAGATACTCAATGCCCAGTTTTGAAATTATGCCGGTATAAAGCAGATTTGTAACAGCGCTTGCTATCGTTATTACAAATATTACGGCTCCGCCCATTCCCGCGGCTGTTTTGATATTTTTAGAAACGCCGAGGAACGCACATATTCCGAGGAACTGGCTTAAAACTACATTGTTAATAAGGGCGGTTGTGATGATAACGAGAAACAGTGTTTTTATCATTTTTTCTCACCCTCCTTTATACCATTGCAGGCAAGAGCGCAGTTCATACAGTCACCCTTGCAGGCATCTTCCTTGACATGGCGGTTTGCGCCCTTGAGACCGAGTTTATTCTGAATTGCGCAGAGGAACGCAAGCACAAGAAACGCTCCCGGGGCAAGAATGAATATTGAAACGCCCTCATAGCTTTCAGGAAGAATCTGAAGTCCAAAGCAGGTACCGGCACCAATAAGCTCTCGTATAGCGCCAATGCAAACAAGGCCTATTGTAAATCCGAGACCCATTCCAAGGCCGTCAAATATTGACGGTATCACTTTGTTTTTAGCGGCATAGCTTTCCGCTCTGCCGAGGATTATGCAGTTTACAACGATAAGCGGAATATAAAGTCCGAGAGCGTCATAAACAGATTTTACATAAGCATGGAGAAGAAGTTCAACAATAGTTACGAACGATGCAACTATTACTATATAAGCAGGCATTCTTACTCCGTTAGGAATAACTTTTCTGAGTGCGGAAATCATAAGATTGCTCATAACAAGAACCGCAGTAGTGGCAAGGCCCATACCGATACCGTTTATAGCAGAGGTAGTAACGGCAAGAGTGGGGCACATTCCGAGCATAAGCACGAAAGTGGGGTTTTCCGTTATGATTCCGTTTTTAAGCCTTTCAACAATAGGATTCATACATTAACCCTCCTTTAAAACATTGCCGTATACGGCTAGAGCACTGTTTACGGCTTCTGTTACGGCATTTGTTGTAACGGTAGCGCCGCTGATAGCGTCTATCTGATTGCCGGTAGCGCCGCCGCCCTTTACATACTCAATGGAAGTGGCATCCTTGCCTGCGAACTGAGAAACGAACTCATCTTCAGTACAGCGTGCGCCGAGGCCCGCCGTTTCGCTGTTTGAAAGCACGGAAAAGCCTGTTATCGTGCTGGTTTTTGCATCTATACCCACAGCAACGGAAATATCGCCGCCGTAACCGTTCGGAGAAACAGCAGCAACAACATAACCTATTCTCTCTCCGTTTGCGTCATTTGCATAAAGTATATCGCTTACAGTACAGCCTGTAAGTCCCACACTGTCAATTGCCGCCTGGCCGCCCTCAAGGAGAGCGTCAAGATCCTGCGGAGTTTCAAACTCTGCGTCAGGGAAAACTGTTTCATAAGCCTCAAGCCTTGCAGTTTCCTCCGCCTTTGCTATGGGCTCTTTAGTTATCTCATTTACAGCTGAAAGCGCA
Source organism: uncultured Oscillospiraceae bacterium (assembly GCA_900539425.1). Taxonomy (GTDB): domain Bacteria; phylum Bacillota; class Clostridia; order Oscillospirales; family Acutalibacteraceae; genus Eubacterium_R. Next base: position 57,003 of record UQBX01000005.1, on the reverse strand, counting down.
AGTCCCGCAACAAGGGTGATTACAAGCAGGGCAACGCAGTTTTTAAGGAATGAAGATTTTGACTTTGCCACAGCTTATGCCCCCTTTTTCTCTTTTTTCTTGACTCCGAACGCTTTCGGAACAGTTATCTTTTCAATAATAGGAACAAACAGGTTGCTGATGATGATTGCGTATGAAACGCCCTCTGCACTTGAACCGAGAATACGGAAAACTGCAGTCAGGAAGCCTATCAGCACTGCATAAACTACCTGCCCCCACTTAGTGATCGGGCTTGTTGTATAATCAGTTGCCATAAAGAACGCGCCTGCCATAAGGCCGCCCGTCAAAAGTTCACCGAGCATAAACTGCCACGTGGGCATACCTGTTTTTGCAAGGCTGAATACAAATATGAAAAGTGCAGTTGAAAGTATGTAAACAGCGGGAATTCTTATTGAAATTACTTTTCTTATAAGCAGATAAGCCGCGCCGATAAGAATTGCAGCCACTGATACCTCACCGATACATCCCGTTTTGAAACCGAGGAAAGCATCAAGCAGGTCAACACTTCCGCCTGATTTAAGCACTGCAAGCGGAGTAGCGGATGATACGCCGTCCACTGAAAAATCAGTCATTCTTGAGGCGAATGAAATAAGCAGGAAACAGCGTGCCGCAAGAGCGGGGTTCATAATATTCTGCCCTATTCCGCCGAAAAGCATTTTAACTATTACAATGGCGAACACGCCTCCGATAGCAGGCACCCACCATGCAATGTTAGGCGGCATATTCAGCGCCAGAATAAGTCCTGTAACAACAGCGCTGAAATCGAAAACTGTTATTGGTTTTTTGACTATAAGTTCAAACACCGCCTCTGAAACAACACAGCTGAGAACGGATGAAATAATTACAAAAAGAGCGTTTATGCCGAAATGCCATACACCGAAAGCAAGGGTGGGCACAAGGGCGATACACACATCTATCATAATTTTTCTTGTTGAACTTTTATCCCTTATATGTGGGGAAACGGAAACATTATACATATTATTTTTTCCCTCCCTGCGCTTTTGCCTTAGCGGCTCTTATTTCAGCCTTTGCAAGCTTGAATGACTGTGTTAACGGTCTCTTGGCGGGGCACACATATGTGCAGCAGCCGCACTCTATACATTCGAGTCCGCCGATAGCCTCAAAGCGTTCGAAATCAAGCGCTTTAACGGCATGCGCCATTAACTGAGGCACAAGATTTTCGGGGCACACGCCAACACACCTGCCGCATCTGATACAGGCAGTAGTTTTCATAGCCTCAACATCATCCTCAGTAAGAGCAAGCACGGATGAAAATGTTTTTGTAACAGGATAATCAAGCCCCTGAAGAGCCATTCCCATCATGGGGCCGCCTGAAATTATCTTTTTAGTATTTTCTTTTAAGCCGCCGCATTTTTCAACAACGAAAGAAACGGGCGTACCAAGCAAAACATCTGCGTTGCAGGGGGAATTCATACCGTCACCCGTGAGAGTAACTATTCTGTGAATTAGCGGTTTGCTTTCACACAGCGCCTCATAAATTGCGAACGCCGTTGCCACATTGAGCACAACCACGCCTGCGTCCGCGGGAAGCATATGTGAATTTATCTTTCTGCCCGTAACGCTTGCAATAAGGCGGCGTTCACCGCCCTGCGGATATTTTGTTTTGAGCGGCATAACGCTTATTTTCTCAAGGTTTTTGCACTGTGCTTCAAATGCCTCTATTGCGGCGGGTTTGTTGTCCTCTATAGCCACAACGACTTTTGCGTTTTTAAAAAGGCGCAGTGCAAGAGACGCTCCCATAATTATGTTGCCTGCCTTTTCCACCATAAGGCGGTAATCGGAAGTCAAATACGGCTCACATTCCGCGCCGTTAAGTATGAGATAATCAATATTATCCGCATTTTTAGGCGTAAGCTTTACTCCTGTGGGGAAACCTGCTCCGCCCATACCTACAATTCCTGCCTGAGTAATAGCCGCAGCAATCTCCTCCGGTGTAAGCTCATTCGGATCTTTTACGCTGCCATAGCCATCCTCGCACTCATCCTCAAAATCGTTTTCTACAACTATGCATTTTGAGATGCTGCCATTTGGATTCTGCCTGTCCTCAATAGCTTTTACCTTGCCGGAAACTGACGAATATACCGGACTTGATATAAACGAAGCCGCCTTGGCTATCAAGGTGCCTCTGCGTACCCTGTCACCGATTTTAACAACCGGAACGGCGGGCGCGCCGATATGCTGACTTGTTGGGAAAACCATAAGCGGCGCTGATTCTATTTTTACTGTTTCTTTATTTTCGGAAAATTTCTTACCCTCAAACGGGTGAATTCCGGATCTGAAAGGAACCTTTTTCATAGCTGACACTCCTTTCTCCCATTCTAACATAAAAAAACGCCCTTTTCAACAAAGTTTTACCCCTATACCTCTATACCGTGCGCTTTTTAAAAATTGTTCACAATTAAAGACTTCTATATAAAAACAGACGCATAAAAGCAATAATACTTTTATACGTCTGACATACCTGTTATATTAGTTTTCTGCCTTAGCTGTTGTGCTTTGAGAACTTGTTTTTTCTTCGGCAGTATTCGTCTGCTGTTCCTGAGCGTCGGAAGTGGTGATCTCGGAAAGCGGTGTATACGTTTCGTTGACCGGATCATATTTCAGAATAGTTTTACCGTCATAGCTGATAAGATAATGACCTACAATATCAAAATCGAGCGTTCCGTCATCATTTTCGATCTTGTTGCCTATTCTGACTTCAACATAATAACCGTCATGAGAGCCGTCTTCAACTTTAACTCCGCTGTTATTATAACCTGCGAAATTATAATCGCTCCAATCACCCGAAAGCCCGAGTTCGGCAGTTGAATAACTCTTAATAAGGTCTACGGCCTCATCCTCTTTTATTACTGCGTTATCAGTAGTTATCTCGTTTACTTTTTCGGAACAGCCTGCAAACACAAAAGAAAACACCAGCAACAATGCCGCAGCAGCTGCAAAGATTTTTTTGCTTTTCATCACTACACCCCTAATATATATTGATATATAAATCAATTATATATTTATAATCCTGCCTCGTCAAGCAGTTTATCTATCTCACTTTCACCAAAAACCATTATTCCGCTTTTAATAAGAAGATCTGCTGTAATTCCGTTTCCATCAGTGAGCGACCCGGAAAATGTACCGTCATATATAACACCTTTGCCGCAGGACGGGCTTCTCTCCTTAAGAACAGCATACTGTGCTCCGCATTCTTCGGCAACATAAAGTGTTTTCCTTGCGCCTTTCAAATATTCGGCGGTAAAATCCTTGCCGTCCTTTGAAATTGCCCTGCCGTCTATTATTTCGTTAGGGAGTCTCGGTATCTTTAGACCGCCGAAACATTCCGGGCAAACCGCAACCACATCAAAATCTTTCTGCAAATTAATAACAGAGTTATTTTTATTGTTGCCGCCGTTGTATTTACAGTTTTCACCAAGCAGGCACGCGGATACGATAAGCTTTGGCTTTTTGCCGAGTGCATATCTCTCCACAAAAGCTGCAACGCCGTCCTCCTCATTTGTAAGAGTCACATACTTGGCTTTATCCTTGCATATCTGTGCGGCATTTTCCATTGCGGTGCCGTAACCGGCAAACTCAAGCATACCGAGATCGTTATCGGCATCTCCGAATGCCATGACCTCACTGCTGTCTATACCGAGTTCTGAACACAGACCCTCAAGCGCCTTGGCTTTATCTACGCCTTTAGCCGTCATTTCAATATCTCCGGAAACGGGCGAAGTACAGTCTATTCCGCTGTGGCTGAAAAGATAGTTCTTTATTTCATCATAATATTCCCCGCCAAAGTAAAACAGGTTTATCTTTTCAACATTTTTATCTGCAAGCGTCATAATATCATCGTGCATAATTGTTGACGCCGCATACGAATCAAGAAATTCCTGAGGCAGATCCATACCTGTAAAATATTTTTCTCTGCCGTTTTGGGCATGCTGCTTTCCGTCCTGATAAAATTCGAAATATGCAGGGAATCTGCTTAAAAACTTGAATATATCCAAAGCTGTTTCAGCCGGCATATAATCCTCATACACCGTTTTTGCGGTTTTGAGGTCACACACAGCGGCGCCGTTTGAATAAATAACATAATCAAGAAACGGAAGCTGGTCTATAACATTATATATTACTGAAAGCGTGCGCCCCGTTGCCACGGCAAGCTTTATGCCTTTTTCGTGAGCTTCAAAAAGCGCTTTTTTATTTCTTTCCGAAACAGTGATATGGTCTGCACCAAGCAGAGTGCCGTCCAAATCACACGCAATAAGTTTAACGGGCATAAAAATCTCCTTAAACAAACTGCGGGGAAATCCGCAAACGCAGAAATCCCCTTAGTAAAATCATATCTGGTGCCTGTTTTTAACCTTTATTCTTTCCATGGCTCTGGAAAGATTAGCTTTGGTAACATAATAGTCGTACTGGCTCATTTTTTGGCGCAGTTCTTCCTCGGCTCTTTCCTTTGCCTCTTCGGCACGTCTTTTATCTATCTCTTCGGGCAGCTCAACGGAAACGCATACCATTGTTGCCTCATTTGAAAGAAATTCCAGAAAACCATCGCTGACAAAAGCTTCCTTAATTTCACCGTCGGCTGTTTTGAGTTTCATCTCGCCCGCGTCAATGGGAATTACCGCATTGCAGTGGTGAGCAAGAAAAGCAACCGAACCGCCGTCAATATAAGGCACGGTAACACTTTGAGCTTCGCCGTCATAAAACACCTTGTTGGAAGCAACAATTTTTATCTTGAAGTTATCCATTATTCCATTTCCTTTGCCTTTTTAAGAACATCGTCAATAGTGCCGGCATTGAAAAACGCCTGCTCCGGAATATCGTCAACCTCACCGTCAACAATTGCCTTAAATCCTCTTACGGTTTCCTTAACGGGAACATAAACGCCTTTAAGACCCGTAAACATTTCGGCAACATGGAAAGGCTGAGAAAGGAATTTTTCAATTTTTCTTGCTCTGTAAACCGTTGTTTTATCCTCTTCGGAAAGTTCTTCCATACCGAGGATGGCAATTATATCCTGAAGCTCTTTATACTTCTGAAGGTACTCCTGAACACGTCTTGCAACTTCATAATGTTCCGCTCCTACAACGTCTTCCTCAAGGTTACGTGAGTTAGACTCAAGCGGGTCAACAGCAGGATAGATACCTTTTTCAGCAATCTTTCTTGAAAGAACGGTAGTAGCGTCAAGGTGCGCAAACGTTGTTGCGGGAGCAGGGTCGGTAAGGTCATCCGCAGGCACATAAACAGCCTGAACGGAAGTTATTGAACCGCTCTTTGTTGAAGCGATACGTTCCTGAAGCTCGCCGACATCGGTTGCAAGCGTAGGCTGATAACCTACGGCGGAAGGCATTCTGCCTAAAAGTGATGACACTTCTGAGCCTGCCTGAATAAATCTGAATATATTATCTATGAAAAGGAGTACGTCCTGATGCTCAACATCACGGAAGTATTCCGCCATTGTAAGCCCTGTTTCGGCAACACGCATACGCGCTCCGGGGGGCTCGTTCATCTGACCGAAGACAAGCGCTGTTTTATTGATAACGCCTGACTCCTTCATTTCATTCCAAAGGTCGTTACCCTCTCTTGAACGTTCACCTACACCGGTGAAAATAGAGTAGCCGCCGTGCTCGTTTGCAATATTTGTGATAAGTTCCTGGATAAGAACGGTCTTGCCTACGCCGGCACCGCCGAACAGACCGATCTTGCCGCCCTTTGCGTAAGGCGTAAGCAAATCGATAACCTTGATACCTGTTTCAAGTATATCAACGCTTGCGCTCTGCTCCTCAAATCCGGGAGGACGACGATGGATCTCCCAGTGTTCCGTACCGGACAGATCATCAAGTCCGTCAATGGTTTCACCAACAACATTGAAAAGTCTGCCCAGGCAGTCTTTGCCTACCGGAACTGAAATTGCTTTGCCTGTTGCGGTTACTTCCAGGTCTTTGTAAAGGCCCTCGGAAGCGGCAAGCATAATGCACCTTACCATTCCCGAACCGATGTGCTGAGCTACTTCCATAACCAGCGTTTTGCCGTCAACGGTTACCTCAAGAGCGTCCTTAAGTTTGGGAAGCTCTCCGTCAAACTTTACATCGACTACGGGGCCCATAATCTGAACAATTTTACCTTTATTCATATTTAGGATTCCTCCTAATTCTTCTTTTTCTGCGCTTTTGCACCGGCAACTATCTCAGTTATTTCCTGAGTTATCGCCGTCTGCCTTGCTCTGTTATACTGCACCTCAAGCTGTTTAAGCATATCGGATGCCGCGTCCGTAGCAGTTTCCATAGCCATCATTCTGGCATTGTGCTCGCTGCAGAAGGACTCTATAAGAGCGCCGTAAATAAATCCGGCAACATAGTCCGGAACTATATTTTTGAAAACGGTCTCAGCATCGGGCATGAACTCAACATTTTCATAAGAATTGTTTTCATTCTGTATTTCAATATGCTCTTTTTTCAGCGGGAGCAATCTGCTTATAACAGGCTCAACCGTCATGGAATTTACCATTTTGGTATAAACGACATAAACTTCATCAAGCTTTTCTTCCTCAAACAGCTCAACAAGCACCTTGGCAATGTGCCTTGCTCTGTTCATTGAGGGGTTCTGCGCAGTGTAATGAAAATTTATATCAATTGGTATATTTCTTTTTTCAAAATAATGTCTGCCTACCTGACCTACTATGAAGAGCATATTATGCTCCTGCATTGCGGCGCTTTCCTCTGTTACCTTGATAACATTGTGGTTATAGGCGCCTGCAAGTCCCTTATCAGCCGTTATTACAAGAAAGCCCTTGCGTATATCGGCTTCGTTTGTGCTTTGGCGGTGATTGAAGAAATCATTACCTGCATCCGGCGCAACATCCAGGATTTTTGCAAGTCCGTCCTGTATCATAAAGAAATACGGCTCCGTATTCTTTAAGTCACGGCGGGCTTTCTGCAGCTTTGAGGAGGACACCATATACATGGCGTTTGTTATCTTCATAGTGTCCTTGATAGAGCGCATTCTGTCTAATATTTCTCTTGCGTTAGCCATTATTCGCCTTCCCGAAATCGTCAATAGCTTTCAGGATCTTATCCCTGAGCTCATCAGTAAGCGTTTTACCGTTCTGAATCTCATCAACTATATCAGTGCAGTTATCCTTAAAATACTCAAGCATACTGCCCTGGTATTCCTTGATCTTATCAACAGGCACATTAACAAACTTTTTGCCTATTGCGCCTACAAGCGTTATAACCTGATCCGCAAGCGACATAGGATGACCAAGAGGCTGTTTAAGCAGCTCCATAAGGCCCTTTCCGTAGTTAAGACTTGCTTTTGTTTCTTCATCAAGATCTGATGAGAACTGAGTAAATACTTCCATTTCCCTGAACTGCGCAAGGTCTACACGAAGTGAGCCGGCAGCCTTTTTCATTGCTTTTGTCTGTGCTGCGCCGCCTACACGTGATACGGAAAGACCTACGTTTACGGCAGGGCGCTGACCGCTGAAGAACAGATCACTCTCAAGGAATATCTGTCCGTCTGTAATGGAAATAACATTTGTGGGAATATAAGCTGAAACGTCGCCCGCCTGAGTTTCAATAACAGGAAGAGCCGTAATAGAGCCGCCGCCGAGTTCATCAGAAAGTCTGCTTGAACGCTCAAGCAGTCTTGAATGAAGATAGAAAACGTCGCCGGGGTAAGCCTCACGGCCGGGAGACCTTTCAAGCAAAAGCGAAAGCGCGCGGTAAGCAACTGCGTGCTTGCTTAAATCATCATATACAATAAGAACATCCTTGCCGTTATACATAAAGTACTCCGCAAGAGCCGTAGCGGAATACGGTGCGATATACTGAAGTGAAGCGGAATCCGCAGCGCTTGAGCATACAACAATAGTATAATCCATTGCTCCGTTTTTCTTGAGAGTGCTTACAAGTTTTGCAACGGTGGAAGTTTTCTGGCCGATTGCATTGTAGATACAAATGCAGTTTTTGCCTTTCTGATTAAGGATAGCGTCAAGGGCGATAGATGTTTTACCTGTCTGGCGGTCACCGATAATAAGTTCACGCTGACCTCTGCCTATGGGGAACATTGAATCTATTGCAAGAATACCCGTTTCAAGCGGAACGGATACAGATTTTCTGTCCACGATTGAAGGTGCGGCATTTTCAACAAGTCTGTAATCATCAGACTTAATCTCGCCTGCGCCGTCAATAGGCTCGCACAGAGCATTTACAACTCTGCCGACAAAGGCATCACCTACGGGAACACCCGCTTTTTTGCGTGTGCGCTTAACCTTTGTGCCCTCATGTATCTCAGATTCATCACCAAAGAGTATACAGCCTATTTGATTGCTTTTGATATCCTGTATCATGCCTTTCAGGCCGTTTTCAAACACAACTATCTCGCCGTACATGGCATGTTCCATACCGTAAATTGTTGCGATACCGTCACCTACGCAGATAACTGTGCCTACCTCTTCGCTTTTTTCACTGAAATCAAAATCAACTATTTTTTCTTTCAGTATTGATATTATTTCGTTTGAATTTATGGTACTCATTTAATCAACTTCTCCAACCAGATTCCTTCTTAAACTGTCAATTCTGCCTTTAAGGCTGCGGTCATACACAGTATCACCGCACTGAATTATAAATCCTCCGAGAATATCCGGATCTTTCTTAATGACTATCTGAGCGGAATCGGTTCCTTGTTTTTTGCATACAAACTGCCTGATCTTTTCAAGCTGTTTGTCATCGGGCGGATTTACACAGGTCAAAACAGCCTGAGCTTCTTTTGATTTTGCTTTAAGAAGCTCTTCATAAGCCTCACACACAAGCAAAATCTCTGAAACACATCCGTTTTCGCACATAAGCTTTACAAGATTTGCAGCTTCGCCCGTAAATATCTCGTCAACAGCAGCATATTTTTCCTTTTGGGGGATAACGGGCACTGCCAGAAGCCTGCCAAGAAGCTCACAGTCTGAAAAAGCATTTCTCACTTCTTCAAGCTGCTCTTTGGTAAACCCTGCCTCATACATGGCCTCGGCGTAATTAATCGCCGTCTGAGTCAGAACCATCATTATCAACCTCGTCTATAAAGTCATTGTAAATACGGCTGTCATTTTCCGCAGAGGTATTGCCGGCAATAACTTTTTTTGCCGCGGCAATAGCAATATCCGCAATTTCGCTCTGCGCAGACTGAAGCACCTGGCGGCGTTCGTTTTCCACCGATTTGTGGGCACTTTCAATAAGGCGGTTTGCTTCCTCGGAAGCGTTGGCAACGATTCTACTGTACTGTGCGTCAGCATTCTTTTTGGCGTTGCTGATTATCTCATTACGCTCCTCGTTAGCGCCTTCAAGCATATCCTCATACTTCTTTTTGAGTTTGAGGGCATCCTGCTCTTTTTTATCTGCCTCTTCAAACTGCCCGTTGATGTGCTTCTTTCTTTCCTCCATAATCTTAAGGATACGGCCGAAAAGAAATTTTTTAGCAAACAGGTATAATATCAGAAGATTTACAGCTGTCCATAAAATATTCCAAAAGCTGATATCAATCATATTTACATTTTCCTTTCCGCGCCGAATTCAAGCGCAAAATTAGCCGAGCGTGGATTTAGCCGAGCATGAATATAATAAGGATGCTTGCTACCAAGCCGTATACTGCAGTTGCCTCTGCAAGAGCACCACCGAGAATAAGAGTAGTTCTTATATCTCCTGCTGCTTCAGGCTGACGTGCGATAGCGTCTGCAGCCTTACCAGTTGCCTTTGCGATACCGAAACCTGCAATTACACCGCCGAAAGCTGCGATAGCAGCAGCGATTGCTATAATAGATGTAGACATAAAAATTTCTCCTTTGATTTAAAATATTTATTCTTAAGGGCAGGGCTGCTATTCGTTGCCCATTGCCTCTTGAATATAAACTGAATTTAAAAATACAAATACATACGCCTGTATAAATCCGTCAAATATATCGAAATACAGGCTCAGCACTATCGGTACGAATACAGGCACAACCATCTTTATGAGTTCCATAAGTATATACGCGCCTATGATGTTACCGAAAAGTCGCATACAAAGTGAAAGCGGTTTTATTCCTAATTCAAGCACGTTATTGAAAACCACTATGGGTGACGGCTGAGCAAAGCTTTTAAGCCAGCCTTTTGTGCCGCGTGCGTGAATGCTTGCATACTGAATATATATAATACTGCAAAGGGCAAGGCCCATTGTGACATTAATATCTTTGGTTGGAGGTTTAAATCCGAAGATACCCACCATATTTGACGCACCGATCAGAACGGCGAGTGACATAAGCCATGAAAGATGATCTTCCGCGCCTTTGCCGATATTTGTTCTGAAAAAGTTTGCCATTTTTTCGACGCACATTTCAAGAAACAACTGGCGCTTGCTTATTTTGCCCTCTATTTTCAAATTACGGGTAAGCAAAAGGGAAAGAATCATGATAACGGCCATTATTATCCACATAACCACAATTGATTCTTTAATAGTTATGTTTAAACCAAAAATATCGAATGAGAAAATATCTTTGCAGTTAAGCTCATCAACAAGCCTTTCGCCTATATCCAAAGCTTTCGCCTCCCATTCACAAATTCACGCTCATTATAGCACTTCTTTTCCAATTTGCAACAGTTTAACTGCAAATTAAGTCTTTTGTATAAAAAAAATCATATTAAATCAAACTTTTTTTATCTAAATGTTACATTTACTTGCCCGCAAAGATAGTATATAATTATCTTGAATAATACTAATAATATTTTATAGGATATATAGAGGAGTTATTATGGCAAAAGAGCAGAAAAAAATGGTGGACGACATCACCTCAATGGATGATGATTTTGCAAAATGGTACACCGATATATGTAAAAAAGCAGAGCTTATCGAATACACAAGCGTAAAGGGCTGCATGGTAATCCGCCCGTACGGCTACGCTATATGGGAAAACATTCAAAGGATACTTGACGACATGTTCAAGGCTACAGGCCATGAAAATGTTTGTATGCCGATGTTTATTCCCGAAAGCCTGCTTCAGAAAGAAAAAGACCACGTTGAGGGATTTGCTCCCGAATGTGCATGGGTAACTATGGGCGGCAGCGAAAAGCTTGAAGAAAGACTTTGCGTGCGCCCAACTTCCGAAACTCTTTTCTGTGAGCACTTCAAAAATATAGTTCATTCTTACAGGGATCTTCCCAAACTTTATAATCAGTGGGTTTCCGTTGTTCGCTGGGAAAAGACAACAAGACCTTTCCTGCGTTCAAGAGAATTTTTATGGCAGGAGGGTCATACCCTTCATGCTACCGCAGAGGAAGCTATAGAAGAAACCGAAAGAATGTTAAACATCTATACTGAATTCTGCCAGAAGTATCTTGCTATTCCTGTTGTTCAGGGCATGAAAACAGACAGCGACAAATTTGCAGGCGCAGAGCGCACATATTGTATAGAAGCGCTTATGCATGACGGCAAAGCGCTTCAGGCAGGCACTTCACACTATTTCGGTGACGGATTTGCAAAAGCCTTTGAAATACAGTTTGCAGATAAAGAGAACAAGCTTCAGTATCCGTTCCAGACTTCATGGGGAATGACCACTCGTCTTATCGGCGCTATCATCATGACCCACGGAGATAACAACGGACTTGTTCTTCCCCCTGCTGTTGCTCCAATTCAGGTAATGGTTATCCCTGTTGCGCAGCACAAAGAAGGCGTGCTTGAAAAGGCAAACGAAGTTTGCGACAGGCTGAAGAAAATCTGCCGCGCCGGCATTGATGTATCTGAAAACACACCGGGCTGGAAATTTGCCGAGTATGAAATGAAAGGCGTGCCGATAAGAGTTGAAATAGGCCCCAAGGATATTGAAAAGAACCAGTGCGTTATAGTTACACGCCACAACAGAGAAAAGACTTTCGTTTCTCTTGACGAACTTGAAACTGTTATCCCGCAGAAACTTGAAGAAGTACGCAACGGACTTTATGAAGCCGCTCTTGAAAACAGAGAAAGACGCACATATTCCTGCAAAACTACTGACGAAATAATAAAAGCACTTGATGAAAACGGCGACGGATTTGTAAAAGCCATGTGGTGCGGTGACGAGGCGTGTGAGGACAAAGTAAAGGAAATAACCGGAGTAGGTTCTCGCTGTATTCCGCTGGAACAGGAAAACATTTCAGACGTTTGCGTTTGCTGCGGAAAGCCGGCAAAAAAGATGCTCTACTGGGGCAAAGCTTATTAATTGCATGAAATAAATTTAAATAAATTTTACGGAGGTATTCAATATGGCGGTACTTGTAACAGGCGGAGCCGGTTATATCGGCAGCCACACCTGTGTTGAACTTCTTAACGCAGGTAAGGACGTTGTTATAGTTGATAATTTCTATAACTGTAAAAAGTCAAGTCTGGACAGAATAAGAGCGCTTGTAAACAAAGATTTTAAATTCTACGAGTGCGATATAAGAGACAAAGAAGGTCTTGACGAAATATTCAAAAAAGAAAAGATTGATTCCGTTATTCATTTCGCCGGACTTAAAGCAGTTGGCGAAAGCGTTCACAAGCCCCTTGAATATTTTGACAATAACGTAACCGGAACTCTTATCTTACTTGATGTAATGAGAAATAACGGCTGCAAAAAAATAGTTTTCTCTTCATCCGCAACAGTTTACGGAATGAACAATATTTCTCCTCTTACAGAAGATATGGAAGTAGGCGGAGTAACAAATCCGTACGGCAGAACAAAGTATATGATCGAGTGCATTCTGAAAGACTTGTATACTTCAGACAGCTCCTGGTCTATCTGCCTGCTGCGTTACTTTAACCCCATAGGCGCCCACAAGAGCGGCACAATGGGTGAAGACCCGAACGGAATTCCGAACAACCTTATGCCTTACATTACCCAGGTTGCTATCGGCAAACGTGAATACCTCAATGTATGGGGAAATGATTATGACACCCCTGACGGAACAGGCGTACGTGATTACATCCACGTTGTTGACCTTGCGCTCGGCCACATAAAGGCTGTTGAAAAAGCAGAAAACAATGAAGGTCTCTTCATATACAACCTTGGCACAGGAAAGGGATACAGTGTTCTTGACGTTGTAAAAGCATTTGAAAAAGCATCCGGCGTTAATATTCCTTATAAAATTGGCCCCCGCCGTGACGGCGACATCGCAACCTGCTATTCAGATCCGAGCAAGGCTGAAAAAGAGCTTGGATGGAAAGCTCAGCGCGATATTGAGGAGATGTGTGAGGACAGCTGGCGCTGGCAGAAACAGAATCCGAACGGCTATCCCGACTGAAGTTCAGTAGGCAAAAACGAAAGCGGCACTGAGATAAAAAGAGATTTTCACAGCAGATTTACAGTGCTTATTAATAAGATAAAAATTAAGACTGTTAATTTCTGCAAATGGATATGGAGCGAATGCAAAGACTGGCGCACGCTTGTGCTTTTGCTGATAGTGGTAGTCCTTATGTATACGCCTGTATGGGGCGGATATCTGCTGCACCTTATATTCGGCATAAAATGGGGTTCAGTAGTAGCAACAGCGTATCTCGCTTTCTGGGCGGGACCGTTTACACCGTATTTTCCGCTGTGTATAGCGATAACATTCGGCATTAAAAAAATAATAGAAAAAGTAAAGGGCAAAAACGGTTTTAAATCCGACTCCCCTGCTCAAACATCAGAAAACAATTAAAAAAGCCTCCGAACGGAGGCTTTTTTTGATGGGTCGCCACGCACGGCAAGCGCCCTATATTTTTATCATATATCATAAAATGAGGGCTGCCCCGAAAGGAGCAGCCCTTTTTATAATTAAACCTGTTGCGTAAGTTTAATTACTCTGCAATTCTTTTTCTGAGAACAAGCCATACTACGATACCTGCAACAGCTGCAAGTATTATTGTGATAAAGCTCATACCAGCAATTTCCTGAGCACCTGTATTCGGGAGATTCGGATTGTTGTTATTAATCGGAAGCTTTCCGTTTGAATTGCCTGAATTTCCGCCGTTGCCGTCGGGAACATCAGGATTATCAGGATTGTCAGGGTTATCGGGATTATCCGGATTGTCCGGTTCATCCGGATCAACAGGATTACCGCTTTCATCAGCAAATGTTACCTGAATAGTAACATCAGCAGGATAATAATTTACGCTGTCTGAAGAAGTAACTTCAGCGCCGTTTACGGTATATTCATAAGCAGTTTTGCCTTCAGCAGCTGCAACTGCCTTGCCGTTTACAACAAGAGAAGCAATTGTGTATCCCTCTGATGCAGCGATGCTGAATGTTCTTGAATCTGCCTGTTTAAGAGCAACTGTGCCGCTGGGGCTGATTGTGCCGCCGTTGCCTGCTGTTGCATCTATTCTCCAGATCTCATTGCCGGTAGGAGTACCGCCGATGAGTGCGTTATCAAGAACAAGTCCGTAACCGTCAATCTTGCCAGCTGCCTGAGCAGGATCAAGAACCATAGAAATTACGGAATCAACAAGAGAAGCAAGGTCTGAAGGAACAACACCCTTAATGAGTGTCTTCAGTGCTGCATAGGTGTCATCATCAGCAAGTGCAACATCGTACAGCCAGTAGAATATTGTTGACATACAGCTGTCTGTTTCACCTGTTCTGAGAAGTGTATACTCATTATAGATAGTTGAGCTCTTAACAGCGCTGAGTGTAGCGCAGTCAGCAAGAGTTGACCACGGCAGATCACCGATATTGAGAACGAGATCAGTGCCGTCACCGATAAGAGCGCCTACATCGATTGAATTAGGGATAAGATTGTTGATTGCATCAGTTGAAAGATCAAGAGATCCTGCAAGAGCGCTAAGGAGACCAAACTGTGAAAGAGCATCCTTTACCCATGTGTTAAGTCTGTCGCCATCCACTACATAAGCAAGACGCGGAAGAACATCTATAATGCCGTTGAGAGGATCATCACAAACAGGGTCAACAACATTTGTAAAGAGAGATTCGATCAAAGGTCTGAGGAATTCATCAGCAGCGATATTTGCGCCTGATGCTTCCTTAACATCATAGTAATTTGTCTTATACTCTTCAGCTGTGGGAAGATCGTTAAGACCAAGCTGTTCGAGCATCGGAAGAAGTTTTTCATAAGCGCCCGGTGTATAAACGCCGTCATCGCTTACAGTATAATCGAACATTTTAATTTCAACTGCAACATCCATGATACCCATAGCTTTAATTTTGGCATCAGGATCAAGAAGAACTGTAACGGGACGAAGAACTGCAAGAAGAGCATCTATAAATCCGTCACGGTCACCAGCTGTGAAGCCGAAATCTTCAGCGGTGAAATCAATAGCAGCAAGCTTGTCGTATTCGTCAATTCCTGCTTCCTTATCTTCTGCTGTAACTTCGATTGCTTTAATCTTAGCAACAGCACCTGCAAATTTTTCTTCTTCAAGCTGATCAGCAAGAGAATCAGGTGTAACTACCCAGCCTATAATTTGACCGAGTTCAAAAGTCAATCCGCCTATTCCGACATCTATCTTTGTTTCATCGTGTGCAAGTGTTGCATAGAGGTCCATAATAGCCTCTAAAACAGTATCCTGATAAAGATTATCTGAAAGAATGTCATTAAGATTTACAAACGAACCAACAAGTCCGCCAAGTTTATCAACGAATGACTGGATACCGCCTTCTGTCCAAGCAACTGAGCTTTCGGGAGGACGAACGAAATCAGTGGGTCTGAAAGTAGCGATTTCGTCTGCATAATCAGTTACATTCTTTTTGGGCGAAATGATTGAAATGAACTTGTTATAAGTATCTTCAGGAATTGCGCCCTTGTTGTCGCCGCTGAGCTGAGAATACAAATTCTGAACTTCTGCAATAATTTCATCTGTAAGGGCATCAGTATCAACACCGTCTACGTATTCAATGAAATCTTCAAGAAGAGCAGCGTTTACATATGCATTGAGTTCTTCAACAAGATTTTCACCTGTGTATGTTTTTACATTAGGTGCATTATTATAAGCTTCTGTAGCGTCAGTATCTTCATTAAGCTCTATCGGACAATCCATAGAAGCGGCCATAACAAGATTTGAGTTCTCAAGAATCTTTGAAGCCATAGCTGAAATCTCAGGATCCATATTGTTATACTCATCGATAACAGCTTTAACTTCATCAAGTTTAACACTATCTCTGTCATTTATAAGAGCCGCACCGGCGTCAACTACGTTGTTGACTGCGTCTGTCAAACCGGGATATGAGCTTTCAAACAGATCAAGAACAAAGTCAAGTGTCTTTTCAGCAACTGCTACTCTATCACTCTTAACAAGCTCATAATAATCCTCGTATGCAGCAAGATATGTTGCACCGTTTTGACCTTCAACCCATGTACCTGTCTTTGAAGAGTAATTATATTTAATGTAATTTGACTTTGAAACGCTTGACGGATTCTTTCCGGATTCAGTTTCATTATCCTGAATTATATTAAATTCATAAGCAACGAGGTTCGGGAATACTCTGTCTGCGGCGCTCAAACCTGTATTATAAATATAGAAGCCTGATCCACTTGGATAAAAATAGTTTGCAAATTCAAACTGATCTTCATCCATTGCAACAAGAGCCTTTGCCCATGTTTCATAAGCGGCAATCGCGTCATCATTATCTTTCCAGTTTGTGCTGGAAGTAATTGTATAATTGCCGTAAAAAGCCTTGAACACATCGTAGACTTCCATGTAAGAATCAGGTAATTCACCGATTACCTCTTCAATATCCGCAATATGGTTCATAGTGGCGTCTACATACTGAGAAGTACTTGCCGAACCGCCATTAAGGTCTCTTGCTACCGACTGGGTAACATAATATAAAATGAAACCGTAATAAGCTTTGTCGAGCTCAAGTTTCTGCTCCTCTGTTAATGCCTTTACTTTTGCGGTTGAGGCATCATAGTCCTTTACCGCCTGCTCATGCTTCTCTTTATTGCTTTCTGTGAACAGATAAATTCTGTTTTCATAAAAAGCATCAATGCTTGCTTGCGCATCCGCAACGGCACTATCAGCCGTGGAGCCATCATCTGCGGCAATAGCATAAAATCCTGCCGTAAATGAAGAAAGCAGCATTACAACTGCAAGAAAAATGCTGAGCAGTTTTTTGCTTTTTTTCATCTAAAACTCTCCTTTTTAGAAATTATTGCAAGTTTTAATAACAGACCGCTTGCATTTCGATTATATATTTATGTTATTTTATTGTCAAGATTTTTATCGATTTTATAAGGTTTTATTCTCATTTTCGTTATTATATAATATAATTTACTTTACTATTTTGTGCAATTTTACTAATTTTAAGTTTTGCATAAATAACAGACCGTTTTTCTAATAGCTGTCTATTTATAATATAAAAATCAGAAAATTTCATATAAAAAAGAGAAGTTTTTCAATATTTATAATTTGCTGTATTTGTGCCATATACGAATTGTATATTTGAGCAAAAAAACTCCTCCGCTTTAAATACAAAGCGGAGGAGCTTATACAGAATATAAATTTAAAACTTATCTTTGAAAACAAGCAAGAGCACAACGTCAACAACAAAAAGGCAAAGGGCAATAACGCCGCCTATAATTGCCTTTTTATTTTTCATTTGAGCCTGCTTTGATATTTCAACGCCTTTTTGCTTCATAACAAGCGGCACCGCTATTCCCATTGCGGCAAAAGCGGGGCAAATGCCTATTGTGCATATGCCTATTATAGACATTGTAAAAGCAAAAGTGGATAGTTTTTCCATTACGTCTTGATTTTTGTTACTCATTATTTTCACCTGCCAAAATTCCGTATTTATCTACAACACGGTTTATTTTTTTTATAAATCCCTGCCCGAAAAGCAGGAGAAACAAAGCCGTTGCGCCCCCGAACACTGCCGAAAACGGCACGCCGGCAGCATACACGGCAATTATTCCCGAAATAGTATATTCACTGAGCATAGTGAGCACGGAACTAAGATCCGCAACAATGCCGTAAAGCGCAAATGTGAGAATAAAACCCACCAGCGCAAGAAGCCATTTGTTTGTTTTCAGTTTTTTAAATATGATCCCTGCGGCAAAGCCGACAAGACCGAGAGCCACCATCTGAAACGGAGTCCACACACCCTGCCCGAAGATGAAATTTGAAATAAAAGCAGAAAGCGCTCCTATTATATATCCTCTGCGAGCGCCAAGGCATACTGCGGACACAATAACCACCGCGCCTATAGGCTTGAACTGGGGAATTAAATAAAACACGGCACGGGAAGCAACCGCAAGAGCAGTAAGTGCTGAGACAAGTGCTATTTCACCGGCTGTGGGGGCTGAGCGTTCGTATGCCATAAAAAACGGCAAAAGCGAAAGCACAAGTATGATAGCGGCGGCAAGATAATACGAAGCGGAGTCTGAAAAGAAGATCATCCATACCGCAAGAAACACGAGAGCTATAACTATGAATGCGAAAAACAGAACATTTCCTTTACGCTTCATTGCTCACCTCCGCGTCATCAACGCAGACCATTCTGCCGTCAGTAAGTGCGGAAAGAGCCGTCGTGTAAATATCAAGAGCGGAAAAAAAGCGGCGGCGCGGCGCAGAGGAAACAATATGTCCGTTAAAAAGGAACGCGGCATTATCGGCGTATCTGCCCGCAAATTCCAAATCGTGGGTGGAAAGGATTATAGTTTTACCCTGCCCGCACCACGAGTGCAGAATTTTCGCAAGCTGCCGTCTGAAAACTGCGTCCGTGCCTTTTGTGGGCTCATCAAGCAGGAATATATCGGCACCTGTCTGTTCTATCTTAGCCAAAGCAAGGCGTTGAGCCTCCCCTCCGCTCAAGTCAAACGGATTTCTGTTTTTCAGCCTTTCAAGAGAGAAGCGGCGCAATATTTCATCGTTTTGTATCTCTTCTCCGACGGTATCGCTCAAAAACAGCGTATAGACATTCTGAGGAAGATAAGCAGTTTTGCCGCTTTTCTTTATCTTCCCGCCGTATGGGCGAAGAACGCCGCCGAGACATTTTAGCAATGTGGTTTTGCCGCAGCCGTTAGCGCCTACTATTACATTTATCTTCCCCGATTGTGCTTTATAATCTGTGCCGAAAAGCACATCGGGAGCGTTTCTTTTGTATGCGAATGCCAGTTTTTTTACCGTAACAGCATTTTCACCGTTTTCACATTCAGCCACAGGCTTTTCTTTAATATCTTTTATCTCTTGGCGCGCAGCCGCAAAATCAAGAGTTCTGCTTTTCAGCAGTCTTGTATACGGGGGAAGCATAAGCGCCATATCGCTGTTTTTCTCGGTCAAAAAATGCGCAAACTCATCAGGAGCTGAGCAAAATTCAGCTTTTCCGTTTTCAAGAAAAACCACCTTATCCGCTAAGCCGAGCATTGCTGAAGAATGTTCGCACATTACAACCGTAACACCTCTGTCCCTGTTCAGCCTAAGCACTGCGTCTCTGAAATTCATTGCGGAAACAGGATCAAGCTGAGAGCAAGGCTCATCAAGAAGCAGAATACGAGGATTAACTGAAACGGCGCACGCAAGTGCAAGCAGCTGTTTTACACCGCCTGACAAATCTTGAGTTTTTTCGTTTATGTACTTATTGAGATTAAAATAGCTTGCTGTCTGCGCTATTATCAATGATATTTTTTCGTTGTCGAACCCCTTGTTTTCAAGTGAAAAAGCAAGTTCCCCGATTACGGTATCGGTTATTATATTGCTTTCTGTATTCTGGCCTACAAAGCCGATCTCAGTCTGCTCAACACTGATACTGCCGCTCATTTTGCCGTAAGGAGCTATCTCTTCTTTGAGCAGGCGCAGAAGCGTGCTTTTTCCGCTTCCGGATCTTCCGCAGAGCAGTACAAGCTCTCCTGGGCTGACAGCCATGTTTACATCTGAAAGGGCATTTTCATCACTGCCGGGGTATCTGAATGTTAAATTTTTGACTTCAATAACCGCCATCTGATATCCTCCGACAGGTCTGTTACAAGCGGCATCAAACACAGCGCAATCCACATGATAAGTGATGTTGCGCTTATATTTGAAAGCTGCAGATGTTCATAATACTCAAATTCAAAAGAACCGTTTATCATGGCAACCACTTGCACGGCGCAAAACGCCGCCGATATAAAAACGAATACGCCGTCATCAAATCTGAATTTATACGGCGAATAGTGTTTCTTTCCTTTGTTAAAGCCTCTTGCGCGCATGGTTTGCGCTGTTTCTATGCTTTGCTCAAGCGATATCGAGACCAGCGCGGAAAAACGCTTCATTGTATTTTTCAATCCATTTGTTTCATTGCCTATTCCCTGCTGCGCTTCTTTAAGCTGAGAAGCAGTTTTTATCATCAGCGGCAAGAATCGCAGTGCCGTTGAGAAAGTTAGCACCAGATTTGGAGCTAACCAGCCGAAAAGCGCTGTAAATTTTTCACTTGTTATAATCTCTGAATATGCCGAAAACCACACAATAACCGCTGAAAGCATTATACCGATGCATGCACCGTATGCAAGCGGTTCGAATGAAAACTCCAAATCGCCTAAAGAAAACAGTATCGTTTCTCCGTATCTACAAAAAATCATATTGAAAACAGCCGCAAGAATTACAACGGGTACTATGAATTTCAGCTGAGCTGCAGTGCGCCTTGCGCCGAGCAGGCGCAGGCTGTAAAGCACAGAGCAGACAAGGCTGACAGCCGAATACACCGGGTTGATAAACACCAATGATACGGCAATTACAAAAATAAAAAAGAGGAGGCAGACGGCGGGATGAAACTTTGAAAATCTATCCATATCTGCTCCTCCGAAAATCAAAACTCTATTCCGCGGCGTGCGTGAACGCCTAAATCGTAAGGATGGCGCTCCTTGCGCATAAAAGTAATATAATCCGCTTTATCCCAAACAGCCTCGCATTTTGAGTGCCCCGTTATAACATATTCCTTATCAGGGCTGAAACGGAAATTTTTCACAAACTCTTCACCCAGAAGCGGCAGCACATCAAGAAACTCATCGAGAACTATAACATCCTTATCACATGAAAAAGCGCTTTCAGACGCTTGCTTTGCCCACTTGGCATAAGCATCCTTTTCCTGCTGTGTCATGCTGAAAAGAAATGGCAGTTTATCCGGATTCTGATAAAACTGTATATCACATTTTGCAAGCCGCTCTGAAGAATTATTATCTTTTAAAAACGAGTAGAAAGCTACTGATTTGCCTGCTCCGCAGGCACGCAGGGCAAGCCCGAGAGCGGCGGAAGTTTTACCTTTTCCGTCTCCGTAATAAACATGAATCATCTGATTCTTACATCCTGTTTTGTTTGGAATCTGTATCCGTACTGATCAAGAATGTGCATCTTATTTAATGCTATCATTGTGCCCTTTGAAACACAGAGCTCTGCACGCGGCGCAATTGTTACATCAAGATTCAAGGCCTGAGAGAACAATTTATCAATACCGTATATCTCAGAGCATCCACCCGTGAGGATAACGCCGGAATCTTTTATATCCGCAACAAGCTGAGGAGTGGTACGCTCAAACAGAACGGACGCCGCGCCTGTAAGCTCCTCAAAAAGCGGTTTTAGGCACTCATATATCTCATTGCCGGTTATCTCAACAACGCACGGCATACCCGAAAACATATCTCGTCCTTTTGCCTGCATACTTACATCTTCTTCACGTTCAACAGCCCCGGCAATACGATTTTTTATCTCTTCTGCCATTCTTTTGCCTATAAGCACACCGTATTTATCACGCATATGGCGTGTGATTTCCTCATCAAAAGTATCACCTGCCACGCGCAGTGTATCTATCTGGCTCATACTTCCCTGGCTGATAACCGCCATATCGGTAGTGCCGCCGCCGATATCTATAACGAAGGCGCCCGTTGGCTGAAGAGGGTCTATTCCCGCTCCGAAAGCGGCGCAAAGCGGCTCCTCAACAAGGCATACTGATCTTGCGCCGGCAGTTATTATAACCGAGATCAGCGTACGCCTTTCAACATCCGTTGCAAGCGCGGAAACAGCCGCAACAACACGGGGCTTGAAAATACTTTTTTTAATTATTTTATTTATAAAAAACTGCACCATACGGCAGGCGATTGAATAATTAGTTATCGCTCCGCCCACTATGGGCTGAATTACGGATACTCCGCTCGGCTCCCTGCCCTCAAGATAATATGCCCTTCGGCCGGCATAAAGGATCTTTTCCGTCTGAGTGTCATACGCGACATAAGACGGTTCGTTAACCACAACTCCTTTGCCGGGCACGGAGATAACTATTGAACTTGTGCCGAGGTCTATTCCCAAATCATAACCGAACATAATTTCATTCCTTAATATAAACAGCCCGCGTTTTCTGACGCGGGATTATAAGCGTCATATAAATGTTACTGTAAAAAAGGGTTATTGTCAACAGTTAAAAAATGAAGAAGCGCGCTGTAACGGCGGCTTTTTTTGTCATTCTCCACCATTGCTCTGACATTGCTTTCGGTGCCCACAAGAACTATAAGTTTTTTAGCTCTTGTAACCGCCGTATAAAAAAGATTTCTGTAAGCGAGTTTCTGCGGCGTTGCTACAACGGGTATTATTACGCCGTCAAATTCGGAGCCTTGGCTTTTATGTACAGTCATGGCATACGCAAGCTCAAGCTCACCCACATTTTCAACTGAATACATAGCCTCACGATCATCAAATTTCACATTGATTATATCCGCCGCACGGTCTATGCGTGTAAGTATTCCGATATCTCCGTTAAAAACGCCCATACCGTTATCATCGGATTTGAACCACGGAATATCGTAATTGTTTTTGATCTGCATGACCTTATCACCCTCACGCAGTATATATCCGCGTGAAACTATCTCGTTTTTACCCCTCTTTGGCGGATTGAGCTGTTTTTGCAGCATTATGTTTATATTCTGAGAACCAGTTTCACCTATTTTGCTGGGGCAGAGCACCTGCAGATCTGAAACAGGATCCATTGAGTAAGCCGCCGGCAGACGCCTTGTAACAAGATCAACTATCTTGCGGCAGGCGGAGATGGGAACCGTTTCGTGCATCATAAAGAAATCAGAATCAACACCGTTATCAGTTGTAACGGGCATTTCGCCCTTAACAACACGGTGTGCGTTTGTAACTATAAGACTTTGCATTGCCTGGCGGAATATCTTATCAAGCTCAACAACAGGGATTAGTCCGCTTTTTATCATATCGCTGAGTACATTACCCGCTCCAACGGGAGGCAGCTGATCTTTATCTCCAACCATAATGAGACGTGCGCGAAGCGGCAAAGCGTCAAGCAAAGCATCGAACAGAAAAATATCAACCATTGACAGCTCATCAACAATCACAGCATCCACATCAAGAGGGTTCTTGTGATTATGAACAAACACGGGTTTATCACTGCCGTCTTTGTATTCTACCTCAAGCAGGCGGTGTACGGTCTTTGCTTCACATCCGGTAAGCTCAGTCATACGCTTTGCGGCTCTGCCTGTCGGCGCCGCAAGTGCAACATCAAGCCCCCTGTTTTGCATAAGAGTAATAATGCCCTTTACGGTAGTTGTTTTTCCCGTACCGGGCCCGCCTGTAAGAATAAGCGACCCTTTATTGACTGCTATTTCGATTGCTTTTCGCTGTTTTGCGTCAAATTCTATATCATTTGCCTTTTCAAACGCATATATCTCAGCGCCTGAGATTTCACTCTCCTGCGGGGGATAATTCACAAAGACTTTTATTCTGTCTGCTATATCCTTTTCGGCATTATACGCAGACGGATTAAATAGAAACTGACGGCCGTCGATATCCTCAGTGATAAGGCGGTGATATTCAACGGC
This sequence comes from uncultured Oscillospiraceae bacterium, assembly GCA_900539425.1. Taxonomy (GTDB): domain Bacteria; phylum Bacillota; class Clostridia; order Oscillospirales; family Acutalibacteraceae; genus Eubacterium_R. The sequence continues at coordinate 33,178 of UQBX01000005.1, read as the reverse complement.
GTCGTCCACGGCTATCTGAGCAACATCATCAGAGCAGGAAAGATATGCTTTTGCCGTTCGAACAACGGAATCTCGGGGAAGGCATGTATGACCGTTCGAAATATTGTGATCAACAATATGTTCCACAAGCGACTGCGCACGCAAACCTGGCGATACAGGCTCATCAAGCTCTTCGGCAATCTCCTCTGCACGGTCAAAATCATAAATTCCTGCCGCAACAAAATCATAAGGGTTATCATCAAAAACCTCAACGGCATTTTCATGAAAGAAATTATATGCGTCAAACGCTTCCTTATGCGTAAGCCCTTTTTGCTTTAGTTCCTCTATTGTTTGACGGGAAGCAAATTTTTCTATAAAACTGCGCTGTATTTTTCTTGCAGCGGGCTTGCTTATGCCCTTTATGGAGGAAAGGCGGTCAACGTCCTTTTCAATTACGTCAAAAGATTCAGAACCAAAAGCGTTTACTATCTTCTCAGCAGTTGCTCTGCCAACGCCTTTAATTATACCGCTTGAAAGATAGCGCAGTATTCCTGCCGCATCCTGCGGGAGAGTTTCAGTAAGAGAATCTGCTTTAAACTGCCTGCCGTAAGACGGATGCACAGTCCACTCACCCGACGCCTCTATCTGCGAGCCAACAGCAAGCTGTGAAAAGTTACCCACAACGGTAACAGCTTCATTGCCGCATGATATTTCCATAACGGTATAACCGTTATCCTGATTGTAAAAGGTAATTTCCTCAACGGTGCCTTTTATAGATTCAAGCTTTTTTTCAGCCATAAATTTCACCTTTAAAATTGTACCATAATCATTAATAAAAATAAAGGAGGCGAATGATTTTTTTAGAGCTAGGCTTAATTTTTCTGGAGCATATAACAGAATTTAAAAGAAAAAGAGCAGTCCGAAGACTGCTCTTTTTTGTTATCTGATTTTTGAAAGCACTTTATTTGCAAAAGGAATACAAAGAAGTGAAATTATAAATGTAGCAATTATGCTTATACAGATAAAAACAACGTTTTTTTCAGGCAAAACATATTCCATGGCGGTATTTATCAGCGCCATTATTTCCATATGAGTTGCCATAATTATAATGCTGTTTATACCGCAATAGTTCAACAGCTTCAATTTAAATTTCCCGATAAGCTTGCAAAACAGCATAAGCATTATACTTCCTACCGTGCCATTTATATAAAAAAGAATACTGCTTTTACCAAAAGACAAGGCAGCAAAGCTTACTTTGCCATTCACTACCGTTAATGCAATATTTATCGCAAGCAGCAAAACAAATAGCGGTATTATGTATTTTTTTACTTGATTTAACAATTGCGGAGATTTGTTTTTGAAATCTCTAAGCAATATACCTATGCAAATATACGCACTTGCCAATCCGCCTCTCAGCAGTACATTTATTATTGCAATTTCATGCGGTACCAAACAGCATAAAACAGCAATGCAGATGACGGCGATCGCTAAAAATATCCGGTTTCCTTTAAAGAGTTTTAAAAGCAATATGTTTATTATAATTCCGAAAAACAGACACGGCAAAAACCAGTCCGCCTTTATACCTATCATAAATATCCAGTTAAAAAGCAAAGTTAATTCATTCTTAACAGAGATATCCCGCTGGATAATATCTTTTGCAACTTCTATTAAAAGCACGCAAAATCCTATAAGATAATATGGAAGTATAAGTGATTTTAAATATTTTTTCAGCACTTTGGAAAAAGGCTGAGAAATGGTGGTTTCTTTGATAAGGAAACCGCTAAGAACCATGAAAACCGGCATATGAAAAGAATATATCCAAATATTGAGCCAATTATCGCCCTCCAAATCGTGAGCGATAAGAACTAAAATAATGGCTATTCCTTTTACATAATTAATCCACGGAGTGAAATTTTTACCTTTAGTTGAATTAATATAATCAGCCTTAAATAAGTTGATCTTACCCATATATTATATACCCTGAAAATTCAAAAGAGCAGTCCGAAGACTGCTCTTTTATTAAAAAGAATTACTCGTTGATCTCTGTTACAACGCCTGAACCTACTGTTCTGCCGCCTTCACGGATAGCGAAACGAAGACCCTTTTCGATAGCGATAGGAGTAATAAGCTCAACATCCATAAGAACGTTATCTCCGGGCATGCACATCTCTGTGCCTTCGGGAAGAGTAATAACACCAGTAACGTCAGTTGTTCTGAAATAGAACTGAGGACGATAGTTGTTGAAGAAAGGAGTATGACGGCCGCCTTCATCCTTAGTCAGTACGTAAACCTGACCCTTGAACTTGGTGTGGGGATGAATTGAACCGGGCTTTGCAAGAACCTGTCCTCTCTGGATCTCAGTTCTCTGAACACCACGAAGAAGTGCACCTACGTTATCACCAGCCTGTGTGAAGTCAAGTGACTTACGGAACATTTCAAGACCTGTGCAAACTGTCTTTCTGATTTCGGGCTTAATACCAACGATTTCAACTTCCTCGTTGAGCTTAAGAACACCACGCTCTACTCTACCGGTAGCAACAGTACCACGGCCTGTGATTGTCATAACATCCTCTACGGGCATAAGGAACGGAAGGTTCTCATCACGCTCAGGAGTGGGGATGTAAGAGTCAACAGCTGCAAGGAGCTCTCTGATGCAATCGCAAGCAGGATCGTCATTTGAAGGAGCGTTAAGAGCGTTAAGAGCTGAACCTCTGATGATCGGAATGTCATCTCCGGGGAATTCATACTCGCTAAGAGTATCACGGATTTCCATTTCAACAAGCTCAAGAAGCTCTTCGTCGTCTACCTGGTCTACCTTGTTCATGAATACAACGATGTAAGGTACGCCAACCTGACGAGCAAGAAGAAGGTGCTCTTTAGTCTGAGCCATAGGACCATCAGTTGCAGCGATAACAAGGATAGCGCCGTCCATCTGAGCAGCACCGGTGATCATGTTCTTGATATAGTCAGCATGGCCGGGGCAGTCAACGTGAGCATAGTGACGAGTTTCTGTCTCATACTCAACGTGTGCAGTGTTAATTGTGATACCACGCTCTCTCTCTTCGGGAGCCTTATCAATATCAGCATAGTCCTCAAACTTAGCGTGACCTTCATTTGCAAGATACTTTGTAATAGCCGCTGTAAGAGTTGTCTTACCATGGTCAACGTGTCCGATGGTACCGATGTTTACATGCGGTTTAGAACGGTTAAACTTTTCTTTTGCCATTGGATTTTCCTCCTTAGAAATTTAGGTAGATAAATTGTTATGATTATTTTATCAAAGCACAGATAAAATATCAAGTGTTTTTAGTAATTTTGTTTAATTAAAGGATCAAATTAATCCTTTTTGGTTCTTGTGGAAATGATTTCCTCAGAAATTGACTTCGGAACCTGCTCATAGCCGTCCGGCTCCATGGTGTACTGACCACGGCCCTGGGTCTTTGAACGAAGATCGTTTACATAGCCAAACATTTCAGAAAGCGGAACACGAGCGTTAACCTGCTTTGCGCCTGCTCTGTCTTCCATACCCTGAATCTGGCCACGGCGTGAGTTAAGGTCGCCGATAACATCGCCCATGTATTCCTCAGGTACGATTACGGTTACTTTCATCATAGGCTCAAGAATAACGGGATTTGCTTTCTTAGCAGCGTCTTTGAACGCCATAGAACCTGCGATCTTGAATGCCATTTCAGATGAGTCTACCTCATGATAAGATCCATCGTAAAGCTCAACTTTGATATCAACCATGGGGTAACCGGCGAGAACGCCGCTCTTCATTGCACCCTGAATACCTGCGTCAACAGCGGGGATATATTCCTTAGGAATAGCACCGCCGACAACGGAGTTAATGAATTCATAGCCCTTGCCGATACCGTTTTCATCAAGGTTCGGTGACATACGGATCTTAACATGACCGTACTGACCTGAACCGCCTGACTGACGCTTATACTTAGTATCAGACATTGATTCGGACTGAATTGTTTCTTTATAAGCAACCTGAGGAGCACCGATATTAGCTTCAACCTTGAATTCACGAAGCATACGGTCTACGATAATTTCAAGATGAAGTTCGCCCATGCCGGCGATAATAGTCTGGCCTGTTTCCTCATCGGTATAAACCTTGAATGTGGGGTCTTCTTCAGCAAGCTTTGCAAGAGCGATACCCATCTTTTCCTGACCGGCTTTGGTCTTGGGCTCAACAGCAACACGGATAACGGGATCCGGGAAGTTCATTGACTCAAGGATGATGGGATGGTCTTCATCGCAGAGAGTATCACCTGTTGTGGTGTTCTTGAGACCTACGGCAGCGGCGATATCGCCTGCGTAAACCTCTGTAATATCTTCTCTGTGGTTTGCATGCATCTGAAGGATTCTGCCCATTCTCTCTCTGTGGCCCTTAACTGAGTTATAAACCTGAGAGCCTGCGTTGAGAACGCCTGAATATACACGGAAGTAGCAGATCTTACCAACAAACGGGTCTGTTGCAATCTTGAATGCAAGAGCTGAGAAAGGCTCTGAATCTGAAGAATGACGATATTCTTCCTCGTCAGTCTCAGGATTTACGCCCTTGATTGATTCAACGTCGGTAGGAGCCGGCATAAATTCAACAATAGCGTCAAGGAGCGGCTGAACGCCCTTGTTTCTGTAAGATGTACCGCAAGTGATGGGTACCATGTTACAGCTGCAAGTTGCCTTTCTGATAGTCTTTTTAATTTCGTCGACAGTGAGTTCCTGGCCGTCGAAATATTTTTCCATAAGTTCTTCGTCCTGCTCCGCAACAGCTTCAAGAAGCTTTTCACGATATTCCTGAGCAAGCTCTTTCATATCCTCCGGAATTTCCTCACGGCGGATATCGTTGCCCATATCGTCATAATAGATTTCAGCATCCATATTGATAAGGTCTACGATACCTCTGAAGGTATCCTCAGAACCGATAGGAAGCTGAATCGGAACAGCGTTGCACTTAAATCTATCTTTTACCATGTTAAGAACATTGTAAAAGTCTGCGCCCATAATATCCATTTTATTTACATAGATCATACGGGGAACATTATAATCGTCAGCCTGACGCCATACGGTTTCAGACTGAGGCTCTACACCGCCCTTTGCACAAAGAACGGTAACAGCGCCGTCAAGTACACGCAGTGAACGCTGAACTTCAACAGTGAAGTCAACGTGGCCCGGTGTATCAATAATGTTAATCCTGTGATTTTTCCAAAAACAGGTTGTAGCGGCGGAGGTGATTGTGATACCTCTTTCCTGCTCCTGCGCCATCCAGTCCATTGTGGCAGCGCCGTCATGGGTTTCGCCGATCTTATGATTTATTCCCGTATAATAAAGGATACGCTCGGTAGTTGTTGTTTTACCGGCATCAATGTGCGCCATAATACCAATATTTCTTGTCTTTTCAAGAGATACTTTTCTTGGCATAATATCCTCCTAATCTGATTATGGGATTAATATCTGAAATGAGCAAAAGCCTTGTTTGCCTCTGCCATCTTATGAGTATCATCACATTTCTTAACTGCGCCGCCTGTTTTATTAACAGCGTCCATAATCTCCGCAGCAAGGCGTTCTTTCATTGTTCTTTCAGAACGCTCACGGGCATAAGCCGTAATCCAACGCAGACCGAGAGTCTGGCGTCTTTCGGGGCGAACCTCAAGCGGAACCTGATAAGTTGCACCGCCGACACGGCGAGCCTTTACCTCAAGGGTAGGCATAACGTTTTCCATTGCGGCCTGGAAAGCCTCAAGGGGATCGTTACCCGTTTTTTCTTTAATGATGTCAAACGCGCCGTAAACGATTTTCTGCGCGACACCCTTTTTTCCGTCATACATGATGTTGTTGATAAGACGCGTTACAAGCTTTGAGTTGTAAAGCGGATCGGGCAACACATCACGCTTAGCGATTTGGCCTCTTCTTGGCATCTTCGCTTCCCTCCTTCATAATTAATAATGAGTTCATAGGTACTCGGTTTTCCCGTGGAGTCAACAAGTAGGCTATACCGCATATACATTATATATAAAAGGTATAAACTATTGTTTTTCCGATAGGGGTCTACTGCTTATTTCTTAGCAGCCTTAGGCTTCTTTGCGCCATACTTTGAGCGCGCCTGCATTCTGCCGTTTACGCCCTGTGTATCAAGAGTTCCGCGGATGATGTGGTAACGCACACCGGGAAGGTCCTTAACACGTCCGCCGCGCACCATAACAACAGAGTGTTCCTGAAGATTGTGGCCAACGCCGGGAATATAAGCTGAAACTTCCATTCCGTTTGTAAGGCGTACACGGGCAATCTTACGAAGTGCGGAGTTAGGCTTTTTAGGTGTAGCAGTCTTTACTGCTGTGCAAACGCCGCGCTTCTGAGGAGAGCAGTTATCATTCATAACATTTTTCTTTGTGTTAAGGCTCTTCAAAAGTGCCGGCGCCTTCGCCTTTTTCTCTACAGACTTTCTGCCTGTTCTTACTAACTGATTAAAGGTAGGCAATAGTTTATATCTCCTTTCTGTAATATTTATACGCATCATGTGCGCATAAACCGACGCTCTTATTTTTATAAAAACGCCCGTTTACACGCACATATTGAGGCGGGCAAAAAGCCTGCCTCAATATTTTGTGCATTAGTGCCAAATTAATTAAAAATATTTGTTAAATGTGCTGTTTTTCCACTCGCACAATTATCAAGTATATCACTCAGCAGCACTATTTGTCAATAGCTTTTGAAGCTGTTCAAGATTTAAAATTTCTTCTGAACCCTCTGAAGAAAGATAGCTGGGGATAACATCAACATCACGGAACACATCCATACCTGTGCCTGCGGGAACAAGTTTACCGATGATAACGTTCTCTTTAAGACCGATAAGCGGATCAACCTTGCCCTTGATAGCGGCATCGGTAAGAACTCTTGTTGTTTCCTGGAATGACGCAGCTGAAAGGAATGAATCTGTTGCAAGTGAAGCCTTGGTGATACCCATAAGAACAGGAATACGTGTTGCCTTTTTAAGACCCGTCTCTCCTGCTGCGATTCTGGCATCAATTCTGTCATTTTCTTCCTCAACAGCAGCAACATCAACCATTGTTCCGGAAACGAGATCAGTATCTCCGGCATCGTCAACAGTACACTTCTTGAGCATTTGACGAACGATTACCTCAATGTGCTTATCGTTGATATCAACACCCTGAGTACGGTAAGCAAACTGAACTTCCTGAATAAGGTAATTATAAACGGCCTCTTCACCGAGAATAGCAAGAATGTCGTTCGGGTTCTTTGAACCGTAAGTGAGTTCCTGACCCTTAACAACATGCGCGCCCTCTGTGATTTCCTCACGAATTCTGAAGCCGTAAGGAATGAGGTATTTCTTTTCTTCAAGCGTATCATTGTTTGTAACAACGATATGCTGAGCTTTCTTAACCTCTTCGAATCTGACTGTACCGTCAATCTCGGAAAGGATAGCGTACTGCTTCGGCTTTCTTGCCTCGAAAAGTTCCTCAACTCTGGGAAGACCCTGTGTGATATCTTCACCGCCTGCGATACCGCCGGTATGGAACGTTCTCATTGTAAGCTGTGTACCGGGCTCACCGATTGACTGAGCAGCTATGATGCCTACAGCCTCGCCGACCTGAACAGGCTCGTTGAACGCAAGGTTTGAACCGTAGCACTTGCGGCATACGCCATGGCGTGACTTACATGTGATAAGTGAGCGTATCTTTACTTCCTTGATACCAGCAGCAACAATCTTATCTGCAGTATCCTTGGTGATCATTTTATCAGGTGTGGCAATAACCTCGCCCGTATTCGGGTCTGTTACCTCATTGAGCGGGAATCTGCCGACAAGACGCTCATTGAGTGATTCAAGCTCACGGTTACCATCCATGATTGCCTTAACAACGATACCATCATTGCAGCCGCAGTCATCATCACGAATAATAACATCCTGAGAAACGTCTACAAGACGTCTTGTAAGGTAACCTGAGTCAGCAGTACGAAGAGCCGTATCGGCAAGACCTTTACGCGCACCTCTTGAAGAAATGAAGTATTCAAGAATATTCAGACCTTCACGGTAGTTAGCACGGATGGGGATTTCGATTGTTTTACCAGCAGTATTCGCGATAAGTCCGCGCATACCTGCAAGCTGACGAAGCTGAGCGGTACTACCACGAGCACCTGAATCTACCATCATGTGGATCGGGTTATGAGTACCGTCAAAGTTTGAAGTAAGCTCGTTGGTAACTTTATTTGTACAATCCTCCCAAGCCTTAATTACGGCTGAGGAACGCTCTTCGTTTGTGATAAGACCGTAATTGTAGTTGAGAGTGATCTCATCAACTTTCTTTTCAGCCTCATCAAGGAATTCTTTTTTAGCATCCGGAATAAGAGCGTCGCATACAGCAACGGTGGTACCGGAAACTGTTGAATATTTATAGCCCTGAGCCTTGATTGCGTCAAGTGCAACAGATGCTACAGAAACGCCGTGAACGGAGATAAGTTTATCAACTATCTTTCCGAGTTCGCCCTTCTTTACAACAAAGTCTATTTCGGGTTTGAACTCAAGCTCCGGCTTTGAACGGTCAACAAATCCAAGATCCTGAGGAATAGGATTGTTGAAGATAACTCTGCCGATAGTGGTTATGATAACAGCGCTCTTTGTGCCGCTTTCTGTATCCTTTGTTACACGGATTTTAGCGGGAGAGTGCATACCGAGAGAACCCTCTTGATATGCCATCATAGCCTCGTCTTTATCTCTGTATATCTTATATGATTTATAGATAGAGAACTCTGAAACAAGTTCGTCATCCACATCTGAGCAAAGAAGCTGAGAATCTGAATACTTGCCGTTTACCTTTGCCTTTACGTCCTCAAAAGAGATTTCGTTTGTTCTCTCTTCATCCTGGAAGAACTTAGGCTGACCGGGCTCGCCCTCTTTGATCATTGTAAGATAGTAAGAACCGATAACCATATCCTGTGTAGGAACTGTTACAGGCTTACCGTCTGAAGGCTTGAGCAGGTTGTTGGCAGCAAGCATAAGAAGTCTTGCCTCTGCCTGTGCCTCAGCTGAAAGAGGAACGTGAACAGCCATCTGGTCACCGTCGAAGTCAGCATTGAACGCTGTGCAGGCAAGCGGATGAAGCTTAATAGCTCTGCCCTCTACAAGAACGGGCTCAAACGCCTGAATACCAAGACGGTGAAGTGTGGGTGCACGGTTGAGCATTACGGGGTGGTCTTTAATAACTACCTCAAGAGCATCCCATACTGCGGGATCCTGCGCTCTTTCAACCTTTTTCCTTGCTGATTTGATATTTGAAGCGGCACCTGTTGCAACGAGGCGTTTCATAACGAAAGGCTTGAAAAGCTCAATTGCCATTTCCTTGGGAAGACCGCACTGATGCATTTTAAGTTCAGGGCCTACAACGATAACGGAACGTCCTGAATAGTCAACACGCTTACCGAGAAGGTTCTGACGGAAACGTCCCTGCTTACCCTTGAGCATATCGGAAAGAGATTTAAGAGGACGGTTGCTGGGGCCTGTAACGGGTCTGCCTCTGCGGCCGTTATCAATAAGCGCGTCAACAGCTTCCTGAAGCATTCTCTTTTCGTTTCTTACGATAATATCGGGTGCGCCGAGCTCAAGAAGTCTCTTGAGACGGTTGTTTCTGTTAATAACTCTTCTGTAAAGGTCATTGAGGTCTGATGTTGCAAATCTGCCGCCGTCAAGCTGAACCATAGGTCTGATATCGGGCGGGATTACGGGTATAACATCAAGAATCATCCACTCAAGCTTGTTGCCGCTCTTGCAGAAAGCGTCTACAACATCAAGTCTCTTGAGAAGACGCACTCTCTTCTGACCTGTTGCGTTTTCAAGTTCCGCGTTGAGTTCATCACGGAGCTGGAACACATCTATATCCTGAAGAAGCTTTTTGATAGCCTCAGCGCCCATTCCAGCCTCGAAATCATCCTCATAGCGCTCACGCATATCTGCGTATTCTTTTTCATTGAGGATCTGCATTTTCTCAAGCGGGGTATCGCCGGGATCGGTTACGATATAAAGCGCGAAATAAAGAACTTTTTCAAGATAACGCGGGCTTATATCAAGCACAAGGCCGAGACGGCTGGGTATTCCCTTGAAATACCAGATATGAGAAACAGGAGCGGCAAGCTCGATATGACCCATACGCTCACGTCTTACCTTTGAACGTGTGATCTCTACGCCGCAGCGCTCGCAGACTTTGCCTTTATAGCGGATTCTCTTATACTTTCCGCAGTGACACTCCCAGTCCTTGGTAGGTCCGAAGATCTTTTCGCAGTAAAGGCCGTCCTTCTCAGGCTTAAGAGTTCTGTAATTTATTGTTTCCGGCTTTGTAACCTCGCCGTAAGACCATTCACGAATCTTTTCAGGAGAGGCAAGGCCGATTCTTATTGAACTGAATTCGTTTTGATTTTCCATTTGGAAGCACTCCTTTATATATAATGTAATGCAGGTTTTCGGTCAGTGATTATTCGTCATAATCGTCATTCTGTGTATCGCTGAACAGATCGTCCAAATCAGAATCCTGACCTGCTTCCTCGCCGTCTTCCTCGGGATTTTCGAAAGAATAGCCGTCGCCGTTCGTTTCAAAATCGTTTACCTCGGAAAATGCGTTTTCATCTATCGGCTGAATTTCCGTGCCGTCATCAATATCCTGCTTGAGCTCTACCTCGTTGCCGTTCTTATCTCTGAGCTGAACGTCAAGTCCGAGAGCCTGAAGTTCCTTGAACAGAACCTTGAAGGATTCGGGAGTTCCGGCAGGCGGAATATTTTCGCCCTTTACAATAGCCTCATAGGTCTTAACTCTGCCTGAAACATCATCCGACTTAACGGTGATGATCTCCTGAAGAGTGTAGGCAGCGCCGTAAGCCTCAAGTGCCCAAACTTCCATTTCACCGAAACGCTGACCGCCGAACTGGGCTTTACCGCCGAGCGGCTGCTGCGTAACCATGCTGTAAGGACCTGTTGAACGAGCGTGGATCTTATCGTCAACAAGGTGATGGAGCTTGAGGTAATACATATAACCTACTGTTATGGGGTTATCAAATTTCTCACCTGTTCTGCCGTCCGTAAGGATCGTTTTACCGTCTTCGGAAAGGCCTGCAAGGCGGAGACATTCGCGGATATCGTCCTCGTGAGCGCCGTCAAATACGGGTGTGCACATCTTCCAGCCGAGCGCCTTAGCCGCATAGCCAAGATGAACCTCAAGTACCTGACCGATGTTCATACGTGAAGGTACGCCGAGAGGGTTAAGAACAATGTCAAGCGGTCTGCCGTCCGGAAGGAACGGCATATCTTCCTGCGGAAGTACACGTGAAACAACGCCCTTGTTTCCGTGACGACCCGCCATTTTATCGCCCACCTGGATTTTTCTCTTCTGGGCAATGTAAATTCTTACTTTCTTATTAACGCCGGGGCTGAGTTCTTCGCAGTCCTTGCGCTCAAAATGCTTAACATCAACAACAATACCGTACTCACCGTGAGGAACTCGGAGTGAAGTATCTCTTACTTCTCTTGCCTTTTCACCGAAAATAGCACGGAGCAGTCTTTCTTCTGCAGTGAGTTCTGTTTCGCCCTTAGGTGTTACCTTGCCGACAAGGATATCGCCTGTATGAACTTCTGCGCCCACACGGATAATACCGTCTTCGTCAAGATCTTTAAGAGCGTCTTCGCCGACGTTGGGAATATCGCGTGTGATCTCTTCGGGACCGAGCTTTGTATCTCTTGCCTCAACCTCGTGTTCCTCAATGTGGATAGAGGTGTAGACATCTTCACGCACCATTTTTTCATTGATAAGAACAGCGTCCTCGTAGTTGTAGCCTTCCCATGTCATAAAGCCGATGAGGGCATTCTTACCGAGTGAAATTTCACCGTTGCAGGTTGCGGGACCGTCTGCAATTACCTGACCAGCCTCAACCTTCTGGCGGATTGAAACGATAGGTCTCTGGTTTATGCAGGTATCCTGGTTGGAGCCGCTGAACTTGATAAGCTCATATCTGTCCACATCGCCTTTTTTAACGGTGATCTCTATTGATTCGGCGTCTACCGCAGTAACGGTACCGCCGCGCTTTGCGATTACAACAACGCCTGAGTCGTAAGCGGCTTTATATTCCATGCCGGTGCCTACAACGGGAGCTTCCGTCTTGAGAAGCGGAACTGCCTGCCTCTGCATGTTTGCACCCATAAGAGCACGGTTTGCGTCATCGTTTTCAAGGAAAGGAATCATTGCGGTAGCAACTGAAACTACCATCTTAGGCGAAACGTCCATGAAGTCTACCTTTTCCGGCTCGCAGGTGATGAACTCATCCCTGTGGCGGCAGGTAACTCTCTTGTTGGTAAATCTGCCGTTTTCGTCAAGAGGTTCGTTTGCCTGTGCAACAACATAGTTATCCTCAACATCAGCGGTCATATATACAACCTCTGAGGTTACAACGCCTGTTTCCTTATCAACTCTGCGGTAAGGAGCCTCGATGAAGCCGTATTCGTTGAGTCGGCTGTAACATGCAAGGTAAGAGATAAGACCGATGTTGGGACCTTCGGGAGTTTCGATGGGGCACATTCTGCCGTAATGAGTATAATGAACGTCGCGGACTTCGAATCCGGCTCTGTCTCTTGAAAGACCGCCGGGGCCAAGAGCGGAAAGTCTTCTCTTATGAGTAAGTTCCGCAAGCGGGTTATTCTGATCCATGAACTGTGAAAGCGGAGAAGAGCCAAAGAACTCTTTGATTGCCGCAACAACGGGGCGGATATTGATAAGCGCCTGAGGAGTGATCTCGTCGCCGTTGTCCTGAGCCTGAAGAGTCATTCTTTCACGAATAACTCTTTCCATTCTTGAGAAACCGATTCTAACCTGGTTCTGAAGAAGTTCGCCGACAGCTCTGATTCGGCGGTTACCGAGATGGTCGATATCATCGGTAGTGCCTACGCCGTGAGCAATGTTGATAAGATATGAAACGGAAGCAAAAATATCATCCGTAACGATATGCTTGGGAATAAGATCGTCTGCATGGATTCTGATCTCTTCTCTGAGCATTTCCTCGTCATCGCCGCATTTTTCAAGTATCTCGGAGAGTGCTCTGTAAGAAACCTTTTCGTTGATGCCGTATTCCTTGCAGTCAAAGTCAACATATTTATCAATGTCAACCATACCGTTTGAAACGATCTTTATCTCTACGCCGTCAGCGTCAACAAACGCATACATAACGCCTGCGTTTTCTATCTCAAGGGCCTTTTCTTTATCGATCTTCTCGCCCGCATCGGCAAGAAATTCGCCCTGTGGTGAGATGATAGGCTGTGTAAGAGTGCAGCCGATAAGTCTGTCGCTGAGGGCAAGCTTTTTGTTGTATTTATATCTGCCTACTCTTGAAAGGTCATATCTGTGCGGATCAAAGAAAAGTCCGTCAAGATGAGCCTGGGCAGTTTCAAGGGTGGGAGGCTCGCCGGGACGGAGTTTCTTGTAAACCTCGATAAGAGCCTCTTCCGTGTTTTTGGTTGTATCCTTTTCGATAGTAGCTTCTATTCTTTCGTCATTGCCGAAGAATTCTCTGATCTCATCATCCGTTCCAAGACCGAGTGCTCTGAGGAATGTGGTGATGAAGATCTTTCTGTTCTTGTCTATTCTTACATAGAAAAGATCATTGGCATCTGTTTCATATTCAAGCCACGCGCCTCTGTTGGGGATAACGGTATTGGTATAAAGTTCCTTACCGGTCTTGTCATGATCCATGTGATAATATACGCCGGGGGAACGAACAAGCTGAGATACTATACATCTTTCCGCGCCGTTTATGATGAAGGTGCCCGCATCTGTCATAAGCGGGAAGTCGCCCATATAAACATTGTTTTCCTTTACCTCACCCGTTTCCTTATTGAGCAGGCGTGCGGTAACCGTAAGCGGTTTTGCATAGTTGGCATCAAGTTCCTTGCACTGCGCAATTGTATACTTAGGCGGCTCATCCATTGAGTAGTCAATGAAATCAAGCACAAGATTTCCGGTGTAATCGGTTATTGAGCCGATATCGCGGAAAACCTCTCTCATGCCTTCGTCAAGAAACCACTGGTAGGACTTCTTCTGCACCTCAATAAGATTGGGCATCTGCATAACTTCGTTGATCTTGGCGAAGCTTTTTCTTGTTGTTGTGCCGAACTGAACATCCTTTACATTTACCATAAAGGCAATCACTCCGTTTCTTTGTAAATTTCTGATAAAACACGGAAAACGCGCTGATTTTTCATCCGTACAAGCGGCTTGAAAACACTTTCCGAAAAAGCCGTAAAAAGCCTGTTTTTCAAAAAGGGCACACTTTCCATTTTCAATGTGGCTTATATAATAAACATTAAAAGCTAATAAGTCAATAATAAATTTCAAATAATAGTAATTTTTTTGAAAACTTTTTGTAACACTGCTCCGGGTGTTTTAATTTTTCGTCTTTTTTCAGCCTTTTCCCGCCTAAAACGCCGCACATAAAATCAAGAACAAAACTTGTATGATACAAGCTGTAAATAATCAATTCGCAACTATTAGAAAGAGTTAAAAATATTATTAAAAAATAAGTTTTCCGTCTTTTCAAAGCCAATCTCATTTGATATAATATTATAACTGATTTAATTGGTGATGGATATGAAAAAGATAACCGCAGCGCTCCTGGCGCTCGTACTGATTGCAGTATCCTTTGCGGGATGCTCTGATTCTGATGACAAATTAGACCTTATTTACCCGTTCAGCGGCAACATAAACAGTTTTGACCCGCAGGTTGCCTCAACACAGGACGAGTTCCTTATCGCAGAAAACTGCTTTGAGGGTCTTGTAAGATGTGATGACGAGGGCAACATTACGCCCGGATGCGCAAAAAGCTGGAGCGTAAGCAATGACGGAAAAACATACACCTTTGAGCTTTATCAGGGGCTGAAGTGGCATATTTACGATTCAGTAAAAAAGAAGATGGGAGAAGATTACGGCCCTGAAATTACCGCCGATGATTTCGTTTTCGCTCTTCAGCGCGCGGCAGACGACACAACTCAGTCCCCTCTTTACTCTACTATATCATCAATAGCAAATGCGCCTGAAGTTCACTCCGGTTCTGCCGACGAAAGCACGCTGGGAGTTACGGCAAGCGGCAAATACACGCTTACAATAAACCTTTCCTCCCCTGACGACAGTTTTCTTGAAACAATGAGCACAGCTGTTGCCATGCCCTGCAACAGGGAATTTTTTGAATCTACCGGAGGACGCTACGGACTCAAACTTGAATACACGCTGTTCAACGGGCAGTTTTACATAAAAACAATACTTGATACATCATATATACTTGCCGCCAACAAGGATTACAGCGGCCCCACAAAGCCCAAAGCCACGGATCTTACGCTCAACATAGTTGACGATGACACAGATCTTTCCAAAGACCTGCTGAGCGGATATTATGACGCGGCGTACATAAGAGGCTACGAAAGCAGTGAAATAAGCGACAGCAGCGGTGTTTCGCTTACGCCTTACAGCAACATAACATGGATGTTCGTAATAAACGGAAATGACGGTATCTTTGCCGAAAAAGACGCAAGAAAAGCTCTTTATCTTTCAATTGCAGACATAGATTACGATGAATATTCCTACCTTCAGAAAGCAAGCGGATATGTACCGCCAACATGCACGGCTAACGGAGCGCAGTACAACACGTCAGTTTCAGGAGTAGCTGAAAGCGCAGATGCTGAAAAGGCTGCTGAATTATGGAAAGAAGTTATATCTGAAGAAGAAATATACACTACGGAGATTACTCTGCTTGTACCTGATTACATGGAAGAAGTTGCAAGAGAACTTGCCCAGGGCATCCAAGCGGGAATAGGCTCTGTTTCTTCAGTAAATGATAAGGACGTAAGCTTTTCAATGGTTATAGAGGCTCTGCCGGAAAGTGAAATGAAGTCGCGTGTTGCCGCTTCTGATTACGACATTGCACTCTACCCCTATACTGCAAGTTCAACAAGCCCGCTTGCGTTCCTGCAGACATTTGAAAATGTTTCATATGCTTACATAAACAGCAGCGGATACAGCGAAGCGCTTGCGGACGCCGCATCAGCAGATGCCTCGGGGCTTGCGCAGGCGTGCTATGAATGTGAAAAAGAGCTGTATAAAAACTACAGTTTTCTGCCTGTTTTCTATGAATCATGCTACTACGCTCAGGCAAAGGGTGTAAGCGGAGTACAGTTCCACCCGGGTTCAGGGAGGGTATCCTTCATATATGCAACAAGAAAATAACATTTCCTGCCCGAATCAAACATTTCCAGCATACGCTAAAATAATATGCTGGGCGCTGTGCGCGGTCTGCATGGCAGTAATATTTTGGTTTTCTTCACGCACAGCAAGTGAATCCTCGGCTCAGAGCGATATATTCGTTGAATTTTTTAAAAGCATTTTCGGGGATAATGCGGTAACAGATTTCATAGTCCGCAAAGCTGCTCATTTTTCAGAGTTTGCCGGTCTGGGACTGCTGTTTGCAGTTGCATTTTATGTTCAGTTCGGAATGGCTAAGATACCTTTTGCGTTGTTGTGCGCTTCCGCCTACGCCGTAAGCGATGAAGTGCACCAGATATTTGTAGAAGGCAGAGCCTGCAAAGTTGAGGACTGGGCTATTGATACCGCAGGAGCTTTGCTTGGAGTGCTTGTTGCTCTTGCAGCCATACTTGCAGCTCAACACATAAAAAAAACGCAGATCAGCGAAAATTAATAATTGACAGAAAGTCTAATTAGTTTATAATATTAATAATTAAGATAAATACTAAGGAGGTACAGATCATGAATGTACTTATTTACGACAATGAGGAACAGATAGGAATTGCCGCCGGCAACTACATGTGCGGCCAGGTTTTACAGAAGCCGGACAGCATACTCGGTCTTGCAACGGGCTCAACTCCTCTGAAACCATACAGCCAGATGATAGAGCTTTACAAAAAAGGCATCGTTGATTTTTCCAAAGTTACAACTTTTAACCTTGACGAATACGTTAACCTTGACGTGAATGACAAGAATTCTTATCACAGCTTTATGCATGAGAATCTTTTTGACCATATCAACATTCCTGAGGAAAACATAAACTTCCTTGACGGAAATGCTGAAGACCCGGAAGAGGAATGCCGCAGATATGAAAAGAAAATTAAAGCGGCAGGCGGAATTGATATTCAGCTGCTTGGTATAGGTTCAAACGGTCATATTGCGTTTAACGAGCCTGCTGACTGTTTCCAGCGCTGGAGCCATGTTGTAACTCTTAAAGAGAGCACGGTAAAAGACAACAGCCGTTTCTTTAAATCCATTGAAGAGGTTCCCACACAGGCTGTTACAATGGGTATCGGTTCCATTATGCAGGCAAAGAAGATACTTATCATTGCAATCGGTGAAAATAAGGCAAAAGCAATAAAGCAGCTCATTGACGGAAATGTTACACCCATGTGCCCCGCTTCCGTGCTTCAGTTCCATAAGGATGTTACTCTTATGCTGGACAAGGCTGCGGCATCACTTATTTAAGCGCATTACGCATTAATTGAAGGTGATATAATATGAGCAAAGGCAAAAAAGCGGCAACAGCGGTTTTTATAATTGCCGTTGCTGCAATAATCGGAATTATAGCGTGGGTCTATTTTTCATCAGACTCCGCAGACAAAACTCAGACTGAGAGCCAAACTCAGACTTTGCAGGTTTCCGAAACAGAAAGCAAAAGCGAAACCACAAGCAGCACCACTGCAGCAGAGCAGACTACCGAGGAAAGCACCACTCAGGAAACAACACGCAAGGATACTACAGTGAAAGTTGATAATTACAATTTGCCGCTTACAGTAAAAGAGGCAATGGACGCACTGCAGATCCACTACGGAGATAAATATGAGATAAACAGCACCGTTGAAGAAAACGGACTGAACTATTTTTCGGTAAATATTGACGGAGAAAAATTTGCATCCGTTGCCGTTGACCTTTCAACAGGGCAGGCAGAGGAAACCATAAAAGAGACGGGCGCAAAAACACAGTTTTCTCTTGTATAACAAATAAGGAGATGTAAGAATGGCAGAAGAAAAAGAAAAATTCTATATAACAACGCCCATTTACTACCCCTCCGGAAATCCGCACATAGGGCATTGCTACACAACTGTTGCCTGCGATTCCATTGCGAGGTATAAAAGGCTTCAGGGCAAAGACGTAATGTTCCTTACGGGAACGGATGAGCACGGCCTTAAAATAGAGCAGAAAGCGGCAGACAAAGGCGTTACTCCCAAAGAGTACGTAGATGAAAAGGTTGCCGTATTCAAAAAGCTGTGGGAATACATGAACATCAGCTATGACAGATATATCCGCACAACTGACGACTACCATGTAGAGACGGTTCAGAAGATATTCAAGGAACTGTACGATAAAGGATACATCTACAAAGGCGAATACAAAGGCAAATACTGCACGCCGTGTGAAAGCTTCTGGACGGACAGCCAGCTTATAGACGGCAAATGCCCCGAATGCGGCAGAGAGGTTACCGAGGCTTCCGAAGAAGCATATTTCTTCAAAATGGCTCCGTTTGCAGACCGCATTGAAAAGCTGCTTACGGAAACTGATTATCTGCAGCCTAAAACAAGAGCATATGAGCTTGTTAACAATTTCATAAAACCGGGTCTTGAGGATCTGTGTGTTTCAAGAACGTCTTTTACATGGGGAATCCCCGTTACGTTTGACGAAAAGCACGTTGTATATGTATGGGTTGACGCTCTTTCAAACTATATCAGCGCACTGGGCTACAGAAATGAAAAATATAATGAATTTGAGAAATACTGGCCGGCTGACGTGCATATGGTTGCAAAAGACATTATGCGTTTCCACGCAATAATCTGGCCTGCAATGCTTATGGCACTTGATCTGCCCCTTCCGAAGCATCTTGCCGTTCACGGCTGGATAACTTTCAACGGCCAGAAAATGAGCAAATCCATAGGCAATGTAGTTGACCCGTTCGTGCTTGGCGAAAGATACGGCAGTGACGCTATCAGATACCACATTCTGCGTGAAATGGCACTTGGAGCTGACAGCTCTTTCTCAAACGAGATAATGATCAACAGAATTAATTCAGACCTTGCAAACGACCTCGGAAACCTTGTTTCCAGAACAGTTGCGATGGTTGAAAAGTATTTTGGCGGCACACTTCCCGCTGAAAGAGAAGCAGAGCCTGTTGATAATGAACTTCTTGATATGGCTCTTGCGCTCAGAGGTAAGACGGACAGCTATATTGACGAAACACAGATAAACAACGCTCTTGCAGAAATATTCAAAGTTATTTCAAGAGCAAACAAATATATTGACGAGACCACTCCGTGGATTTTGGGCAAGGACGAAAGCAAAAAAGCACGTCTTGCAAGCGTACTCTACAATCTGCTTGAAACCATAAGGATATGCACAACACTGCTTTCCTGCTTTATGCCTACAACAATGCCCAAGGTATGGGAACAGATAGGTGCAGATGAAGCCCTTATCACTTATGAAAACGCCGGAAAAATCGGTGTGCTTCCGCTTGATGTAACCGTTAAGAAAGGAGCTCCCCTTTTCCCAAGAATAGACGCTGATAAAGAGATAGACGAACTCAACGCCCTTATTGAAAAGCAGATGAAAGAGGCGGAGAAAGAGGCTCAGGGCGAAAGCGAAGAAGAAAAAATGCCAGAGATAGCCTTTGACGATTTTGCAAAGGTTGAGCTTAAAGCGGCAAAAATACTTGAATGCGAGCCTATAAAAAAAGCAAAAAAACTGCTGAAGCTGATAGTTGATGACGGCAGTGAGGAAAAAAGGCAGATAGTTTCAGGTATTTCACAGTGGTATAAGCCTGAAGACCTTATCGGCAAGACCGTAATCATAGTTGCAAATCTGAAGCCTGCAAAGCTTTGCGGCGAGATGAGCTACGGAATGCTGCTTGCGGCTGACACTGCCGACGGCGGCGTAAAAGTTATGTTTGCAGACGGTCTTGAGCCGGGAATGCGCCTGAGATAATCATATATAATATGTATAAAAATATTTTTGATACTCACAGCCATTATGATGACGGACAGTTTGACCCCGACAGGGATGAACTTTTGAGAAGCCTGCCTGAAAAAGGCGTGTGCGCTGTTGTAAGCTGCGGCTGTGACCTTGAAACAACACAATTTGATGCCGCGCTGGCTGAAAAATACGATTATGTATATTTTGCCGCCGGTCTGCACCCTGAAAACCTTGAAGGTCTTAAAATTGAAGATCTGGAGATTATTAAGGAATACGCTAAGCATAAAAAATGCGTTGCTATAGGTGAAATAGGACTTGATTATCACTGGATGGCATCATCCAAAGAAGTGCAAAAAGAATTTTTTGCCGCGCAGTGCGCACTTGCAAACGAACTGAACATGCCCGTTATAGTTCATGACCGTGAAGCACACGCAGACACGCTTGATATTCTGAAACAATACAATCCCAAAGGTGTTTTGCACTGCTTTTCCGGCTCTGCCGAAACTGCAAAAGAGATAGTTAAAATGGGAATGTATATAGGGCTGAACGGCGTTGCCACATTCAAGAACGCGCGTAAAAGCATTGAAGCGGCAAAAGCTATTCCTATTGAAAGGCTTGTACTTGAAACAGACTGCCCGTATCTTGCGCCCGTGCCTTGCCGCGGAAAGCGCAATGACAGCAGCCTGATACCGCATATAGCCGAACGGCTTGGCGAAGAGCTTGGAATTTCAGCTCAGGAACTGCTTGACATCACGGCTCAAAATGCAAGAAGACTATATGAGCTTGATTAATTAAAACACCCTGCCTATAAAGCAGGGTGCTTTTTATTTCTTGAAAACATACAAAAAACAGAATATATAAAATTTTACAGCATAAAAAAGCGCCTTTGCCTAACGGCAAAAGCGCTTTTACTTTAATTAACAAAATACAGGAAAAGAAATTAGTTCTGAGCTTCTGCTTCGTCCTTTTTCTTTTCTTTGAGGAGAACGAATTTTTCCATCGGGAAAAGTACAAGCATCTGAACAAGACCTGCTGCAAGGCTTGCAATCGTTCTTGAAAGAGCCTGAAGCCAAGCCCAGTCTACCTTTGCGATAACTCCTACAACCCAGCCCTGAAGCCATGTTGAGAAAAGGATAAGAGCGATCATAAGAACTATGTAGATAGCAAAATTATACCACGGAGCATCTGATTTGAATGTGGTCTTTTTATTCTGATAGAAGCCGTAGATGTTTGCAATCAGGTTTGAAAGGAAGAAAGGAAGAAGATAACCCCAAGTAACTACGCCGCCTACAACAACACCGTTTTCTACAGTGCCGCCTACAACGTATTTGCTTATCTGCTCAAGACCTTCTGCAGTAGTTGCGTCAAAAATAGTGTTCGGCGCAAAAATGCCCTGAAGAAATGCAGGAAGTGTTGCCGTTACACTGTCAAAAATAAGCGGAAGTACGTTTGCAAGAACGAGCTGGATTATTGTTACAAGTCCTGAAACAACAAGGAATTTCAGAATTTGCCAAAGGGTCTTCATAAAAGAACCTTTTTCCTCTGCGGCATTGTCTATACCGCTGAGGCTGAATTTTTTCTTTTCATCTGCCATAATTTTTACTCCTTAAATCAAAAATTGCGCTGCTATCCTGCAGGCGCTTATCTATTTTAGTATAGCAAATAGAATGCCTCTATGCAAGAAAAAATTTATATTTTATTAACATTTACATTAAAAACGGCACAGCGCCCGTTACCGCACCTATTATGGAGATTACCGCCCAAACTACAAGAGCGATAACACCCACTACAACAGCAAGTAGCACAATAACGGCAAGTATAAGCAAGAACAGGATAAGCGGCCCCTTTTTGCTCTTTTTAACGGGATCTTTGAAGTTTCTGCTTTTATCCTCAAGCTCGGGAGCATTTTCAGCGCTGTCATAAACGGGATAAAGCGGAAGTGTTGCTTTAGCATCGCAATATCCGGGATTCCACAACAGCGGCTCAACAAGGCTTCTTACGCTTGTAGCGCCCTTGAGGAATTTGCCTATATTAAGGTGAATCGTATCAAGGAAAGAATCAATAACATTAAGAACGGCGCAGGTAAGCTTGTACTCACGCGTTTCGGGGCCGTACGGCGAATCTCCGCAGTAAAGATTCTGAACAAGCTCAAGAATGAAATCTACTACCTTGTTATCCGCTATATCGGCAATATCCTCTTTTTTGAGGCCTGATTCCTTTTTACATATCTTCCATATCTTTTTGAAAGTGAGTTTATTTAAGAATTTGCCTATGGGCTTTATGAGCCACGCCAGCTTTTTAACTTTTTCACCGGGTATAGAGAATGCCGGAGTCATCTCGGCAAGGCGGTCAATATCATTGCCCATTGCCCAAATGACCTCTGATATCATGCCGAAGAAAAAGCCTTTCATATATTCATCAAACGGCTTTCCGCCCGTATCAAGGCCCGGTACGTCTTTGATGATGGTTGTATCAACATCTATTTTTGAGTTTTTAGGATCAAAGGTGATAGTTCTCATTGTAGGCGGGCATCCGATCATTGCGCCGCAGGCAATATCATAGAACACATTTCCTTTTTTGCTGATTATGTAGCTTATATCATGCACATGGGTATGGCCTGTTATCATACAGTGAAGACCGGCGTCAGCAAATATCTCTCTTGTGGTTTCGTGATTACGCTGCATATCCCCTTTGCCGATAATAGCATAAAACGGTGACGGCGCTATCATCGGGTGATGAGTCATTGCAATAACATACTGGTCATGCTCCTGAGCGTCTTTAAGCTGCTCAAGTATCCACTGCATACAGTCATCAGAAAATCCTGAACCGCGCTCACCCTCAGGTTTATAGTTAGTATCGTCATTAAGCGCAAACAGACGGTATCCCGGTGCAAGCTGAACCACATAGCTCATTGATTCCTTATGGTATGAAATAGCCTCGTTCGGGCCGAACTCATAATACATATCCCAGAGGTCATGCCTGTCCTCAACAGCGGGATAATCAACTGCTTCATCTCCCACATATCCGTCCGTAACGCCGCCGTCACGGAAATCATGTGTTGCGGTTATAACATAAACACGCTTGCCGCGCTTTTTAAGATCGCGAAGCATTTCTATAAATTCGGCATGAGAATCAAGCTCGCCGTTATGTGTTGTATCTCCGGACAGCAATACTATATCGGTTGAATTATCTTCGCACAGCATATCAAATCCGGCTTTAAGAACAAGATCACTGTCCTTAATCACCATCTGTGACTTTGACTCCGCCTTTTCGTAAGCCTTTCCTGAAGTGCCTACCTTTCTGGAATAATAGTGGGTATCCGTTATAACCTGAATTTTCAGCGGCTCATTGTTGCTGCCGCTAAGCTTTGTTGCCATAATTTTACCTCCTGTTTATTCCTCGCATCAGTCGCGCGGGGAAATTTTTATTTCTCCCTCTTTAACGCTTGAACTGAGCGTTATTTCAATAATTCCCGGCTCACGTTCCGAAAAGTCGATCTCTTTGCCGTTAAGTGTTACGCAATAGGACTTTTTATCTGAAAGGCATACGAGAATCGTGTAAGCCGTTGAAGAACCATAATATTTAAACGCAATATCAGCGGAATTTTCAGTGGTGATCTGTTTATCAGTCCACACATCAAAGCCAGTTGTTACCGTGCCGGGTTTGTAATACGCGTTTGCCCATACACATATAGGAGCGGACAGACCGCCGAAATTATGGAACCAGCCGCCGCGCTGTGTTTTAATACCAAAACATTCGTAAGTATTGTATGAAAAATCGGTTTCAGCCTTCCACATATCAAGAGCACGCTTAGCGATCTCAAACGCAAAATCTGTTTCGCCGAGGTCAAACATCGTTTTCCACAGGAACCACTGGTGGCTCATCCATACGTTGCCGTTCCAGTAGCCGTCATCAAAATAATATGACGCGCTCATATCTACCGCGGAGATACCGCTCTTGCTCCACATCTCATTCGGGTTTTTAATGTGTGAAAGAAGCCTTGCGGCTCTTTCAGGAGTTGCGGCACCTGCAACAAGCGGATAAACGCCATCCATGCCCTTGTTCATATTTTCGCCCTGCTCATTTCTGAGATAAGCGCAGAGATTATTGTCCTTATCATAAACGGTATATGAATAATAGCCGCTCTTTTCATCCCATGCAAGAGCATTGAGAGCAGCGGTTGACCTGTCTATATCTTGCTGAAGCCTGTCCGCGTCCTCTTGTTTTCCCAAAGCAATTGCCGCCATTTTCATTATCTTTGCGGCACGGATTATCTGAGAAGTAGAGATACAGGGACAAATCCTATCCATCATCTGCCTGTCTATCATATATACCTGAGCGGGATAATCATCCATGCCTGAGCAGGAATACCAGTAATCATAAGTAGTGAGCAGTCCGTTTTTGAACTTGGCGGTAGTGGAGCCGTCTTCACCCGCAAGGAAGCGGTAATAACGCATCATTTTATCATAGAGCGCAAACAAAGGCTCTTTGTCTTCTGCTCGTTTTAACATTTCAAGGTACTGCGGGAACTGAGTGGGCACAAGACTGCCGTGAAGCAGGAAAGCAAAATCCTTGTTGTCATCATCAGAGAGATATGTTTCAAGGATGTATTTTGCCTTTTCGGGGCTGAATTCAAGAACTCCGATACCGATGATACCGCTGTCCCATGTATAAAAGCTGTCCCACCTTTTGCCGGGGGTGAAGTGAATAACATTTTTGCCGTGCTTATATACGGGGTAAACCACATTCGTCAGAAGTGTTGCTTTAAGGATATCGGTTGAAAGGGTGTACTTTCTTCCGTCGCTGTTAAGACCGTTATCCTCCGGAGCGCTTGCCGCTTTGTAAATCGCCTCATATTCGTCATCTGAAAGGGGCTCAAACGGTTTTTCGGAAACAACCATATACTCCATGTGTGTTGAATTCGGGTCTATGAATATTGATTTTACAAGCACATTGTGGAAAAATCCCTCATCGCTCTTCTTTTCGGAAAAGCTTTCGGAGAATGTGCGTCTGAGTTCGTCATAAGTATGGTCGCCGTTTGAAAGTCTGTTCGGAAGAGCGTCCTCAAGGCAGCCTGAATCAAGAGTTCTCTCTCTTGTTTTTTCGTTATTTGTAAGAATATAGAAAGTCTGCTTAGCTTCAGGGTAATAAAGCTTGCAGCGCAGACCTCTGCCGCATTTTTCTGATTCCATTTCAGGAGTAAAGCCGTGCTTTTCAAGAGATGCCGAAACACTGCTCTGCTCTCCGTTTTCTGTTATAACGAGCACATCAAGCTCAATGCCCGCTGTGCCAAGGCTTGAAAATTCAATTTCATCTGCTTTGCCGATTTCAAAAGAAACGAAAGCAAGGTCATTACTGTGCGGGAATGTTACGGCTTTGCCGTTGAGCATAAACTGAGCATCGCCGTCAGTTGCTGACCTGTATCTGACTGTAAGAACAGGATTTTCAAAACCGTTCATGTCAGCCTTATACGAAACGCAGTCCCCTTTCTCACAGCCGAAAGGCTTTAAGCCCAGGGCAGGAACATGATAATTCTCGCATCTGTCTCCAAGGCCGAATCCGCCCACAAAATGATAATCTGAAAACTGGCCCTTTGCCATACCGTCCGGATTTTCCGTATCCCACGGGCGGGGATTGGCGTATGTATAATTCTCATAATCATTAGCGCCGATAACAAGCGCCTTTTCGGGTGTATCAAGCTTTGTGAAAAGCGGCTTGGGATATTCCATTGCGGAATATCCGTTTAAAATACAATTCTGCTTTAAAGATGTGTTATTAACAAATTCACAGCGCATAAGATACGCCGAATCATTTATACGAGAAAATGAAACGTCACAGTAAATCATATCTTTCCACATAAGCTCATAGCGGTATGAATAGAAAGAATAATCGCCCTTGCAGCTCCACAGATGGTAATTGCTTGGAAAAGTTACATTCGGAACGGGAACAGAAGAATTCCACACCGTGGGGTGAACGGAAAAATCGAACCTTGCGCCCGAAGACATATCTGTATCAGACAATCTTGAAATTCCCATGTACTTTTTGGAGTACGGGCCCCACAGGGGCATCGTTTTACTGATATCGCTCATAGTAGCACCTCTTGCCAATATTTTATTCAATATATTATAATTTATTTCTTTTATTTTGGCAATAGATTATTATTGACAAACTTTTTAATTTAAAGTAAAATTTATTATGACTTTATGTATAAAATTGATATTGCTTTCAAAACGAAAGGATGAGTTTGTTGAATATAGACGCAAATGTTCAGAAGGTGCTCAGCGCACTGCTCAAAAGGTGGAAGCTGCTTCTGATATTCGCCGTTATCGGCGCGATTTTAGCAGCTGTTTTCACGGCGCGATTCACCACTCTTACATACACTTCTTCCATAGAGTTTCTTGCATATTCTTATGATGCAAATCAGGAGCTTCAAGATTCCACGTCAAGCGCCCAACAGGCAAGCGAAACAAGCAAAATGAATTACGCAATGAAGATGCTTGACACCTATATAGAAGTATTTCAGACAAACCAATTCAACCAGTCCGTTGCGGACGAGCTTAACAGAATCTACAATACCGATTATTCTGCGAACACGATTAAAAATTCAATCGTTATAGAAAAAGTTGAAAACACGGCAATGTTTCTGTTTACGATAACAACGAGCGACGCCGAACTCAGCTACCATATAGCACAGTGCCTTGAAGTATGCGTTCCCGAAGCCATGCTCAGCACAAACGGAGGGCTTGTGCGTGCATCAGTTGAGGATCCGCCGCTTAAAGCTACTTCGGCAGAAAGTATGAACTATCCGCAAAAATGCCTTATCGGCGCGGTAGCGGGCATGTTTATTGCAGGACTTTACGCTGTTTTGCGTGACTTCCTTGATGTTCGTATCAAAGGCAGGGACGACCTTGTTGAAAGATACAATATTCCCGTATTGGGCAGTGTGCCTGAATTTGAACTTTCAAATGTAAAGCAGAAGAAAGGGGCAAAGAAAAATGGCTAAAAAGAAAAAAGACAGCTCCGCTTCTACCCGTTTTCTGCTCAAAAACGCAATAATGGATCCCAGCCTTAAATTCAGAGTAGAAGAGGCATATAAATCTATCAGAACAAACATTATGCTCTCCGTAATGAAAAAAGGATGCAAGATAATCGTAGTATCTTCATCCATGGCGAACGAGGGCAAAACTACCACTACCACTAATTTGGCAATTTCCATTTCACAGGCTGACCAAAGAGTGCTTCTGATTGACGGAGATCTCAGAAAGCCCAAAGTGCACCACTATTTTTCTATTCCCAACGCACCTGGACTTACAAATTATCTTGGAGCCGCCGCAAACAGCCGTTCGGCTCAGAAAGTGGATCTTTTCAGCATAATTCACCCCACGGAATACAAAAATCTTTCCGTTATAGCATCCGGCTCTATACCGCCGAATCCCGCGGAAGTTTTGGGTTCTGAAATGATGTCTGAATTCATCAAAGAAGTTTCACAGCATTTTGATTATATAATAATAGACACACCTCCCATTAACGTTGTTTCGGACGCATTGCCCGTAATAAGGGAATCGGACGGTGTTGTAATGGTGGTTCGCTCAAATTCTTCAACTCATCCCGAACTTCAAAAAGCGCTTGACTCTCTTAAATTCATAGACGCGAAAATTTTGGGATTTGTTGTGAATTACGAATCTGAAAACAGATCAAAATACGGATACTACAAGTATAATTACAGCGATTACACATACTGATAAACGGAGGCGGTAATATGGTTTTAAACGGTTTTACGGAAACTCACTGCCATATTCTGCCCGGAATTGATGACGGCTCGCCCGATGTTGAAACAAGCCTTAACATGATAGCAAAACTTCAGGCTCAGGGCGCTCAGACAATAATATGTACACCGCATTATTACAGTGACTGCATTTCACTTGACGATTTTCTTGAAAAGCGTGATTCGGCATATAAAAAGCTGAAAGACTCACTTCCTCCCGGCAGTCCCCGAATCCTTTTGGGAGCCGAGGTCTACATAAGCAAATACCTTTTCGGCAATGAGAAACTGCAGAGAATAAAGATAGAGGGCACTGATTACGCACTGATAGAGCATTCTTTCAGGGAGGATTTTTCAGAAAAAGCATACGAGCGGCTTGTAAGCCTTATCTGCGATTGGGGAGTAACACCTATTCTTGCCCACATTGAGAGATACGGCAGTCTTATGGGTAATTCAAAAACACTCGATTCTCTGCTTGAACTGGGTTGTATTGCACAGGTAAATATAAACTCATTCGCAGACGAACACAGAAAGATAAAGAAAAAGCTCTTTAAATATCTTGAGGCGGGAAAAATAACGCTTATAGGCAGTGACTGCCACAATCTTACGACGCGTGCTCCGGAATACGTCCCGGGTGCGCAGGAGATAATAAAAAAATGCGGCAAGGGCGCACTGCTTGAATTGCTTGAAAATTCCAACCGCCTTGCAAACGGAAAAACATTATAAATATTACTAAAACAAAAACGGCAGACCGCAACGGTCCGCCGTTTTTTATATATAAAGGCGAAAACTTCTGCCTCAGCAGTCATAAATAACTTTGCCGCGGCTTATAGTTTTCAGCACTTTTATATTTTTCAGTTCATCGGGATCCGCCTCAAGCGGGTCTGCGCTCAGCACCGTTAAATCGGCTGTTTTGCCCGCTGATATACTGCCCTTTACATTCTCTTCAAAATATTGGTAAGCTGCATTTACGGTAACTGCTTTCAAAGCGGTGAGCACGCTTATCTTCTGATTTTCACCCAAAAGCCTGCCGCTTTTTGTCTTCCTGTTAACTGCGCACCAAAGTGTTTCCAGCATATCAGGCTCAATAACGGGTGAATCCTGATGCATAGTAAAAGGCACAGAGTATTTTTCAGCCCACGCTGCGGGGCTAAGATCTGCCGCTCTTTCAAAACCAAGGTTTTCTATGTGCACATCTCCCCAGTGATAAACATGAGCGGAAAAGAAAGACAGCACAACGCCAAGTTCTTTTGCGAACTGAACCTGCTGCTCTGTTATGAACTGCGCATGAATCATAACGGGGCGGAGGTCTTTAAGAATAGGATATTCTTTTTCCGCCTTTTCAAGGCAGTTTAAAAACTGCTGGCACGCCGCATCTCCGTTGCAGTGAGCTATTATCTGAACATTATTCTTTGCGGCTGTTTCCATTGCGTAAAGCACCTCATCATCGCTCATTGTGGAAGTGCCGAAACAGTTGTCATCGCCGTTATACGGCTTTTTCATCCACGCCGTTTTGCCCTGAGGAGATCCGTCAAGAAATATTTTTATACCGCCTGATTTAAAACCGTTTTGATATTTAAGCACCGTTTGGGGAAGCTCGTTTTTAACCGTTTCAAAAGTATGTGTATCGTAATACGCAACAAGGTCAACAAACAAAGATTTATCTGCAACAAGGCTTTTATAAAGAGGCAGCATTTCATTCACCGCCATACCGTCCTGCACTGTTGCAATGCCGTACGAAGCATATTTTTTCTGAGCATCCAAGAGAGCTTTTTTTATTTTGTCCTCTGACGGCTGGGGTGTTTTTTTCAGGTACTCAAAGAATGCGTTTTCCTCCATGTACCCCGTGAGTTTTCCGCCTTTAATTTCTATTTTTCCGCCCTGAGGACATTCGGTGCTTTCAGTAACGCCAAGAGCTTTCAGCGCTTTGGAATTAAAAAGCCCCATATGGCCTGATTTGTGCTGAATTACAAGCGGATTGTCAGGCACAGCGTCATCAAGCTCACAAAGAGATGGATTTTGTTTGCCGTCAAACAAATTATTGTCATACCCGCGGGCAATTACCCACTCTCCCGCCTTTATATTATTTTCATTTATAAATTTTTTGATTTTGCTTGCAATCTGATTTATATCAGTTAACCCGTTTAGATCTGCCTGCAAAAACGAGTAAGCCGTCTGTGTGAAATGGCTGTGCGGGTCTATAAATGCGGGTATCATTACGCCGCCATTTAGATTCATTTTTTCCTGCGGGTCATACTTTTCTTTCAGCTCTTTTTCACTGCCGACTGCCGTTATAACAGAATCTTCAATAATTGCCGCTTCGGCATAGAGCGGAACTGCCATTGTGATTATTTTGCCGCCGTATATCAATGTTTTCATATCTAAACCTCCGTTACATTCTTATTCTGCCAAATCTAAGAAAAAATAAACGGGAAAACAAAAGTGTTTTCCCGAAAAATACAATATTAAAAAATAAGTTCTTTCACAACGCCCATCATATCGCGCGTTAAAAAGGTTAAAAAGCAGTATGTGCTTGTTTTACAGCTTCTTGAGCTGAACAAATCAAGCCCTATATCACGGCAGATAAGCATTGCGCGGCATTCGTGATACTCGTTTGTTACCACCAAAACAGACTGCGGCAGTGAATTTGCCTTTATGATTTCATAAGAGTTCTCCAGATTTTCACGTGTGTTGGTTGAACTCTCCTCAAGATAGAGACGGTTTTCGTCAATTCCCATATCAACGAGAACATTTTTCATACACTGCGCTTCGCTGATATCCTCATCCGGCCCCTGCCCGCCTGAAAGCACTGCCACCGCATAGGGCTTTTCTTTAAGAAATTCAGCCGCAACTTCACACCTATTTCTAAGCTGAAGACTCGGACGTGAACCGTCCACCTTACAACCAAGCACAATTACCGTTTCCGCTGGACTTTCCGGAATAGAATTATAATTCATATACCGCGCCATATACGCAAACAGAGATACAAACAAAACGACTGCTGCAATAATTACACACATCACAGCGATGCGCAGTTTTTCAGGCATTTTATCTATAAACGCTCCGCATAGTATAATTACTGCACTTGCGGTAATTCCGGCGGCATTGCCGATGTTGAATATGCCCGAAACAAGCGGAGCAAGATACCACAACAGCAGAAACACGCCAAAAGCAATTAAAAATATTTTCAAAATCTTTATTCCCTTACCTGATCTTTCCATATAACTTTACCCCCGCAAAAACTAAGGCGGCAATAATTACAAGCATTATAGGCAAAGTAACGTACCCAAACGCAGAAAGCTCCGTTATTCTTGCAATAAAGGATAAAGGAAAAATAACTGATATTACGGAAAGCCAAAGCCCTTTTTTCTTGCACAGGGCAATTATCTCCGTTTTACTAAAAGCAACGGAAAGCCGTGTTACGCCGACGCTGAACACAAGCCCCGCCGCCACAACCGCAACAAGCGAAACAGCAACAAACATTATTTCCCAGTGGGTATAAAACAGAATGTTGAACGCCCAGATACAGTAAAGTTCCGTAATGGTTCCGAGCAGCATTCCGAAAATGGCGAAAAACAGTGAAATAACAAAAGCTATTTTAAAAAGGTTTAAGAGATTATCTTTATTAGCGACTTCCTCAACCTTAATATCTGCCGATTTTTCAGCAGGCGCCTTTTTGCCTTCAAGAATTTCGTCTGTTGTTACACCCAGCACTTTTGCTAAATCAGGCAAAAGCGATATATCGGGCAAACCTTCTCCCGTTTCCCTTAGTTAAAGATATTGTTGGGTATCTCAAGATGTGTCATTCGATTTTGCCGATAAAGCGGTAGAAGATTTCTACCTCCTGTTCCCGGCTTCCGTCCTCACCTTTGACCGCTTCATGGACAAGGATTTTTTCAATCAGCGTATTCAGAAGTTCAGCCGTCAATTCTGTGGGATTGACATACTGTTTCATCAGACCTATCCACTTTTCAGCGTCAACCGCTGTCTGGGCGGCGGCCTCCATCGCTTCGTGAAGCCGTTCAATTTTTGCGTCCAATTCTCGCTGTTCGCCCTGATACTTTTCGGACAGCATATTGAAATTGTATTCTGTAATGCGTCCGGCAGACCAGTCCTCATACATTTTTGCAAACAGGGTGTCTACTTCTGCTTTGCGCTTTTCCGCCTTTTTCAATTCGGCTGTCTGCCGCTTCCTTGCGGTATTGCGTTCCTTGTCGCTGGCGTTAAGTAGCCGTTTCAGAAGTTTGTCCCCATCCTGCTGTGCCAGCACAGACCAGTATTGCAGACGGGAAAGGACATAGGCGTAAAGCACATCATAGCGGATATAGTGCATGGAACACTGGTGCAATCCTTGCCCGTACTTGCTACAATGGTAGTGGGCATAGGGATTTTTGTTCTGGCTGTTCACACCATAGGCCAGCGACCAGCCGCAGTCCGCACATTTTACCAGCCCGGAAAATATCTGCGTTGTGCCATTCTTCTGCCGTCTGCGCCTGTTGCAAATCTGCTCCTGTACTTGACGGAACACATCTTCGGAAATAATCGCTTCGTGGGTGTTCTCCACACGATACCATTCCTCTTTTGGCTTGCGTACTTTCTTCTTGTTTTTGAATGAAATGTTGGTCTGCTTATTGTGGACGCTGTGTCCGATATAGGTTTCCTCTTTCAGAATACTTTTTACCTGCGCTATCGTCCACGCATAGGCTTTTTCCTCCGGCGCTCCGGCATAGATATTTGCGAAAGTGCCGTATCTCTGGAAATTCAGCCAGCCGGGAGTAGGTACTTTTTCTTCGACCAAAATCCGTGTAATGCTGGCGGCTCCCCGGCCATGAACGGCAAGGTCAAAAATCTTTTCGATAATCCACCTTGTTTCCGGGTCAATCAGAAGATGGCCTTTCTTATCCGGGTCTTTGACATAGCCCAGCGGGGCATAGGCTCCATAGTGTGCGCCATTTGCAAACCGTGTCCGCATGGCCGCTTTTACCTTTTTGCTGGTCTGGCGGGCGTGCATTTCATTCAGAATGTTGAGGAATGGGGCAAGCTCATTCTCTCCGTTGATGGTGTCCACATTGTCATTGACAGCGATATAGCGGACGCCTTTGCTGGGAAAGTAGATTTCCGTGTATTGGCCGGTCAGAATGTAGTTTCTGCCTAAGCGGGATAAATCCTTCGTAACAACGCAGTTGATTTTCCCGTCCTCAATGTCATCAATCATTCTCTGAAAATCCGGCCTGTCAAAGTTCGTTCCAGACCATCCATCGTCGATATATTCATCTATGACATTCAGGCCATGCTCGGCGGCATATTGCCGGAGCATCATGCGTTGTGTCTGAATACTCCCGCTTTCTCCTTGCAGTTCATCGTCCCGGCTCAATCTCATATAAAGCGCCGTGTTGTAAATCGTAGTATTGTAAGGTTGTTTCACCGT
>UQBX01000004.1 GCA_900539425.1 uncultured Oscillospiraceae bacterium | reverse complement strand
CTTTTGCCGCCACAAAAAAGAGCTCTGTTTATAAAGACCACCCCGAATGGCTTGTTAAGGACAGCAATTCAAAGCCCTATTTATCAGGCCCCAACTGGGGAACATTCTATGCGCTTGACATTTATAACGATGATGCACGCGAGTATATAAGAAAAGTATTTGACACCGTTCTGAACGATTGGGGATATGACCTGGTTAAACTTGATTTTCTGTATGCGGCGGCTATTCTGCCCCGAAATGGAAAAACACGCGGTGAAATAATGTGCGACGCTATGGATCTTTTGCGTGAATGCTGCGGCGACAAGCTGATACTTGGCTGCGGAGTACCGCTTATGCCCGCTTTCGGTAAAGTCGATTACTGCCGCATAGGCGCAGATGTAACAAACTACTGGTCCCCGGCAAGAAAGACTACACGTGAAGATGTTTCAGTTCCGCACGCAGTAAACAATACCATATTCCGCCGCCACCTTGACGGCAGGGCGTTTATGAACGATCCCGATGTGTTCCTGCTCAGAAACACAAACATGAAAATGAACCTTGAAAAAAGAGAACTGCTTGCCAAAATAAACTCTCTTTTCGGCTCTCTGCTGTTCATTTCAGATAATGTCAGCGATTATGACGAAAAACAAATGAATATACTGAAAGGCATTTTCTCAGGAGATAAAGCTGAGATAATAAGTGCAGAATACACAGGAAGAAAACGTATAACAGTAAAATACAAACTGGCAGATACACAACACACACTGAGTTTTAATCCTGACAACGGAAACATTTACTGACGGAGGGGCAGCCGTGGCTAAAAAAATATCATTATCGGGCGCAGTATCACTTGTTAAAGGTGTTGTAAAAGATGTAAAAGATCACTGGAAAGAGCCCGCCGAAAACAAATACATATCATACAGAGAATTTACGGCTTACAGCGTAGGCGGCATAGGAGTAAATACAATAAATTCACTTTTCAACTATGTTGCACTGAGCGCAAACTGCCTGCTGCTTGGCTCCGCCTACGGCATAGACCCCGTGCACCTTGTTTGGATGTCAACAATAGTAAGCATACTCAACCTTGCAAAATCACCGTTTATAAGTATGCTTATTGACAACACTAATACAAAATTCGGCAAATTCAGGCCTTATCTTATTATCACAGGCATACCCACCGCTTTTCTTATATGCCTGATGGCGTTTATACCCACAGACGCCAACTACACATTGAAATGCGTATTGCTGTGTTTGATTTATGCCCTTGCAATGCTGTTTCAGTCCACCTATTCACTTGCATATTCAAGCCTTGCTCAGGTGCTTACACCAAACAGCGCTGAGCGTACTTCCCTGCTTTCCGTAAGTGCTTTCATATACAATCTCGGCCCCAGCATCGTGGGAATAGTACTGCCTATAATTGCGGAGCTTTTCTCCGGCGGTATGAGAGGAGTAGCTGTATACCGTGTTATGTTCCCGGTATTTTCAGTTGCAGGCATACTGCTGAGCATCTGGACTTTTAAGGACACAAAAGAAAAGATAATCGTGCCCAAGACCTATGTTGCCAGAGTAAAATTCACAGACGGCATAAAAGAGATAAAAAACAACAAGTATTTCTGGCTCATATACCTTTATCAGATATTCGGCGTAATGAAAGGCGGCATAGGAAATATTCTCTCCTGGTACTGTTCTTATGTAATTATGAGTGACGGCGTGCTGGGTATCATGAATGCAGTAATAGGCACGGCATCCGTTCCAGGAATGCTGCTTGCTCCCCTGCTTGCAAAAAAATTCGGAAAAAGAAACTGCCTGATAGCGTTCAATGTTATGCGTGCCGTTTTTGCCGCGCTTATGCTTTTCACTGCGGACAGTCCGTTTCTGTTCCTCGCAAGTCTTTACATCGCCACGCTTGCAACAGGCGGTGACGCAGTCATAACCTCCGCCGCAACGGCAGATATTTTTGATTATCAGCAGTGGAAAACCGGCAAACGTCTTGAAGGTTTCATAACTCAGTTCGGCGGAATGCTTGTTACAGCCGCAACTATGCTGTCTGCGTTCATACTGCCTTATTTTTACAGGCATTACGGCCTGGGCACGGATTACACCGTTCTTTACGATTCGGCAGTAAGAACTCCTATTTTCAACATAATA
Organism: uncultured Oscillospiraceae bacterium; assembly: GCA_900539425.1. GTDB lineage: Bacteria > Bacillota > Clostridia > Oscillospirales > Acutalibacteraceae > Eubacterium_R. The sequence goes on along the minus strand of UQBX01000004.1, from coordinate 132,034 downwards.
ATAATAACCACCGTTGTTTCATGCCTGCTTACTGTGATTCCCATGTTCTTTTATGATATGACAGAGAAAAAACAGCAGCATATAATTGAGGATCTCAAGGAAAGAGCAGACAGCGAAAACGCAGCTGAAGAGGAAGCTGAAAATATTTAAATCAATCTACACCCGTTATAAGCCTGCTAATCATTGTGCATATTTCACAAATTTTGAAGTTGTTCATTGTGCATTGTGTTCATAACATAGAAGTTGATGGAAAAATATTGATTTTTTAAATCAACTGTATATAATTTATGGCAAGAGAGGAAAATAGCGCGGGGATTTGTTGATGAAACACTTTAAGAGTGAAGCATACGGATACATAAAAGATATGTTTATCCAGCATAATATGGTTAAACGCACAGTGCTTTCATTCATAAGCGTTTTCATTACCGGCTTTGCGGTTTCCCTTTTCTCCCTTTCAGGATTCGGGGTTGACCCCTTTACCTCGATGAATATGAATGTTTCATCCGTTGTGGGTATACGGTTCGGAACATATCAGTTAATTGTTAATATAGCAATACTGATATTTGTGGTTATAGTTGCCCACCGCGGGCTTGTGGGAATAGGCACGGTATTCAATATGATATTCGTTGGCTACACCTGCGAGTTTTTCGAAGAGCTTTTCTCTCCCCTTGCAAACAGCGGTCTTCCCGTAAGGCTTCTGCTTCTTGCGGCAGGAATTGTAACAATGTGCTTTTCAAGCAGCCTGTTTTTTACAGCTAATGTTGGAGTGGGGCCATATGACACACTTGCCTTTATGCTGACACAGGCAATCAAAATCCCTATGAAATGGACGCGTGTCATGACAGATGTGTGCGTTGTTTTTATAGGATTTGTGGTAAGCGGAGGGCTTTCAGCTGCTTTACAAGGAAACTTTTCGGAAATAAAAAATATCGGAATAGGCACGGTGATCACGGCGTTTTGTATGGGGCCGCTTGTTAATTTCTTTAATAAGCATGTAAGCTCTAAGATACTAAACGTGGATTACGAGGGTATGAGCAAAGATATAGCGTTTTTCCTGATAAAAGGTGCGCTCATCAAAAATTCGCTCCGCCCGGTAACTGATTTCAGGAATACAGATTCCTCAAACGGTGCGCGCCGGTTCCGTTAATAATACGAGCGTTATCGCTCCATATTTGCCAGCAAGCAAAATTGCTTCACATAAATTTTTACCCCTTAAAGAAAAGAGCTGTCGGATTTCCGGCGGCTCTTTTCTTTTTATTATTGTATATATAAAATTATCACTTCCTTATTTTGATATAAATTTCGGAAGTGCTAAAATTATTTTGTTAATTTTTTATCAAAATACATAATAAACAGGAAAAATACAATTTAAATGTCATTGCTTTTGCTTTTTTTCTATGCTATAGCTAAAGAGCGGGGAGTTATTTTGGATACGTTATTTTAAAGTTCCGCAAACCCATATATTATTTTTTCAGCAGAAAGGGGCTCGAAAATTTATGAAAACAAAGAAAAGAACAAGAATAGTCAGCTTGCTGCTTGCTGTTCTTATGGCTTTTTCGGCAACAACGGCAACAATCACCGCGTCTGCCGCTTACAAGCCTACCTATGGTGAAAAGGCCACCGAAGAGGATTTTGCTCTTATGGTTGACGACCTTAAAACAATCGCCGACAATATAGCTTTCACCGGAGATACAATAGAGGCAATATACGCATTTATGCCTTCACTCAGCGCATTGCTCAATCAGGGCGGTAATACTTCCAGAGCATCAGATACCGTATATTTCTATATGGATCTGGATCCGGACCGCTTTGCCGAATTAGAAGCATACGGTGACGAGAGCGGCAAGATAATTGCTGATTCAGAGGGTGAGGACGGCACTGTAATTCCCGGAACATTTGCAAAATTCTTTGCTGATCATCCTATTACCGTAGCAAGTGAAGAAGAATTCGCTGCTGAACTCGACAAAGCTATCGAAATGCTTATAGATCCTAACCTTGCTCAGACATTTATCATGATTCCATTAATGGGTGCTCAGGCTCAGGGAACAGAACTTGCCAACGGACTTGATGAAATATGCAAGGCTCTCGGAATTGAGCAAGAAGTAACAGCAGACACAGCTCTTGGCTTCTCAACATACGCACCAAACGAAGAGCTTATTGAAGGATATCTTAAAAATATTGTAAAAGCAATATTCCCCGATTCAGTAAACAATATCCTCAATATGCTTCGCAATGTACTTAAAGATGATAATTTTGCTCTTCTTTATGACGGCGTTTCAAAGGTACTCAACAATCTTGCTTCTATAATTAATGTACTTGAAAGCAGTCTCTCAGGTCTTGGCATTGATTTTACAGAAGTAATCAATACCATTAATGACATAAACACCAAATGGTCTAATCTGCCCACAACAGGCGAAGGAGAACTCAAGAGAATAGATATTAATGCCGCTATCCCTGTTATCCTTGAAGAGGCAGGCGCAGGCGCTATTACCAGCGTTGTTAAAATCCCTGCTATTGACCTTACACACGTTACCGAAACAGCAACAAACGCAGATCTTCTCAAGGCTGTTTTCGACTATGTTTACAACCTTATTTCAACAAACAGATCAACACTTGAATTTGCTATAACAGATAACGGAAGCGGAAGCTTGCTTGAAAGCGCTCTCAAGATAGAAATTCCCGCAGAAGTTGAAGCTCAGCTTATTGAACTTATTAATATGAGCAACGATGATCTTGCCAATGAGGCTGTTATAGCTGTTGCATCTCTTGCAGGCAGAGAAATTCCCGAAGAACCCACAACAGAGGAACCAACAACTGAAGAGCCTACAACAGAGGAGCCTACAACTCAGAAACCCGGAACAACAGAGCCTACCACATCAGGTGAGTCAACAACTGCTGCAAATGCAGATAAGACCCCCGCAAAGGCTTCTAATCCGAAACTTCCGAACACAGGCAGAACAGCTGATTATATTACCGGTGTAAGCTCACTTGTAGCAGTATGCTCAGGCATAGCTCTTGCTTATGTTCTTATCATTTCAAAGAAAAAGGTTACCGAATAATCGGTAATACATCAAAATAACTCCATTATGGAAACAGCTGCCGTAACAGGCGGCTGTTTCTCATTTTAAATCATGAATTGATTGTTTAGATCACGTATAGTATAATTAAACCGAAAGAGGTGAGCGCCGTGCTTAAAACTTACAGAAAAAATATAATTGTTTTTTACATACTTACTGCCGCGGCTCTGATTGCCGCATTGTTTGTTGATCTGAAGCTGGATATTCTGCTGAATTCTCCCGAAAACGCCTTTGCCGTATGGTTTTACAATACGGGAGAGATACCCTGCCGCCTTATATGCCCTATTGCGGGTACTGCAATTTTATATTGCTGTGATTCAAAGTTTGCTAAATTCGTGGGTGCTTGTATATCTCTCGGCGGCGGAGCGTATTTCGGCTATTACTTTGCAAAGCATTTCTTTGTAGAGGAAAACAATCTTGCTTTCGGAATAGTTTATGGCATTGGTTTTTCACTTGTGCTTATATTCGGAGCTAAATTTATAAAAATACCCGACCATCTCAAAAAGCCCATAGCAGTGCTTGCTGTTGCGGGAATAGCTGTAATGGCAGTTCAGCTTTCGGCAGTTGAGGGAATGAAATATCTGTGGGGAAGGGTGCGTTTTAGAGACCTGCTTTCAATGGGAAACTACGACTCATTTACACCGTGGTATGTTATAAACGGCATAAACGGCAATAAATCTTTTCCCAGCGGCCACACAGCAGGCGCCGCCATGAGTTTTCTTGCAATGCTGCTGCCATACATAAGCAAAAAAGCATATAAATACAGACAGCTCTGTTTCATATTGCCGTTTATATACACCTGCGTTGTAGCCGTTACAAGACTTGTAATGGGAGCACATTATCTTTCCGATGTTGCAATGGGCGGCGCCGTAGGACTGCTGACTGTTATAATCACCATTGCGGTGCTCGATAAGACCGTATTCAAAAACGGCTGCCCTGCAATGCAATAAAAAAATCCTGTTCAAACAGGTCTACAATCAATATCAAAAAACAAAACCGCTCTGCTTTTTGCAGGGCGGTTTTTCTTAGAAGTATTAAAAAATAAATGCTTGCCATATACTTAAACAAAAATCAAAAATAAAAACCCTATCTCAATTAAGAGCCGGGGCTTTTATTAAATTTCTACATACAGCATGTCTTACTTACTCAAGACCGCCGTTGTATTCAACAAAACCGCACTTCTGTGTGTTAGAGCCGGTAACCTTATACAGCACAAGGAACATTCCGTCAATCTTGCCGAGGCCGTATGCTGTTTCGTTCGGGTAAATAGTACCTATAACAGTTTTCTTAGCAGTATCAGCATAAACGGTTTCGTTTGTAGAGCCGTTTTTCCACTGCTTACTCTCTGGCGGCGCATACTTTACACCGCCGGCATATTTAACAAAGCCGACTTTATGCTTGTTTGTGCCGTCAAGGTCATATACAACAACGTAGCCGTCGCCCGACTTGCTATAACAATCTGCACTTTCTCTTGCGGCAAGGGAGCCGATTTCCCCTGTCAGATCATTCTCTTTGAAAACTTTTTCCACGGTGCTGCCGTTCTGCCACTTAACAGGAGCAGGATATGTATTTGAGGAAGAAACGGAGGTCTTGACTTTGCTCTGGTCTTTTGGGCGGAGCACGCCGTAAACGTCATCGTAATCGTGCTTTACCTTATGCATTTCTTTACCGTTCCAGTTTTGATCGTAAGAATAAAATTCAGAAGTGTCGCCCTCACCTGTGCAGATAGCAACATGACCGCATCCGCCGCCCACATTGCCATTCCAAACCATTATGTCACCTGCCTGCGGAATGAAAGAAGCGGTGTTCGCAATTTTTGTGAAATTCTTCGTGAGTTCTGAGTGCTTTTCGAAGTTCAGCCAGTAATACATTGCGTTGCCCCAGCTGCCGGGCTTAATTCCGAATACCTTATTAAGATAAAGTTTAATAAGGTCAACGCACTGAGCGCCGTATTCGCCGTCATAATCTGTTGCCTTTCCGTTATATTCCGCAACAAATTCATCGTATGTAATTAAGCCGCCTTTTTCGGTGTCCTCTTTCGGGGCATCGTATGTAAGAGCCTGTTCACTGTCAGAAACGCCCTTTGTTGTCGGGTCGGTTGTTATGCCTATGGCGGCAGGTATCATAAGAACAAGCATAGCTACATTCATTATTTCATCCGCAGTGACCGATGTTTCCACCTTAAAAATTTTAAGTATGGCGAAGACTGCCACAACTACAGCGGATATGATACCCATCCACCAAGAGCCGCTCTGAAGCCTTACTTTCCAGTTGATGGTATTCATTTATCTTTCCCCTTTTTATTATTTTTTTCGAGGGCATAAATTCTGCTCTCATGGTTGATTATTTTTTTCTGATGTTCACCAAGCGTATCAAAAATGAGCCTATGTTTATCAGCAGACTTACTTTTGAAATCGCTAAGCTCGACCTCATCCTTGTCCATTCTGTAAACAAGGTGATTGATTTTTTCGCTGAGCTGCGTCATTGCCTTTGTGTTTTTGGAAAGCGGCACAGCTACCGTGCCCACAAGCCCCACTATGGCAATTATTACGGTTACTACAGTCCACTCCACCAACTAACACCTCCCCTTCACTTAACCTTTTTGCTTTCCACAATAATTGATTATTAGTTTTGAAACATAGATTTAATATTTGCACCCAAATAGCTGTTGTAAACTTTTTTCCAAATTGCATTAAAAATTAAAAGCAAAAAACTGTTATATTTTTATATATACAATTGCCATATAAGTTTTAGTAAAACATTTATTTGAAAACATAAAACAAATTTTAACTAATTAAATTATGGGGAAATGTATCAAACTGCAGTCGTTGCATATTGTTATCTTTATCCAAATTTATTTATATATCACCGCCGGTTAAATTTGATGTAGTCTCTTTTATTTCCATTAAAATCTGATTTTTCAAGCTCACTTTTGCTCATGTCGATCTGTATATTAGTTATTTTTCCACAACATATAAGAACAACGCCTAGTGACATTTTTACTTTTGAAAAAGCCGCAATATACAACTAAAATACTTATTTTATATTACAACCAACTTGAACTTTATTGCGAATAACAGGTTAGCATCAGAATATTTATTAGTATGACAATTATAGATGTGTTGGTGTAAAATAAAAACTTATAAAATATGGTATTATATAATTCAAAATTTATAGGAAATCCTTCATTTATTCATAAAATATATATCAAATATTCTCTCTATTTATAAACATTGAACATCTTCATCGAAACTTAGGAGTTTCTGATTTTAAATCAAAAGTTACCTTTTTCACATATCAATATAAAATATAAATTTTCTCTATTTACTACACCTATATTCTAAAAATATCTAACTACGCCTAACCTTGTTGTAATAATTCTAATGCTAACCCTTGTGACTTGATTGGTATATATATGTTTACTGTTTATGCAAAAGACCCAACATCCTATAAGCTGATAAATAAACGCTACCGTTATTCTCACATATTTTTGATATGATTATTAAAATAAAGCCACACTATCTTTTAGTATATTTCATATATAACGATTAGATAAGGCAACTTAATGGTTGGAAATATTGAATTAAAGATACAAGTTTACCATCCCGTTACTCTTACTAAAACAAGTTGACCGTTTTTATAAGTTTTTCCCTCTACAGTACCTGTTTGAGTGTTATAAGCGTCTCCTGTAATTGAATCATCAGATATTGTAATACGTTTACGGGAATTTGTTCCCCACGCAACTGTACCAGAATCAAAAACAGTTGAGCCTCTATGGTATTTTGGTATGTACTGAAAATTACTATCGCCATATGGTGCGCTACTATTTGAACTTGCTAGCTGCCATTCAAGGCATATACCTGTTTTCTGAGCCGATATTGGTTCTGAAAGTTGAATAGTTACGTCTTCTCTCATTCTTTCATATCCCTCCCATAAAACAGGGTTTGTATCTGTTGTGATGGGTTTAATGACATCAACAACAGGTTCAACAGATATAATATTTACACCATTTAATGTAACTACAAAAACAGCAGCTTCGGCAGAAGGATCAAGTTTCTGTAAATCGCCGGTTTTTGATACAGATGGAATCTTAGGATTACTTTCTGACGGTGTGCCCTGAATATATCCCCATTCTCCTTTTTCACTCTGTGAACTTCCGCTGCATGTATATTTTACAGTAATAAGATCTTTCCTTTGCATTCCCTGAGTACCGTTAGGCACCTGAATAGTATCGTAGGTAGACGGTTCTACAATGAACTCACAGCCCTGAAACATCAGAACTCCATCATTAATGTGAATTTCATTGTTTGAAGCAACTTCAGCCTGAAGATTTTTACCTGTGCTAAGAATATAAACATCCTTACCTATTATACCTTGATTAAGAGCACGTTCCTGCACACTTGTTATGTGAGGTGTTCCCGTGCGTCCTGTTACAATTTGCATATTTACTCCTCCAAATTGTATTGAACGGATTTTACTCCATTTTCAAAAGTTATTATTTTGCTTTTTAACGGTTTTTTTACAGTTATGCCGGTTATATAATCTCGACCGCCGATTATATCACCTATATCAACATCAATACCAAGCGCTTGGATATCCATAGAAAAAGAATACCCATTCAAAAGGTTTTTGAATTCTTTTTCTCCGTCAGCCCGTAAATTTTCCGAATTTGCATTATCATAAGTCTGCATTATCTCATTAATGCCAAAAAAATATTGTGTTGTACCAATATTTCCTTTCGAATCTAAATACAAATGTAAAACTGTACGGTTTTTCAATTCACCTGCTCCTAGGCAAATCAAATGATTAACGGTTCCTTTATTATTTTCGATCTTAAAATTAATGCGGCTGTCCTGAGATAACTCAATATTTTCTGAATAATCCACTACCGGAACGGCAGATACTTCTACCGTTCCGTCAATTGTGTGTGTTATCTTCAACTTATACTCAACAGTCTTAAGCATTTCTGTAAGCCCATCAAGAACTGTAACATATCTTTTGAATTGATAATTCGAGATATTAACACCTGCCGGCTGAGAACTCCCCATAATTAAACCGCTGTACTTATTATTTATGACAGATGATATACAAGCATTTACATCACCGCTCACAGTCAAATAGTCCTGACCTGACGGCGGCTCTATAATGTGATTAGCAAGGTACCCACGCCATGTATATCCTTTAAGTTTGACAAGCTGTTCATCCGTTGCTGTTTCAATAGCAGAAACTACGCCGCCTGTCTCATATCCTTCTTCATATATCAGTGAACCAAAGTCTATACCACTGACCCATGAGGTTAAAGGAATCGAAATTTCAAAGTTATTGTCTCCGCCGATATCAAAATCAGATTTTTGAAAATTCAAAACCCCTAAATCCTTATAATTTGTGTCAGTATAAGTTAACTCCATCTAGGTTCACTCCTTTGCTCATATATAGTCAATGTAAAACCAAATGACCCATTCCAGTTCACTTCACTGTTTCCGGGCAAAATAGGCTCAAACACTGTACTGTTCTTATATCGCAAATCATACTGATTGATTTTTGTCCCGCTCTTCTGCGTAAGAACTATTGTGTTATCTCGGCTGTCAACAGTGAGATATTCGCCCTCTTCTATTGTTGTATTGACTTGATATATATGCCCTGCAATAGTTATTCGCGGATTGGTAACCGGACCAAATATTATTAGCTGAAAATTACACTTGTCCACATGATTAAGAACTAATTTTCCAACACCCACCAGGTTAGGTGTGTAATCATAATCATAGTCATATTTATAATCTAGGAATGCATCCTGAGCACTTGTTTTTCCTCCCGCATAAAATTCAAAAGTAACAGGAAGTATCCAGGAATTGAGTGCTGAAACAGCTGTAAGATCTATAAACTGATTTGTAAGAGCTTTTTCCCAATCCGATTTTGAATTAGCTGTTATTATACAAGGAAAATACCACCCATTCTCTGTCATTAACTTGCCACTTGCATTGTTGACAACATCATACTCAATAACATCATAAAGATTATCAATAGCTTCTTTCAGCTTTTGACGTTTTTCATGATACATAAGAGTTTCATCAGGAATTATACATATTTTAAATGCTCTTTCCCCCGCTTCACGCCTGATATTAGTTATCTGATTATTCTGCAAATCATAACTCCACGAATAATCAAACAAATCTCCACTTTGCAATAAATAAGGAGTTGCGGACAGGTCAAGTGTTTCGCCTCTTGAATTTATATATTTCATATAATCACCTCTTGAATCCCAGATCAGCAACAAACCTTCCCACTTCTCGTCCATTTGCTGTCATCTTCATTTCGGATATTCCTTTAGCAATCTGCTGTGCATGAATTCTGGAAGTGTTTACTACAGCCGCAACAATGTAATCTCCAAGACCGTCTATTGATGTGTCCGCACTGCTCTTACCTTCGTATGATGGCATAACAGGCAAACTTTGGATTGTGTTTGCTATTTCCGGGACTTTGGATCTTACTCCTCCTATAAAGCCTTCATCAACATATTCACCGAACTGGAAGAAGAGCTTAGACGGTGAGTGTATACCAAGCAAGTTCTTAAATGTGTCCGCAATACCATGTGCAATGTCTGACACTGCTGACCACAGATTAGAGAGCATTGATCTAAGTCCGTTAATTAAGCCGATTATAATATCACGACCTATTGTTTTCCAGTCAGCTTCTTTAAAAGCACCAATGATTGCACTGAAAACTGCAGGCAGTGCAGATATTATAGTTCCTATCTGTGAAACTAAGCTGGATGCTATAGTTATCATCATTTGAAAACCTATTGGTATTAATTGAGGAAGCAGCTCGATTAAGCCTCCCACTACACCTTTTATAATCATTGGTAAAGCACCCAACAAACTGGGAAGCGCACAAACAAGTGCTTGCGCCAACGTCACTATCATATTTAATCCTGCAGAAATCAAGCCGGCCAAATTATCCGGGTTTGTAAGGGTCTCAACGATCATCAGCAGCACGGAAACTATAGTTGGAATAAGAGTGGGTATCTGCTGAGTAATTCCATTTGCAAGGCTCATTAAAAGCGTTATACCCATTTGAAGCAGTTGAGGTGCAAGCAGTAAAATGCTCTGTAACGCCAATGACAATCCTGCTATTAGCTGAGGCATAAGCACGGGCAAAACTTCCGAAAGTCCGGTAATGACACTGCTGAACATCATTGTGAAACTTGATATCAGAATTGGTACCTGCGTTTCAAACAATGTACCCAAATTAGCAAACAAAGCAGGTAAAACTCCCGGCAAACTTGATGCTATACCACTAAATGCACTCGAAAATAATGATACTCCTGTGGTTATCAGTTCTGGCAGCTTTGCAGCAGCAGAAGTTAAAATAGCCGCTACCATATCACCGCCTATAGTTCCCAGTGCAGACATATCTCCCTTCTTAAGTTTGTCTGTCATCTGATATAATCCGTCATTCATTATTGGCAGAATGTCTCCCGTTAATGCCTCAGATGATGATTGTGAAAATGCTCCAAGAAACTGAAGCGCATTTTCTTTTAATGTTGAAAACTGACCCGCCAAAGTTTCAGACTGTTTTTGTGTTGCCTGAAAAAACTTTCCGCCTTCAGCTGTTGAACGCTGCATAGATGCAGTAATTTCATCAACAGAAAGTGTTCCCTTGCTGATACGGTCATACAAACTGGCCATGCTTTCGCCCGTACTTTCTGATATCTCCTGAAGAGGATTAAAGCCTGCGTCTATCATTTCATTGATATCGTTAAGCTGTACTTTTCCAGAACTTGACATCTGACCATAAGCCTTAGCGATGCTGTTCATTTTATCTGCGCTTCCTTGAGATATATCTCCCAGCATTGTCATTTTACTTATGGCATCTTCAGCTGTAAAACCGTAATTCATTAGAAGTTGTGTAACATCCGCCAAATCAGATGTTTCAAAAGACGTTTTTGCGCCTAAATCAGAAAGTTTTCCCATTATTTCTTCAGATTTTTTAGCGGAGCCTGTCATAACCTCAAATGAAGTTTGATATTGCTCAATTTCTGCGTTATATTTAACACCTGCTACAAGAGCATTTCCCATTGCAGTGGCAATACCTGATAATGCTTTACATCCAACCGAAAAGGCAGTTTTAAATGAACTTGCAATATTGCTTGAAAGCTTTGAAGCAACTTCATTAAACGAAGACGTCTGTTTTTCAGCATTATTAATATTTATAATATAATTTTGTGTATCGGCGGAGACTTTAACGCTAAGTTCTTGACTCAAAATTTCGCCTCCTCATAATTTGAGCAACCCAGGTCTTGCCTTCTTTTTGTTCAACCTCATTTATAATATCAATATCTGCTTTTATTTCTGTTTCGGTTATCTTCTCAGAAATATCTTTCCATAAAGGAATAAAGCTTTTTCCTTTCTTTCTGAATACATTTGAAATCGCATTAAAAACAGCATTACGCATTAAGGTTGAATCACTTACAATTTTATTCTCATAAGCTTTCATAATAAATGCACGATCCGTGGGTGTTAACTCCTCAAATTCCGATTTACTGTAACCGAAATTAACTGCAAAAAAAGCAAAGTCAATTTCATGCAAATACGGCTCTGCCTGTTTGCTTATTTCTTCTGTTCGGAAATGATTGAACCTGAGGAGGGATTCGGGAATAAAAAAGGGCAATCCTCATTTGCTGCCAATGCTATAAGATTACATACATTAGCATATCCGTTATCTGACATCAGTACTTCGTTGAATATCTCGTCCGCAAGCCCTTTTCCACAATATCCATCCGCATTTTCTTCTTTAAGGCAGAGTTCAAAAATAGCCTGCGCATCATTGATTTTAAAGACACCTGAATTTTCTGCCATAGCAGCAAGGAAAGGCTTATTCAAAACCTTTTCTATAATTCTGCATCTTTCAAGATTTATCTTAAGGAAATAATATTTCCCGTTATGATTAATCATCCAACGGCCGTTTACTTCTTCAAACATGAATTATCCCCCTTATTCATTTACCGATACAACAGCTGACCCCGCTTTAAGTGCCTTGCCTTCAGAATCTGTTTCAACAATAAGAATTGAATTGCCCTGGGTAAGACCTGTAATGTCAGAAGTTCCATTCCACTCGGTCTGTTCCATTACCTGACCGTAATAAGGGAATGCCAGCGGAGCTTTTCCGCTTGTATAAAAATACTTGTTTCCGGGGGTAAGCGTTGGATTAACATAGATAGACGTATCTCCAGTCTCTGCGCCAGGCACTGAAACAACGGTAAGAGAAGCAAGTGTCTGCGAACTTTCAGGCATTGTATCCTGCTCGAGTTCAACAGACGCAAGATTGACAAGTTCGCCGTCACCTGTAAGAGTACATGAATATGTAACTGCATCGTCATTAGGAGCTTCGATAGAAAACTCCGTTATTTTGCATACTCCGCCATAAAGACCCTTTTTGAGATTTTTATTAATGATTTTAATAAGAAGCGGCAGAGAATTTGTGAATGCCTGTTCAAGAATAGCCTGAGATTCATCTCCGAACACATAGAGGCCTGAAAAATCGGCAGACCAGTTTTTTATTCCAGAAAGCGATCTCTCCCAGTCACTTTCTGTATCTTTTGAGGATACCGTAATTGTGTTTGCTGAACGGTTAAGTGTTAAATCCTGCTGTCCTTTTACCGCAAGAAGCTTAGAACCATCAAGCGACCACATGCAAACAAGAATATCTTTACCCGCCATTATATCAACTGCGTTTGCATTTGGGTTTCCATATACATTGTTATCATAGGTAAACATCTGTAAATCAAACATATTTATTCTCCTTTATTTTATCTTATAGCCGTATGCCACTTTAAAGTGAAACGGCAAAATAGCATGTTTTTCTTTAGTTTCCTTTTCCTCATATATCGTATCTACACCATCTGAAAACTGACATATAAGGTTGAAGCCTTCCGGTAAAGTTATATCCTCCGTTAGAGCTTCTTCTATTTCATTTATTAAATTGTAAATGGCAGTGTTGTCATTGCTTGGTTCTGCCACCGCATGAATATCTACTTTGTAGACTTCACAAAACATATCTTTCGTTTCATTAGGCTCTTCGCCTGCCGCTAAGGCATATATAAAAGGAAAAGGCTCGTCCTGAGGCACAAAATCATATACTCCGGCAGCTGTTTTCCCTTTTAACTGGGTAATTATTGCCTTAATCAGACTAACGAGCGATAATTTTTCAAACATTCATAACCCTCGCAATCGCTTTTTCAAATATTACTTTAAGAATTGTCACTTATGTATCTCGTTGTTTTAAGATAATATTAGTCTATTTCAAAATATACTCCGCCCAATATTATGCAACCAGTTTCAGCTTTTAATTAATACTTTGTAGTGTAAAACAACTCCGCATCTTTCTCTGTTTTATAATACACGTAACTGTTACTTACATTATTATGCAATACTGTTTCACCAAAAAAGCTTGTCTATAAAAGCGTTACAAAACATATGCATCTATAATATGTTGAACTTTTCTTAAAAAGATAATAGCAAAATAGTCATAGTATAAACGGATATTGATTCAAATTTCCCACTCAAAACAATCGATATAAATCATCTTGAAGTCTATCAGTATTTATGAGCAAAAGTCCATAAAAACCAAATTTCTGAAAGTGAGAAATATACATATCAAAAAACTGCGAAGCATCGATATTTCCAATCAGACTATCTTAAAAAAGCAGTGAAAAGTTGAATATACACTATAAATCGTACGTGAATAAATTCATAAGACTGATCTTTGCTATATTACTATTGTTAAGGCGTTTTTCAGCGATGCTTTTTCATCGATAAACATGTTCATATCAAATTGTGTTATTTACATTTTTACTTGTTTACTGTTTAATACCACATTTCATACTTCTACTTAAACTTTTAATTATAGCCACAATCCCTTATTTAAAAAAGCACATCCCTTAGCAGCAAGCTCTCAATCGTTAAATTACTAATAATAATTCTTGAGACACGAGAAGAATTACTTGCGCCTATATGTTTGATATATTTTTGGCGCCTTGAAATTGATGAATTTACAAGATATCATAGTTACTGTTTGACAAAACTAAATAAGCAAAGTTTATGGTTAAACATTAAATACCTTATGAAATTCAACTTACCAGTCAGATGAAATTTTTGACTTTACCACTATTTTTAGTACTGTAGTTCACTTCTATAACCGTAAAGATAGTTTTATACCTTTATAAAGATATAGTCGTTATTATTAATTATGTTTTCATAACTTATATATTGTGGCTCGTGAAACCACAAATCTTTAAATGCTAAGCTCTGTTATCATGTGCGAATTTCCGATTGACTTTTATAAGTAGGATGTTTCTCTCTAAAAATCTTTTAATTTTCATAATTTATAAAAAGCTCGAAAAAACCATATTTTTCCACTCGGTATTTTTCACACGGTGTATCAATATTCTTAATCAATTCGATTGCCAATATTTAACAGGCTTTATATTATGAAAAGCTTAAAAAATCTATATCCTCAGCAAAAACTAATGTTCATTTTCGCCCATTTTTAAAGACAATAATTTCATGTTATCCGTAATGTCTTTTAGAGTTATAACTATATCTGTAATTTCTTTTTTAGATATTGTTTCAACACTATCTACTTTAGAAGCAATCTTTGGAAATTTATTCTCGATTGCATGTGAAACTGCAGAATGAAAAATTTTTGTAAACTCACGCACATTTGACGACGTTGTATAATCGTCTTTTGCAACAAGTAAAGAAACAAGCTCATCAGGCACATTGATGTCCTGTTCGTAAAGCATCTTACGAGCCGCCTTCTCTATATTAGCAAAAGTCTCTCGTTTTCTGCATTCATCAAGTTCTTTTTGCATCATATTAAGCCTATGCTCTAATTTCTGTCTTTCATTCAATTCAGCAAGTTTTTGAATTTCACTGATCTCCAGTTCTTTTTTTGCCTGCCATTTAGCAAACTTACGATTAATAATCTTATCCACATCCTCATTGGTATAAAGCTTATCCGTCGCTTCTCCCGCCTTATTTTTATTACTTTCCTGCGTTCCGTCGGATTCATCCTGCATCTTGAGGTTTGTGTTTTGAGACCTTTGATCTGTGATTGGTTTCTTCTGCGACATATTATCGTCGGCGAACCACTGCAACGTGTAACAATTCATAATACCTCCATAGTTTAAAGTCGCAATACTTTGACTGTAATTCCGTAGATTTTAACGAGTCCCACGCCTGCTCTGTCTCTCAGCTTTTTATGTGTTCCGAACCTGCACTTTTATATATTCGGGATAACATTCAGCAAGCGCCTTTATGCCCCCGATATATGCATCCATCAGCAACCGCCCTTTAGGACTAAGTATCCTCCAGTGCGCCTGCATCAAGCCGTTTTGTATACTTATTGAAACAATATCATCCGTAAGTTCCTTAACGGCTCTCTCAAGCGTAAATGAAAGCGCTGAAAAAGCAGCACACACAATATCATATCCCTTTGGAGCGTAGCCTGCGTGTCCGCTTGCGCTTATACAATTATTTTCAATCTTCACAATAATCACATAATAAGACCTCACTATAACGGATATACTAAAAGCGATATGTCGTCTCATAGTTATTTGTGTAAATAAAATACATTAAATTTGAATTCTCAGGCTTATATTTCTTTTTTAGGATCGCAATTTTCTTATATTTTCAAAGATCTATATTTATCAAGAAATATTTATTTTTATGAAATTACAAAAATCTATTTGTTGACGCCTGCTTTTCATGCATTCTAACACTAAAATTAACACCTATGCAGCTCATTACCTTTTATCTTTATCAACTATTAATTCTTACCATAAGCAAATCAAAATGCATCAAACTGCATTAGTCTTGTTGTTTAAATTTAAATGAATTAAGCAATATAACAGTAAAAAACGCATCAGTTAAACAAATTGAAACCAAAATATTTTTCTGTTTCATCTCTTCTGTTTTTATGATAACACAGTTTCAATGTGCATTGTGTGCAATATACTTCTGCAGCTTTCGACGCACTGTTGTTCTGTGCATAAACATCGCATCACCTATTTGTTCATATGTTTCACCTTTTAAATAACGTCGCTCTGCTATTTCCCTGCATTCAAAATCATCAATGTTTAATATGTAATCCTGAATATCTTTAATTTCACACATAAGCTTTTCAATTTCCCAAGATAACTTTTCTTTCATTTCTGCGGACCGACAAGCAAAAACATCCTTCAAATCATCGCTGCCAGACTGAGTTGCTATATGCGATGAATCAATCTCTTTCATGTATTCTGATTTTAATTCCCCACGCAACAGTCCTAATTGTCGCACTTTACTTTGATAGGTTTCAAGAAAACTTAATTCCATTAACTCATCCTCCTTGAATTAAATCTAATTTTTTATCTAAACAATAGTCGTTTTATAAAATTTTGATTTGAGATTGATGCAATATAAAATTAAATGTCAATATATAGCCAGCTTTTTCGCATATTTTTAACCCAACAAAAGGCGAATTACTTGAAAGTTTTCGTAATTTGCTTATTTTTTTAATCTTGCGAAAACTATTTTAAATAATATTGCTTCCTTTCTATTAAAAAGAAATCAAACTTTTGAATTCACACCATATTTCATTTATATATTAAAGATTAAATTAAATCAGCAAACTGCAAATATGACAAACCTATAACGAATTTTAAACAATGTAACCAGATTATATTACATATACTTATTCATTTTATCTTTTTACGAAATCCGTATTTTTTAATATCTTTTTTTGCTTTTTCGAAATCTTTATAAAATGGGCATTTCTTTTTTAAACAAATCATTTCTTCAAGCGCTATACAACTTTTGAAACTACCGTTTTTATGTATTTGCAAGAAAACACAATCTTCCTTCAATGACATCGTATTCCTCCTAATCAAGTGGTTTTGCAACTATTTTCTCGAAATTTTCTATGTTCTACAGAATATTGCAATTTGTATATGAGATTTCAAAATGTACATTAATCAAAACAAAATATTTTATCATTAGCATTGGAATTATATTTATCTGTATAGCTATGTTAATTTGTAAAAATAATAAAAAACATATTAATGTGTATGCGCATCAATCTTTCTTGCATTTTTGCGAGTGTCAAGGCAAAAAAATACATTTCGCAATTTTATTGTCAAGATTTAAATATTCAACAATTTTTTCAACTTCAGCAATTTCAATTTCGTTAGGATTAATCCTTTTTCTGAGCCAAGTATTTTCATCAATACTAAGTAAATTTGCGATTTCAATATCTGAAACATTGTTTTTCTTCATTACATAGTCAAGTATTTCCATGTTCAAAACACGCACCTCCTGAAATAAATATACTCGCATTATTGCGAGTTGTCAAGAGTTTTTTTGCATTTTTGCATTTTTTCAAAAAACCTTATTGCATTTTTGCAATATATGTGTTATATTCTTTTAAAGGATCGGTGATAGTATGGAAATAAATGAAAGAATCAAACAAAGACGAAAAGAATTGGGACTTTCTGCTGAATATGTTGCTGAACAACTAAAACTTTCTCCTGCAACCATTTACAGATATGAAAGCAAAGATATAAAAAAGTTTCCTACTGAAGTTTTAGAACCGCTTTCAAGAATACTTCATACTACCCCAGAATATTTGATGGGTTGGAGTAACAATACACAATCAGAACCATCAAATCTAAAGTCTCCTGATATTTCAATAAGTACTGTTAAATTTCCTGTTATCGGCGAAATAGCGGCAGGCTATGAAAATATCGCATTGGAAGACTGGAGCGGAGATACTGTGGAAATACCTTTTTCTTATCTTAAAGGCAGAAATCCTGAAAACTTTTTTGTACTCTCCGTTAAGGGAGATTCTATGTATCCGTTATACCAAAAAGGCGATAAAGTACTTATATTAAAACAAAACTGTTTAAATGAAAGCGGTGATATTGCTGCCGTAATATATGACGGTGAGTATGCAACATTAAAAAAAGTAGAATACAAAAAGGAAGCAATAAAGCTTTATCCTATAAATCCAGAATATAAGCCGCGAGAAATATCCGGCTCTGACTTGGAGCAGTTTAAAATAATCGGCTTACCCAAATTGTTAATCAGAGAGTTAAATAACAATTAGTTTTTATGTTTTATCAAATGTCATTCAAATATTACTCAAGTAAACGTTATTTGGTGTTATTTAAAACAACATAGAAGTAGATAACAGCTGTTTAGAGTTTTGTTTTTCGTTTCATGTTATTCAAACATCTTATAGAGGATCAGAAATAGGTCAATTAATATGTATAAAATGAAAACTGTAATGGCTGTGCAAAAATTCTAAATTCATACTCTCTAACAGAATAAAAAAGCTGTTTTTAAAATTAATGCAATCATAGTATATGGTCTTGTTATGAATAAACTTACAGGTGAAAACTGTTTAAATAAAAAAGCCAAAAATTAAATTTAAAGTATAAAAAGAACACGCTGCAGATGCAGAGTGTTCTTTTAGGTGAATTTAAAACAATTGAAAATTTTCAAAAAATAAAGCCCCGGATACCGCTAAACCATGCGATATTCGGGGTTTTCTTGGCGCAGATGAAGGGATTTGAACCCTTGAAACGGTGTTCGCCGTTTACACGATTTCCAATCGTGCTCCTTCGGCCAGCTCGGACACATCTGCATACAGAGCGGATTATTTCCGCCCATATAATTTACTATATTTTTAATGATTAGTCAAGTGCTGATTTAAAATTAATCATTATTGCTGTAAATCAGTCAAGCACCTGATAATACTGAGAAAATCTGTTAAGCTTTGTTTCAAATTTATCCTTGGGTTGTTCCTTGGGAACTTCAACGGGATAATTGCCCGTAAAGCAGCCGTCACAGAACCCCATGCCCGTATTTTCCGCAAGGTGGTGTGTTGCCTCTACGGAAAGATATGCAAGAGAATCAGCCCCTATTACCTGAGCAATCTCCTCTGCGGAGTTGTACTTGCAGGCAATAAGATTATCACGGCTGTCAACATCCGTGCCGAAATAACAGGGGAATTTAAAAGGCGGCGATGATATGCGCACATGCACTTCTTTTGCGCCCGCCTCGCGGAGCAGGCTTACGATTCTTGCGCTTGTTGTGCCGCGCACGATTGAATCGTCTATCATTATAACTCGCTTGCCCTTTATATTTTCTTTAACTACATTGAGTTTTATTCTTACGGCATCTTCACGCATATCCTGGCTTGGCTGAATAAAGCTTCTGCCAATATATTTGTTTTTGATAAAGCCTATCCCGTAAGGTATTCCGCTTTCATTTGAATAACCGAGAGCGGCATCAAGCCCCGAATCGGGAACGCCTATAACTATATCGGCGTCAACGGGACTTTCCTTTGCTAAGAACTCGCCCGCTTTTATTCTTGCACGCTGAACAGAAGCGCCCTCAATAACTGAATCGGGACGGGCAAAATAGATATATTCAAAAACGCACAGCCCGCACGGCTTTTCAGAACAGTGAGAAGTATCTGAACTCAGCCCTGACATACTGATAGTCAGTATTTCTCCCGCTTTAATATCCCTGATAAACTTTGCGCCTATTGTATCAAGCGCGCAGGATTCTGATGCCACAACATATGCGCCGTCATCAGTCTGCCCCAGACAGAGCGGACGAAATCCCATAGGATCCCTGAAAGCAATCAGCTTTGTTGCCGTCATTACAACGCAGGAATAAGCACCTCTAAGGTGGTTCATAACCTTGGATATAGCTTCTTCAGTGCTTTTGCTTGTAAGGCGCTCCCTTACAATCGAATAAGCTATTGATTCCGTATCGGAAGTACCGTGGAATATAGCTCCGCCGAGTTCAAAACCCTTTCTGAGTTCTGCGGCGTTTACAAGATTGCCGTTGTGGGCAACTGCAAGATTACCTTTAATATGCCGTATTACAAGCGGCTGAATATTATTGTGATTCTTGCCGCCCGTTGTTGAGTAACGCACATGGCCTATAGCCATATTTCCCATTCCGAGTGCCTCAAGCTTTTCCTTGGTGAAAACATCAGGCACAAGACCGTCTCCGCGATGGTGGGAAAAAACCCCGTCATCATTAACGGCTATGCCGCAGCTTTCCTGACCGCGGTGCTGAAGCGCATAAAGCGCAAGATATGCAGACCTTGCAACATGAGTAGTTTTATTTTCAAATATTCCGAAAACTCCGCATTCCTCGTGAATACTGTTGAACATAGATTAACGCTCCCGTTTTTTATCAATTAGGCGTATAAAGATTTGCGTACGGCCTTGAAGTTGCCGGTGAAAGCTTTTTAAACGGCTTAGACATTATATCTTTATAATCAGCCCCGAAATATTTGCAGTATTTTTTTACATAGCCGTCAAGCTCTTTTTCATCCTCTTTTGTAAGTGATGAAACTTTAATATTTGCAGAAAGATTTTCTTTAGGAAATGCGCCGCGAACAAATATCTTGCCGCCGTGCATACCTGAAGCGCAGTGTGTGCCGAACAGCTTTTCGCCGCGTTTTAAGCCCAAACCTAAAAGAACGATCGTGCCGCCCGCCATGTATTCGCCTAAAAACGAGCCGGCATTCTGCCCTATTACTATAACGGGCTTCATCGCCTCAAATTCCTTAATATGGATACCGCCGCGGCAGGCAACATTGTCACGCACATAAATACAGCCGTCTCTCATGCCGTAGCCAAGTGCATCTCCGCTGTGCCCGTGAATAATTATCTCGCCGCCGTTCATTGTGTTGCCTACTGCATCCTGTCCGCTGCCGTAAACAACTATCTTTCCGCCGTTAAGGTAGCAGGCAAGATCATTTCCCGGAGTACCGTGAACTTCAATAGTCTTGCCGGCATCAAGCGCACAGCCAATGTATCGCTGGCCGTTAACGTCTTTAACCGTTACCTTATTTTTTGAGGAAAGCTCAGCCTTTATAAGATCATTTACCGTTTCGTATCTCTGAAGTCCTGCTTCAATGCTCATAAGGCAATACCTCCCGTCAGCTTCTGAGTTCTTGTTTCCTTGTTGAAAAGGAAGAGCGACGGTGTTTCCATAATATCGCCCTCAAGATTACTCAGGTCAATTTTATTTGATACAAGACTTGTATAAATACCCGCGTTTTCGCTTGAATTGATAAGCACGAAACCAACAAGCCTTGAACCTTCGAATATAAGGCGTTTATATGAATTGCCGCCTGTTTTAATTCTGTCGTAATACTGCTCACCCTGAGCATTTATAAGTCCGCAGGTGCAAATACGCAAGCCGTAAAAATCAATTGCGTTTACACTGTACGCTCCGCCCATATCAAGGCTGCCGCCCGCCATATGCGAGCCTGCCGCCATTCCCTGATAAACTGCGTTCGGCCAAAGGGCAATTATCTTATTTGAGCCGTCAAGCATATCAACTGAAACAGTGCAGTCGCCTGCGGCATAGATATTCTCATCACTTGTCTGCATGGTTTTCTGGTCTACGATTATACCCCTGTTAACCTCAAGCCCCGCCTTTTCGGCAAGAGCAGTTTCAGGGCGTACGCCTACCGCTATAACGAGCACATCGCAGTCAAGTTTTTTACCGCTTTTGAGCAGTACGGATTTAACGCATCCGCCTTTTACATTTGCCTTTACAACCGTATCCTGAAGATGGAATGAAAGTCCTCCGTGCTCCTCAAGATATTTTTTTACAAAGACAGCGCTTTTTTCATCAAGTATTGACGGCAGCACACGAGGGGAAAGTTCCGCAACATGTACGCTTTCGCAAACTTTTGAAAGTCCCTCTGCGGCTTTCATTCCTATAAGTCCGGCGCCGATAACAACAGCCTTTGTTTTTTTGTTTACAGTTTTTTTGAGTGCTTTTGCGCTTGCAAGGTCAAGAAAAGTGAACACATTTTTACACCCGTCAGCATTTTCAACAGGCGGAACAAACGGCTTTGAGCCTGCGGCGATACAGAGTTTGTCATACGCATATTCTTTTCTGCCCGCCTTAACAACTTTCTTTTCCCTGTCTATTTTAGTCACTTCAGCGCTCGTAACTATATTTATATTGTTCTCTGAATAATACTGCGGTTTTTTAAGGAACATCTTTTTTTCTTCAACCGTTCCCTTGAGCAGATAACTTATTGAAGGGCGGCTGTACGGCAGATACGCTTCTCTTGTAAGCACCGTTATCTCACCGTCGCTGTCTGTTACTCTTATCTGCTGAGCCGCGGCAAGTCCTGCGGCGGAAGCACCTATGATAACATACTTCATTTCTGCTCACCTCCGGTTTCTACCCAAACAAGAGCGCGGTTGGGGCAGTTCTTAACGCAGGCAGGCTCCTCGCCGCCGCAAAGATCGCACTTGAATGCGATATTTCCGGGCTTTATACAGCCTACGGGACATACGGCAAGACATGTCATACATCCGATACATTTATTTTCATCAACGGATACTATACCCGTTTTCTTATCCTTATGCATTGCGCCGGTGATACACGCCTTTACACAGGCGGGGTCGTCACAATGGCGACAGTTTACGGCAACGGAAGCTTCCCTGCCCCCGTAAACAGAGATCCTTGCAACCGGAGCGGGATCTTCCTCTTTAAACGCCGTTACTATATCCTTTGATTTACTGTGAGCCGTTTTGCAGTAAACCTCGCAAAGGCGGCAGTTAACACAAAGATTTTCACGAGCAAAAACTTTTTTCAACTGTAACCCCTCCTTATTCTCCGGCGTGCTTGATACCGAGTATTTCAAGCTCTTTTTCATTTAAGCCGAGACCTCTGAGCATAAGTCTGTTTCCGCGCAGAGAATCGACGGAGTTAATGCCCATTCCGCCCATTATCTCCTTTATCTCATGGTTCCACGCGTTAACAAGGTTTATTACACGCTGGTGAGCGATCTCAGGATTGAGTCTTCTTGTAAGATCGGGACGCTGAGTTGCAATACCCCAGTTGCACTTGCCCGTATTGCAGGTCTGGCACATATGGCAGCCCATAGCAATAAGAGCGGCGGACGCAATATAGCACGCATCGGCACCCAGAGCTATTGCCTTAACTATATCAGCAGAGCAACGGAATGAACCTGCGGCAACAAGAGAAACATTTGAACGAATACCCTCATCACGCAGCCTTTGGTCTGCGGACGCAAGCGCAAGTTCAATAGGAATACCTACATTATCCCTTATTCTTGTGGGAGCGGCGCCCGTACCTCCTCTAAAGCCGTCTATTACAACTATATCCGCGCCCGCTCTGGCAACACCGGAAGCGATGGCGGCAATATTGTGAACTGCGGCAATTTTAACTGAAACGGGCTTTTCGCCGTTTGTTGCCTGCTTTAATGACCAGATAAGCTGGCGCAGATCCTCAATTGAATAAATATCGTGGTGCGGAGCAGGAGAAATAGCGTCCGATCCGACGGGAATCATTCTGGCATTTGAAACCTCAACATTTACCTTTTCACCGGGCAGATGACCGCCGATACCGGGCTTAGCGCCCTGACCTATCTTTATTTCTATAAATTTTGAATTAAGAAGATAATCTTTATATACACCGAAACGTCCCGATGCTACCTGAACGCCTGCATATTTGCCGTATTCCTTCAATTCACTGTGGAGACCGCCCTCACCTGTGTTGAACACGGTGCCGAGCTCTTTTGCCGCCATGGCAAGTGATTTCTGAGCGTTAAGGCTGATAGAGCCGAATGACATAGCCGAAAACATAATGGGTGTTTCAAGAACCACCTGCGGCGGCATCTTTGTTAAGGATTTGCCCTTTTTCTCAACCACCATTTTATCGGGCTTTCTGCCAAGGATCGTGCGTATTTCCATAGGCTCTCTGAGGGGGTCTATAGACGGGTTTGTAACCTGTGATGCGTTCAGCAGAATCTTATCCCAATAAATGGGAAACGGCTTGGGGTTGCCCATTGCGGAAAGCAGGGTTGAGCCTGTGTTTGCCTGGCGGCATATCTCCTGCTGATAATCCGGAGTCCAGTTTGCGTTTTCCCTGTAATCACACACATATTTTTCTATTCTGAGAGCACCGGTAGGGCAAAGATCTACACACCTGTGGCAGGCTACGCATGCGTCTGACTTTGAAACAACTGTTTCACCGTCTTTAGGAGAGAAAAAATGGCACTCATTGGCGCACTGCCTTACACAGCAGCCGCAATTTATGCAAAGGTCTTTATCCCTTACAATCGTAAATCTTCTTGGAATATAATTAATCATTTTTCGCCGCCCTCCTTTTCATCAAGCTCAAGCGGAACGAAAACAGGCTCTGCTCCGCTTACTGACCAAACCTTTTCAGGATCAGGGCAAATAATTCTGATTGCAGATTCCTCAGACGCAAAATAAGCCCTTGTGCCCTTTGTTGCCGCTGTGAGCGAACGAAGTTTAAGGCGGTCATTAATAGCAAGAAGGCCCTTGTTTGAGCCGAGTATAACGGAAAACGGGCCGTTTACAAGCGCCGCGCTGTAAATTGAGCGCAGAGTTGTAAAATACTCTTTTCTTTCGTGATCCATTCTGTCTATCTCGTCCCACTCAGGAGCAGTGAGAACATCTGCCGCAACCTCAATGGGAAGTCCGTGATGGCGGATAAGATGATCAAACAGATATGTGATTACCTCAGTATCAGTCTGCATTGTGCACACATAGCCAAACTGCTCTATGTAACGCCTGTTTGCATCATAGGAAGATATTTCGCCGTTGTGTACTATTGACCAATCCAGAATATTGAACGGGTGAGAGCCTCCCCACCAGCCGGGAGTATTTGTGGGAAATCTGCCGTGAGCAGTCCAAAGATAGGCGTCATACTGATCAAGCATATAAAACTCGCCTACATCTTCGGGGAAACCTACGGCTTTAAAACAGCCCATATTTTTGCCGCTTGAGAATATGAAAGCGCCGTCAATATGCTGGTTTACACGCATTACGCACTGAACGGTATACTCCTCCTCGTCCATGCGTGCTTCTTTCATTCTTACTTTATTTGGCTTTGCGAAATAGCGCCATATATCAGGCCCGTTCGCAATAGATTCCACCTTTTTGGTGGGTATTTTTTCAGACACATCAACATTGAAGTGCTTGAATAAAAAATCTTCGCACTCATTTTTTGCAGCAGCGCTTTCATAGAATACATGAAAAGCGTAGTCGTCCGCATGTTCGGGGTAAATTCCGTAAGCGGCAAAGCCGCCTCCGAGTCCGTTTGAGCGGTCATGCATAAGCGCAATTGATTTGATAATTTCAGAACCGTTAATCTTTCCGCCTTTTCTGTCTATTATAGCTGCGATAGCGCAGCCGGACGGAATTCTTACCTGCCCTTCTTTAAGCATTGAAACTCCTCCTTCAGAAGTTTTTCACATTGCAATTATACGGCTAAAAAATGCTGTTTACAATGAAATTCATACATTTTCATCATTTTATAAAAAAATCGCGCGCGTAATAAGCGCATATATAGAAAATTTCACAAAAGCAAAATTTATTTGTTAATTTTTTACAATTTATTTTGCAATTAAAAAAATTAAAGATAATGTTTTTGGCAACTATCAATAAAAAAACCGTTTTCTATGGTTACAGCGGTTTGTGCTTTTTTAAATCATGAAATTTGACGGAATTATTCATAAAATTTATAATCAGTTTATAATTATCTTATTAGGAAGGATCTGGTAACAATGACCGAAAGCAAAAAGAAAAAAATACCGCGCGCTGTTAAAGCGCTGATTGCCGTTATATGCGTTATTGCCGTATTTGCCGCAGGAGAAATAATCTCCATGGGTTACCGCTCTGACTCAGAGGATGTTATTGCATATGAAACTGACAACCCGTTTGTTGCCTCAGACGGCAATACCCAGATAAGCGCCCACAGAAGCGGCGGCGGAATTATGCCTGAGGAAACCATGATGGCATTTAAAAACTGTGCCGAAAACGAGAATTTTACCGTTGACTGGTTTGAATTTGATCTTCATATCACAAAAGACAACGTACTTGTTCTGCTTCACGACGATACTCTGGACAGAACATCTGACAGCGAAACGGTTTTCGGAGAAAAAGAAATACGCCCAGAGGATAAAACATACGAGGAGCTCAGAATGCTCAACATGGGCGCAAAATTTGAAAATGAAAACGGCGAAATGCCTTATGCAGATCTGAGAGGAGAAGAGGTTCCGGACGATCTTAAAATCGTGCGCGTTGAAGAAGTGCTTGATTACTTAGAAGATGTAGGCGGCGGCACATACAATTATATAATAGAAATCAAAAACGGCGAAGAGCTCGGGAAAAAAGCGCTTGACGTTCTTTATACTATACTTGAGGAAAAAGATCTGCTTGACCGTGTTATCTTCGGCACATTCAAAGAGGAAGTTTCAATACATGCCGATGAAAACTACCCCAATCTATACCGCAGTGCTACTATCAATGAGGTGCTTGAATTCTACTCTGCCGTACTCAGAAATGACGATAATTTTGAGGCAAATTACATTGCGCTGCAGATTCCTTACAGCATGCCTTACCGCATGATTGCAAACCTCGGTACTGCTCAAGTTATAAACTATGCGCACGAGCACGGTATTGCGGTGCAGTACTGGACTATTAATGACAAAGATGATTTTGACTATCTGAGTTCAATAGGAGCAGACTGCATCATGACCGACTATCCCGATGTTATGTACGGCTCTGCCCAGTCATAACAAAAAGTGAGGAAGCCATATATTCTTGATACGTTAACGAATTTAATAAATAGATAAGGGCGTTATGCCCTCAGGCTTTCATAACCGTTTATACTGGTTCGGAGTGTTATATGGAATTATGGGATATATACAACAGAGATAAAACAAAGACTAACAAAACAATGGTGAGAGGGAAAAAATTTAAAAAAGGCGCTTACCACCTTGTAGTTCATGCTTGCATTTTTAATTCAAAAGACGAAATGTTAATTCAACAAAGACAGCCGTTTAAATCAGGATGGCCGAATATGTGGGATATAACAGTAGGAGGAAGCGCGTTATCCGGAGAATCAAGCCAAACGGCTATTGAAAGAGAATTGTTTGAAGAAATAGGATTAAAAATTGATCTTCAAGACGTTCAGCCTCATTTAACAATAAATTTCAATGAAGGCTTTGACGATGTTTACTTAATTGAAAAGAAATCAACATAAATGATTTAGTTTTGCAGTATGAAGAAGTGCAGGACGTTAAATGGGCAGCATTAGAAAAAATAAACAAAATGATAGATGACGGCGTATTTATTCCGTATTATAAAAGCCTTATTCAGCTGTTTTTTGATATGAGAAAACAATATGGCTGTCATCAAACAAAATAAATTCATCCCTCACCGCGAATCTTTCTGACGCCGCTTCAAAGCACCGTAATAGATACTTATATTTCAAAAGTAAATAGAAATTAAAAATCGAAGCAGAGTCTGTTGACTCCGCCTTGATTTTTTGTACCTCATCATATGCGGTGCACCATATTGATTTTTTAGGATGATGCTGAGCTCAATGAGCCTTTAAGCTAAATTATTCTATCAGTCGTTTTCAAGGTCTGCTTCGCCCTGAAGCGCCGCAACTCCCGTTTCTCCCGTTCTTACTTTTACAACATCTTCAATATCGTAAAGGAATATCTTTCCGTCTCCTATATTGCCTGTATACAGCGCCTTGCGCGCCGCATCTATAACAGTTGAAACAGGAACTTTTGAAACCGCCATTTCAAGTTTCATCTTAGGATTGAGGCTGAGTTCTTCTATCTCAATTCCTCGGTACATCTTTTTATGGCCTTTCTGAACACCGCATCCCATAACATTTGTAACCGTCATACCGGTTACGCCGATTTCGTTCATGCTTTCCTTAACTGCTTCAAGCTTTGTGGGGTTGAAGATCATTACAACATTTGTAAGCTTTCCGCTTTCATTTGTATTTGCTGTATAAGATTCTACCGGAACCGCTTTTTCAACTGAAACAGCCTGATGAACCTCTGCCGTGTCAGCCGCAGAGCCTCCTGCAATTGCAAGCGCAGGCATAAAGTCCGCATAAGCTGAGGGAAGATTATGTTCTGTTGCATCAAGACCCTTGATTTCCTCTTCACTTGAAACTCGCAGACCAATAGTCTTTTTGATGATAAAGAATACGATAGTCATAGTAACGATAGTCCATGCCGCAACGGAAACCACGCCCAAAAGCTGAACGCCCAAAAGTCTGAAACCGCCGCCGTAGAACAGACCACCCTGTGTTGAGAACAGACCTACAGCAACAGTGCCCCATATACCATTACAGCAGTGAACTGCAACAGCGCCTACGGGATCGTCTACCTTGATCTTTATATCGACAACCTCAACCGCA
Source organism: uncultured Oscillospiraceae bacterium (assembly GCA_900539425.1). Classification (GTDB taxonomy): domain Bacteria; phylum Bacillota; class Clostridia; order Oscillospirales; family Acutalibacteraceae; genus Eubacterium_R. The sequence continues at coordinate 103,653 of UQBX01000004.1, read as the reverse complement.
ACAACAACAAGGATACCTGAAACAGCACCTATAATACATGAGCCGAGAGCGTCTACAACATCACATCCTGCTGTTACCGCAACAAGGCCGGCGAGTGAGCCGTTTAATGACATTGAAACATCGGGTTTTCCGTTTTTGATCCATGTAAACAGCATTGTAACACACGTTGCAATGGCAGGAGCGCATGTGGTTGTGAGGAAGATGGATGCAAGAGAATCAACACTCTTAGCCGCAGCGCCGTTGAAACCATACCATGCAAACCAAAGAATAAATACGCCCAAAGCACCAAGAGTTAGGCTGTGGCCGGGAATAGCTTTTGCAACCGTCTTGCCAGTCTTCTTATCCTTAACATATTTGCCTATACGAGGCCCTACGATAGCAGCGCCGATAAATGCGGTTATACCGCCAACCATGTGGATAGCACAGGAGCCTGCGAAATCGTGGAAGCCGAGTTTAGCGAGCCAGCCTTCTGAATTCCATATCCATCCCGCCTCAATCGGATAGATGACAGCACTGATAACCGCGCTGTATACGCAGTAAGCGCTGAACTTTGTTCTTTCTGCCATTGCGCCTGAAACAATAGTAGCCGCAGTAGCACAAAAAACAAGGTTGAAAACGAAATTAGACCAGTCAAAATTTGCGTAATCCGTAAATATTCCCAAATTGGGAACACCTATCAGACCCATTACATAATCTTCACTGAGCATAAGCGAAAAACCAAGCAACAGAAACATCGGCGTACCGATACAGAAATCCATCAGGTTTTTCATTATTATGTTACCTGCGTTTTTCGCCCTTGTGAAGCCGGTTTCCACCATTGCAAAGCCGCACTGCATGAAGAAAACCAGAGCGGCGCCTACAAGATACCAGACGCCGTATACTTCGTTTTGTACTACTTCAAGTATGTTTGTCATAATATACTCCTCCTATAAATTTATATAAAAAACGGCGCGCATTGCATCATCGCAATGCACGCCGTTATGCATTCTATATGGCCGGTGCGGATTTAACACACCGACCTATAAAGGCATTTCTGCCAAAGAGAGGGTTAAGTTACTTTTTAAGATATCTGTCAACTTCCCACTGTGAAACCTGAGTTCTGTACTCATCCCACTCGTTTTTCTTTCCTTCGATGTAAGCATCGAATACATGATCTCCGAGAGTTTCCTTAATGAACGGATCAGCCTCTGCTGCATAAACAGCTTCGATAAGGCTGCCGGGCAGGCAATCGATCTTTTCTTTTTTCAATTCCTCTGCAGTAAGGTCGAAAACATTGTAATCAACCGGCTCGGGAGGGGTCATGCCTTTTTTAATACCGTCAAGGCCTGCTGCAAGGCAAAGAGCCATTTCAAGATAAGGATTGCAGGTAGGATCGGGGCAGCGAAGCTCAACACGGGTTCCTTTGCCGCGTGCCGCGGGAATTCTTACAAGAACTGAGCGGTTTGATGAAGACCATGTCAAATAGCAAGGAGCCTCATAACCGGGAACAAGTCTTTTATAAGAGTTTACGGTTGGGTTTGAAAAAGCCGCAATGCCTTTAACGTGTTTCATAATACCTGCTATAAACTGATAAGCAGTCTTTGAAAGGCCGCGCTCATCAGACGGATCATCAAAAGCATTGGAACCGTCTTCAAGTCTGAAAAGGCTCATGTTGGTATGCATACCGGAGCCGTTAATGCCGTAAATCGGTTTCGGCATAAATGTTGCGTGAAGACCATGCTTTGTTGCGTATGTCTTAACAACGTGCTTGAAAGTCATAACTCTGTCCGCAGTAGTCATAACATCATCAAATCTGAAGTCTATCTCATGCTGTGATTCAGCAACCTCGTGGTGAGACGCCTCAATCTCATAACCCATATCTTCAAGAGCAAGGCAAATATCACGGCGGCAGTTTTCACCTGCGTCATTAGGATTAAGATCGAAATATCCGCCGGCATCGGTAAGCTCTGTAGTGGGGTTGCCTTCTTCGTCACGCTTGAAAAGGAAAAACTCAAGTTCAGGGCCAACATTGAAGCCGAAGCCCATTTCGTTTGCTTCTTTAATTACCTTATCAAGTACATTTTTGGGATCTCCCATAAACGGGGTCTTGTTGTCTGCCATATAAACTGAGCAAATAAGACGGCCTGTTGTTTTTCCGCCGAAAGTTCTCCAAGGAAAGATAGCCCATGAATCAAGGTCCGGATGAAGATACATATCAGACTCATCAATTCTTACAAAGCCATCAATAGAAGAACCGTCAAACATACAATCGTTATCAAGTGCTTTTTCAAGCTGAGAAACGGTTACTGCCACATTTTTCATAAGACCGAAAACATCTGTAAACTGCAGTCTTACGAATTCAACGTTTTTCTCTTTTGCGTCTCTCAAGATATCTTCTTTAGTAAGCTTGCTCATAATCAATACTCCTCATAAAAAAAATAAAAAGGCATTCCGAAAAACTCCGGAACGCCTTTGTTCTGAATACAATATCATTATATTTTTCGATCCACGAAAAGTCAATGCTTTTTTTCAATTTTGTTTGACTTGTAATTTTTACACATTGAAAAATCTGTTCATTTGTGCATTTTTTACAATCATCCCATATCCAGGAATTCGTCGCTTACAATATCCGAGGCGTATTCCCTGAAATAATCGGGAGTTGCGCCGTTTGACCTCTGCGCGTGTGAATCTGCGATTGAATCGGTATAATCAGAAAGCTTATAAACAGAAAACTCATATTTATCTCCTGATGACTTATACCAGCAAACAACAGGCACAAGTTTTGCGGAGGTTATAGAAATTTCACCATTTTTCTTTTCAATCTTTATCTCAGCCATGCCTCCGCAGAGCTGATTGAGACTGGTTTGATGAGAAATAAAGTTACCAAGCGAATAATAGACAAGCATTTTTTTGCCTGTTGTTTCATTCTCCACCCATTCTACAGGCTGAAGCACATGAGGATGTGTGCCGATAACAATATCAACGCCGAGATCTGAGAAAAGCTGTACATATTCACGCTGATAATCGGAAACCGAAGTGCTGTTTTCCGTTCCCCAGTGAGGAAATACAATGATTACATCCGCATTCTGTTTTGCGGCATTAACATCGGCTGTTATCTTTTCCTTATCCATCATATTGACACACCACGGCGAACTCTCGGGAATCGGAATACCGTTTGTGCCGTATGTGTAATTGAGGATTGCGAAACGTATGGAATTTTTCTCATAATAGATTATGGAATTATAGTCCTCTTCGCTGTCATTAGTACCTACATGAACAACCTCCGGATGCTGGTCAAAGAACGCACATTCCTGCTCAATGCCTGCATATCCTTTATCAAGCGAATGATTGGTGGCGCAGGTAAATATATCAAAGCCCGCATCTATAGCCGCCGTGCCTATCTCCCAAGGTGAATTAAATACAGGATAACCTGTGTATTCAAATTCACTTCCGCCGAGAATCGTTTCCTGGTTTATTACGGCAATATCGGCTGATGAAATATCGTTTTTTATGTTTTCGTAAAATGACGAGTAGTCAAGCGAGCCGTCCTCCTGCTCACCTGCGCTGATAAGTGTGTTGTGAATAAGATTATCTCCCACCGCAACAAGAGAAACACTTGATACGGCATTTGTTGTTGCCTGAGTTGTAACTTCTGAAGTGGTTTGCGCAGTAGGCATTTCACTGTCCATATTTTTAGTGATATGACCGCTGACAGCAAAACCGCATATAACAAGCACGGCAAGCACAACGGGCACAATAACACCCGCAAGTTTCTTTTTATTACCATTATCCATAAACAGCACATCTTTCTTTACGTTTTCTATATTCTAACATAATTCATACACATAATCAATCGAATAGTTGAATACCGGCGCACTTTCCGCAGACTGCGGACTTGCTTTTTTTAGGTTCTCTAAAACACTCCGACAAGCGGGCAGCAAAACAAATTGCTGTGTGTTTTCAAAATAAAAAACCGCTCTGCGCAAAACACGCAAAGCGGATTTTCTAAAATTTATAATATATTTTTCAGATTATAAATCGATCTTGCCTGATTCGCCGTTAGCAAGTACATAGTAAGCAGCGTTATCCTCTGCCTTTACATATACCTTAACGCCCTTTACATCAGCGCTCTTTACACCGTTTGCTTTGCAGGCAGCCTCAACAGCCTTTGTAACATCTGCAGCCTTAACCTGTCTGCCGGCAAACTCAAAGTAAACCTCTGTTTCTGCCTTTTCAGCTTTTTTAGCAGGCTTCTTTGCGGGAGCGGCTTTCTTTGCGGGCTTTTCTTCTGCAACAGCCTTTGCTGAAGCTTTCTTATCTTCTTTCTTTGCAGCTGGTTTAGCAGCCTTCTTTTCTTCTTTCTTTTCAACAGGCTTCTCTTCTGCCTTTTTCTCTGTTGCTTTAACTGCCGCTTTTTCTTCTTTAACAGCTTTTACGGGAGCTGCGGCTTCTTTTTTTACGCTTTTTTCTGCCGGCTTAACGTCATTCTTTTTTACTGCCATAATCAAAAATCCTTTCAAAATATTATATGTTAAGAAAATATTGCTCAGTAAAGTAAAAAGCTTTACAGTTGCTATATTAGTATTTTTGCACAACAAAGTCAATATTTTTTATACATAATCTACAATTCGCCGTCATATTCTGAAAAGCAAAGTTATGATTTTGGGCAATTTGCATAAAATAATTTGTCAAATTTTGTTTAGTATTTTTGCAACGCCGTCATTCTCATTCGACGGGGCAATAATATCGGCTTGCATTTTAAATTCATCGCAGGAATTTTCCATTGCTGCAAAAACTCCAGCCGCTTCCACAAGTGAAACATCATTCGTATTATCGCCGAAAGCAATGGTGTTTTCACGATTTATGCCAAGCATACTGCGCAAATACCCGAAAGCCGTGCCTTTGTCTGCGCCAAGCGCCGTTATCTCCAGAAAAGTATCATCAAGAAAGCACAACTGAATATCACTGTCAGTTTCGTACCTCCCGGCAATCTTAGCTCTCCGGGCACTGCTGCCGCATGAGATAAAGATTTCGTCTGCGCATTTTCCGCCTTTGATAAACTCCGCAGCAGGATCCTGCACAACTTTCCTTGAGGCTTTGATGTAATCGCCTACGGGAGTTGATTCGTATTTGCGCTTATATTTTTCCATAACAGCAGGGCTTAGATAGCCGAATCCGTCCGCAAACGCTTCATAAGAAATGCCCGCTTCATCAAGTTCTTTCATTATAAGAACGGTCTTGCTGTGATTAATAGGGGCGCTGTAAACGCACTCGCTTGTTCTGAGATCAGTAATCACGGCGCCGTTTGTTGTAACAGCGTAATTGCAAACGCCGAGCTGCAGCACACACTGCGGAATTCCGGAAAGCGGTCTGCCCGTAACAGGAACAAGGCAGATACCACGGCGGGCGGCATTAATCATTGATTGAGCTGTGAAAGAGCTGATAGTTTTATCGTTTCTCAGCAGGGTGCCGTCAAGGTCTATCCCTGCAAGAAGAATTTTGTTTTTAGGTTTCATCCGTCATACTGACACTTTCTTTTTTCTTAGCAAAACGGTTTACTGCCGATCTTATTCTTATTTCCATATTGCTTGTAAATCTATCCACTTTCAGCAGTCTGAAAAGCGCAAGCCGTACTGCATCAAGAGCTGAACACCCGAGGTATATTCCAAGCGACGTACCTACTACGGCAAGCAACATGAAAAACGTGCCTATAGTATTATAACTTTCAAACGCGTCTTTCAATACATAGCCCCACATATACTCGCTTGTGTGGATTATATATACGCCGAACGTGAGCGGTGCAAGCGTTTTGATTATCTTGATCGGTATCTTTGCTTTTATATCTGTTTTTGCTACGGCAAGAAGCAGGCAAAATGTGCCTGCCAAAACATTTGCCGAATAATATGAAATAAGAAGATTATTATCATTTATTTCCCATCCGCAATTCTCAGACAGGAACTTGAACCCAGCGCCTAACAGCATAAGCAAAACAAAAATCGCTGTCATTAAATAAGGATTAACTTTTTTGTGCAGTTCAAGTTTTTTTGCTATTCCGCCGAGAATATAAAGCAGAGACAGCCAAAGAAAAGAATATCCGCGGTTGACTTCCATTATATCGGTCTGCCATACAGTAGGCCAAAATGATGAAAACACAAATATTATCACGCCCAAATATTTAAGCTGCCTGCTGTTTAAAACAGAAAGCAGTTTATTGTAAAACGGGGTGAAGAAAAACATTATAAAATATGATGTAAAATACCAGTAAGTGCCTGTTGAAACGGGAGTAAGGCGGTTAATAAGCCTTGCGAAATCAAACGGCTCTTTGCTGACACAATAGATAATTATTGTTGATATAATACAGTAAAATTCAACCTGAAGCCACATTGACGCTAGCTTATAAAACCGTGTTTTTGTTGAATTTACGCCCACAAAACCGCTGATCATCGCATAAAGATTTACTGCGCCTATGCAAAGTGCTTCTATTATCCAGACAACTGTATAATAAGGCGTGCCCTGCTCTGCTGAATAAAGTATTCCGCCCTGCCTTACGGTATGCAGCGTAACTATCATAATCATTGAGATAATACGAAGCAGGTCTATGCCGTAATTTCTTTTTAACTGTGTTTCTGCAGCCGATTCCACGACTTCACCTCTCTCAGGAGAAATTGCTTACAAAATCAGTCGTTTACAATTTCCTGAGCAAGTGCCTCAAGCGCCGGAACATCACTTTCTTTAAATGCAGATTTTACAGTTACCGTATTTTCACATACAGATATATTCTTCATGCTCTCAAGAGCTGCTTTTATTGTACGCGCAGCACTCGGAGCCCATGAGCCGTTTTCAATAATGCCAATCTTTCTGTTTTGGAATGCTTTTGCCTTGAGGTGGCAGAGCAGTTCTTCCATAGGCGGGAAAACACCACCATCATAGCTTGAAGCGGCAAGAACTATTTTTGAATATTTAAATGCGTCCTCAACAGCTTCTGCCATATCATCTCTTGTTATATCGGAAAAAGATACTTTAACACCCTTTTCCTCAAGTATCTCCTTGAGTTTAAGAGCGGCGTTCTTTGTGTTGCCATAAACAGAAGCGCAGGCAATAAACACACCGTCTTTTTCAGGCTGGTAAGATGACCATGTGTTGTAAAGGTTTATGTAATATTCAAGATTTTCTGTAAGAATGGGGCCGTGAAGCGGGCAGATTGTTTTAATCTCAAGATTTGCCGCTTTTTTAAGCAAAGTCTGAACAGGTCCGCCGTATTTTCCCACAATGTTGAAATAATAACGCCTTGCTTCGCAAGCCCAGTCCTCATCAGTATCAAGCGCGCCGAATTTACCGAAAGCATCGGCTGAGAAAAGAATCTTTTCCGTTTTTTCATACTCAAGCATAACCTCAGGCCAGTGAACCATAGGCGCCATTATAAATGTAAGTTCATGGCTGCCGAGAGAAAGACAGTCGCCCTCTTTAACGGTGATTTTTTCAACAGAAGCGTCAATATCAAAGAACTGCGGAAGCATTGCAAAAGTCTTTGCCGTGCCCACAAGTGCGGCTGACGGATACTTCTCTGTAAATTTTTTGATGTTTGCAGAATGATCCGGCTCCAGATGAGAGATAACCAGATAATCAGGTGTTTTTCCACCGAGCTCTTTTTCAAGATTTGCAAACCACTCATCAGTTTTGCGCTCATCAATGGTGTCCATTACGGCGATTTTATCATCAATAATTACATAAGAATTATAAGAAACGCCGTTGGGAACTATATACTGGCTCTCAAAAAGGTCAAGATCTTTATCATCTGCGCCTATATATTTTACGGAATCAGAAAAATTTTTCATAACATATCCTCCTGAAATAAATAATATTTATAAAAATTCCAGATATATAATAATATATTAATCTCAAAATCTCAACAAAAATTTTAAAAACCCATAATTTACGCAATTTTTACGGTTTAAGAGTTTTTGTTTTCACTTCGTTTTTATTGACAATATAGGATAATGGTAGTAAAATTATTACAATAAATTCTGAAGAAAGAAGTCTTTTTTATGGAAAAGAAAAATATCGACTGGTCAAATCTCGGCTTCGGATATATGCCCACCGACGCCAGATTCGTGTCTAACTATAAGGACGGCAAATGGGACGACGGCGTTCTCACATCCGACCCCAATATCACAATGAATGAATGCGCAGGCGTTCTTCAGTACTCTCAGTCAGTATTTGAAGGACTTAAAGCATATACAACAGAGGACGGCAGAATAGTCTGCTTCCGCCCCGATCTTAACGCGGCACGTCTTAAAGCTTCTGCTGAAAGACTTGAAATGCCGGTTTATCCTGAGGATAAATTTGTTGAGGCAGTTGAAAAAGTAGTAAAGGCAAATGCCGCATGGGTACCGCCCTACGGCTCAGGCGCAACACTTTATATTCGCCCGTATATGTTCGGCTCAAACCCCGTAATCGGCGTAAAGCCTGCTGACGAATATCAGTTCAGAATTTTCTGCACACCGGTAGGACCCTATTTTAAGGGCGGCGCAAAGCCGATCACTATCCGCGTTTGCGATTATGACAGAGCCGCACCGCACGGCACAGGCCATATCAAAGCAGGTCTTAACTACGCAATGAGCCTTCACGCAATTGTTGAAGCTCATAAAGAGGGTTATGACGAGAATATGTATCTTGACGCCGCTACAAGAACTTATGTTGAGGAAACAGGCGGCGCAAACTTCCTGTTCATCACAAAGGACGGCACTGTTGTAACTCCTAAATCAGGTTCAATTCTGCCATCAATCACAAGACGTTCACTCTGCTATGTTGCAGAGCACATTCTTGGCATGAAAGTGGAGCACAGAAAAGTTGCTCTTGAAGAGGTTAAGGATTTTGCTGAGTGCGGACTTTGCGGCACAGCGGCTGTTATCAGCCCCGTTGGCAAGATTGTTGACCACGGCAAGGAGATCTGTTTCCCGAGCGGAATGGAAGAAATGGGTCCCGTTATCAAGAAGCTTTACGATACTCTTACGGGTATCCAGATGGGCACTGTTGAAGGCCCCGAAGGCTGGGTTCACGAAATTAAGGTTGACTGAGTTTTATAATAACAAAAAATCCCCGTGTCAGTTAAAGCTGACACGGGTTTTCTTTTTTGCGCCGCTTTTGGCACAAACATTAATCATTAGCTGCCTTTGCTTTTGTGCGGAATATCTTTGAAAAAATAAATCTTACAAGCGGCCCTGCAACACATAGCTGCCAGAAAAAAGCCATGGGAAAATTTTTAACTGTCAGCCCTATCCAAGTGGCAACTATCTCCGAATTAAAACCGCCGTTAAAAAGAATCGCGGCGGCAAAACTCATCATAGGGCACATAAACAAAACGGAAAATACTGATATTGCAAGAATTATGAAGAACGGTCTGTCCTTCTGGGGGTCAACAATCTTAAAAGCGCATTTTTTCGCAAGGGGACCTGCAATAAAAGTATCAAGCACAAAACCTATTGCCCCCATTATTGGCAGTTCACTCAGTGCGGCAACAAACACCTTGTTCTGCATACCGCCCATTGATATTGCCACATTATAGCAAATCATTGCATAGACCATAACGATTACCATGATTACCGTGAATACAACTTCCTGAAACTTTGTTTTGGGCATTTTAAATTCTCCTTTTAAATGAATATTTATGCGTTACAAACAAAAAAGACAGAGGGAAACTTTCGTCTCGCTCTGTCTTTGACATAACTGCAACTACCATTAATTGCCAGTATTTTACCACGCACATTTTTAAAAGTCAACACCTCTTTTTGCTATTAGAAGAGAGATTTATAATTCCACGTTGCAATTATTACGTAGTGCGTTTTCTGCGTTAATATAGCCATATCTAAATAAAAAACAGGCGGACAAGCATATAAAATATGCTGTCCGCCGATATTTTTTATTTGAGGAAACCTTTTACGATTTGAGCTTCCGCCTCTTCATAAGAAAGGCCAAGCGTCATAAGTTTTGTTATCTGCTCGCCCGCAATTTTTCCGATTGCCGCCTCATGGATAAGAGAAGCATTAACATCATTTGCAATGATCTCCGGCACTGATTTTACAAAGCCGTTTTCCATAATAATGGAATCACATTCGGAATGGCCTGAACACTCCGCATTGCCGTGAAGGGCTGAATAAAATTCCTGCTTTGAATTGCCCTTGGCAACTGAGCGGGAGCTTATCTGAGCGCTTGAATTATCACCGTTGAGTTCTACGGTGAAATCCGTTTTTGCAAACTGATTGCCGCTTGTCATTATTTTTTCTTTAATAACAAGCTGAGCGTTTTCCTTTAAATCCGCATTTGTTACACGTTTTGTGGAATCAACGCCTTCTATCTGCACGGTTTCCATTTCAAGATAGGCGCCCTTTTCAAGATGAACCACGGTAACGGGGTTGAGCACACGCTCGCCGCTGCCGTTGCCCTCTCCGTAATGCTTTTCAACATAACGCACCTTGGCATTTTTACCAACGTGGAAGGTGTGAATCCCATCGTGCTGTGAAAGGTGCTCGCCGTCATTGTGTATTCCGCAGCCGGCGATAATATCAACATCTGCATCATCGCCTATATAGAAATCGTTGTAAACAAGATCCTGAAATCCGCTTTCATCAACAACAACGGGAATATGAACGAACTCTCCCTTTGTGCCGGGCTTCACATATATCTCAATGCCCTTGCCCTCCGGCTTAGGCACAATTTCTATATTTTCTGTACTGCGGCGGTCTATTCCCTGTCCGTCCACCCTGATATTATATGCACCCTTGGGTGTATCGGCAATTCCCGCAATCGTTTTGAGCAGCCCGCCCAATACCGGGTTATTCTTTATATCATTCATTGCTGCTCCTCCTTGCCTTATAAAATTTACACGTACTTGAATCGGAAAGAAGTTCTGGCAGTATCTCGTCTTTTGAACCTTCTGCCGTTATCTCTCCGCCTGAAACAACAACAAGTTTGTCTGCTATTTCAAGTATTCTTTCCTGATGTGAAATGATAACAACAGCGCCGTGCTTTTCATCTCTGAGTTTTTCAAAAACAGCTATAAGATTATTAAAGCTCCACAGGTCTATACCTGCCTCAGGCTCGTCAAACAGCGAAAAATCAACTCCGCGCGCCATAAGCATCGCAATTTCAATCCTCTTGAGTTCGCCGCCTGAAAGGCTTGAATTTATCTCTCTGTTTATATAATCGGCAGCGCACAAACCTACTTCTGAAAGATAACCGCAGAGTTCGTGGGTATCCACCGCCTTGTTTACTGCAAGGCTTAAAAGATCACGCACTGTGAGCCCCTTAAAACGTACAGGTTGCTGAAAAGCAAAACCTATGCCAAGCTTTGCGCGCTCGTTTATATCAAGATTTGTTATATCCTGCCCCTTGTAGATTATCTGACCCGAAGTGGGTTTTTCAATACCCATAATTATCTTGGCAAGCGTTGATTTTCCGCCGCCGTTTGGGCCTGTGATAACTACAAAACTATCCTCATCAACAGTAAGACTAATATTATTTAAAATTTCCTTTTGCTTTTTATTTGTTTCATCCTCAACAGAAAAGGAAATATTCTTTAATTCAAGCATTTTCATTACTCCTTTTTTCCGCCGAAAGGCACGGCGCTTTGTTTTCCGACTCACATCCACAGCTAAAGCTGCACGCTGGCATATATTCCTTTGCTTTTTGCATGAAATCCATTATGGTTTTCTTTTCATCTATGCTGAGAGCGCATAGATAAGCCCGCATATTTGCGGCGGCTTTTCTGTTCAGCTCCTCATACTGCCTTTTTGCCTCTTCACCCGCCGGTGTCAGGCGAAAATATTTTTCCTTTTTATTATGGGGACTTTTGTATGTTTCTATAAGTCCTTTTTCGCACAGTTTCATACTTATCTGAGTTACCGCGCTTTTTGTTACGGAAGATTTTTCAGAAAGCTTGCTAACGTTTGATTCGGGGCAGCTTCCTATCAGCTCAAGCAGATTGATTTCCGAGCGGTAAAGCATAAACTTTCCGCCGCAGTCAAGCGGCTGCTTCTGCTCTGCAAATATCTCACCCAGCATATCAAAAAATATCTTTGATATTTCGCACTGCATATAAATTCCCCTGTCCTGTTTTTTCATATTATAGCGCGCAGGTATATACTTGTCAAGCTTTGTTTAGCAGCTTAACAAAATATTTTTAATTGACATTTACACCATAATTCGAGCATGAAAAAAGCGCCCCGACTGAGCGGAGCGCTGTGCTTTTAATCAGCTTTAAACGGTACTACATCTTTAACGGCGTCTTTGAGCGAAACTTCGCAGTCGCCGTTATCAATATCTATCAGTTTGTATCTGTCATTGCCCATTCCCATCTCTTTCATGTATGAGAGCTGGCGCAGACCGTGGCGTGTTTCAATACGCTCAACAAGATCGTGATGCTCGTTCTCCTTAAGAGCGTAAACAAGATCAACAGAAGCCTGGTCAACAGCAAGAATATCAAGAGAAGCAACTATGCCGATATTCGGGGTAACAACCGGCGCAGCCTCAACTCCCTCACAGTCGCAGGATACGCTCATGTTGCGCAGTACATTTACAAATGTAATTCTGTCCTTGAAATAATCAACAGTTGCCTTTGAAGATTCCGTTATCCTCTCCATAAGCTCTTCCTCGGCAATGCTCCACAAATCGTCAGAGCCCTCAGCAGTATGAATCATCTTTTTGCCTATCCTGCCGTCAGCACAGCCGATGCCTATATTTTTATTAGATCCGCCGAAGCCGCCCATCACGTGGCCTTTGAAATGGGTAAGAACAAACAGCGAATCATAGTTTACAATATTTTTGCCCATATACATATCAGTAAACCATTTTCCGCCTTTAACGGGCAGTGCAACAGTACCGTCCTCGTCCATAATATCAACGGGGCAGAAAGTCCAGCCGTTTGTTTTAAGAGTTTCACGGTGCTGTTCGGTAGTGTATCTTGCGCCCTCATAATAAGTGTTTGTTTCAACTATATGCGCTTCGGGCAGATCGTTCTTTATAAGCGCCTCTACCCACTCATGTGGGATAATGTTCGGGCCGTGAGGCTCTCCCGTATGAAGTTTTACGCCTATCTTTCCCGTGAGCGGCTGGGATACACGTGCAAAAATTTTGCGCAGCCCCTCTGCGGATAAATCCCTTGTAAAATATACAACAGATTCATTTCCGGTGCGCTCACTGTAAGGAACATAACATTCCCCGCCCATCCCGGGCATCTTTTTATTTTCTGCCATAAAAATTCCTCCAGAATTACGGCGCCGTCATACCACAGGCTTTGCCGTTTATTATTTTCATTCTGTTTAATACTTTATATAATGTTAAGACAAGCCGCAAATTATTTTCAAACTTGATATAATTACTGCGTGCTCATAGTATCATAAGGATACCAAAATTCATCATTTTTATACGGATTTTCAATATTTTTCAGATCATACCATATCTGAGGGTATTTAGGATTTTCGTTCTCGTATGCCGCTGAGGTGTTTACCTGTTCGCTTTCGCCGTCACGCACCATTCTCGCAAGGATAACTATGCGGCAGTCGGCTCTGTAAGAACGTGTGTCAACTTCACGGGTACAGGTTGAAAGAGTAAGTATCTTATCATTTTCATTAACATCAACACCTGTATAATACAGAGTGCGTTTGTTTATTTCAGCCATATATCCGTCAAAATTGATACCGCCCATATCGGGATAAACATAATTGAACACATAGCCGTTGTCTTCATCGGCAGACGCAGTTGTTATGAACACTGCAAATATCTTCCACTTGTGCATTTCGGTACGGGTGTTGTACTCAATTACAGGATGCTCTCTGTAATAATCTATATCCGAATACTGCGGAAGTTCTGAAAACACGGTATCATCAAGCCAGTTGTGGCCGTGAATAACTGTGTTCATATACCCCAGATTGGGATCGCTGGTATAATCCATAAATATCGTTCCCCGCGATTCCTTTTCCTTATCAAAATTATGGTTCAGATAATAATCATTATCGTCTGCCTGCACAACCGGGTAATCGATTTCGGTGCCGTCTATCTTTATCCAGCCCACAAAGTCGTTATTTTTGTTATAGTATTCCTGATATTCTGCCGGAACTGAAGTTGTTTCCCCCTCTGCGGGCGCGGCAGTAGTATTTGTAGTGAGCGAAGTTTCAGAATTTACGGCATTATATATGTAATATGCCGCCGCTGCCGCTGCTACCAAAACAACTATCACAATAACGGCAGTTATCGCTTTTCTTTTTTTGCTCATAAATTACAGCCTCCCGCTTTAGAGTATATACTCCTTTTCGTTGAGAAGACGTCTCTTTTCATCCCACAGTTTCTTAGAAAGATCCACATAATAAGTGTGCGGATTTTCAAAACGCTTTACTTCATCCCACAGCGTACCTATCTGCTGGCGGCAGTAATTCTTTATATCGTCAAGCGACGGCATATCATAAACCAGCTCACCGTTTTTGAATATCTGCTCCTGAAGATCACGCACTGTGTAATCGGTAAGCGTCTTGGTCTTCCAAACTGCGTTTTGGTCAAATATGGTGTGAGGCTGTTTCTCGTCTATGACTTCATCTCGCAGGCAGAGTTCGTCCGCAAGAGCTTTGCCGCTTTCACGGTCATAAAATCTGTAAAGGCGCTTGAAATGCGGGTTGGTTATTTTAGCGGTGTTTTCACTTATTTTTATTTTAGGAATTATGTTTCCTTTTTCATCCTCAACAGCGGCAAGTTTGTATACCCCTCCGAAAACAGGAGAACTTTTGGCTGTTATAAGCCGTTCGCCTACGCCGAAAGTATCTATCTTTGCGCCCTGCATCATAAGATCCCGTATAAGATATTCGTCAAGCGCATTTGAAGCGGTGATCTTGCAGGTCGTAAGTCCTGCGTTATCAAGCATTTTGCGGGCTTTTTTTGAAAGATATGAAATATCGCCCGAATCAAGACGGATTGCAAAATCCGTTATGCCCTGAGGAACAAGTATGTTTTTAAAAGCTTTTATCGCATTAGGCACACCGCTTTTAAGCGTATTGTAAGTATCAACAAGCAGGGTAGCGCTGTGCGGATAAAGCTTGCAGTAAGCCTCAAACGCCTCGTATTCTGAGTTGAACATCTGAACCCATGAATGGGCCATTGTACCTCCTGCGGGAACTCCGTAAAGTTCATCAGTCAGCGTACACGCAGTTCCTGCACAGCCGCCTATATACGCCGCTCTTGCGCCTATAACCGCGCCGTCTGCTCCCTGCGCCCTGCGTGAGCCGAATTCAAGAACAGCCCTGCCCTGTGCCGCGCGGACAATGCGGTTTGCCTTTGTAGCAATCAATGATTGGTGATTTACCTGAAGCAGTAAATATGTTTCTATAAGCTGCGCCTCAATGGCAGGAGCGCGAACAGTTATAATTGGCTCATACGGAAAAACAGGGGTGCCTTCAGGAACCGCGTAAATATCTCCCGTAAATCTGAAGTTCTCAAGATATTTCAGAAATTCCTCGTCAAATATTTTCTTTGAGCGCAGGTATTCTATGTCCTCAGAAGAAAAATGAAGGTTTTGAATATATTTCACTATCTCCTCAAGACCTGCTGCGATAGCAAAACCGCCGCCGTCCGGAACGGAGCGGAAAAACACATCAAAATACGCATTTCTCCTGTGCATATTGTTTTTGAAATATCCGCCCGCCATAGTAAGCTCATAAAAATCACAAAGCATTGTCATATTTCTGTTTTCCATCATATTTTCTCCCTGTTTTTTATCTCAACATGGATAGATGCAAGCACATCCAGCACTTCTTCATTAAGCCTGTCGTCACCGGATGCAGTACACATTGCATCCACCGAAATATCTGCCTCAGGCAGTGCCGTCTTTGCAAGCACGGCGTTGGAAAGCACGCATATATTGCTTACCAAACCGCACAGTTCTATCCCCTCGTAGCAATTCTTTTTCAGATATTCATATAGAGCGTCTGACCCGAAAGTGCTTTTTTCAAAATACAAGTCGCTTTCCCTTGCCGCTTTAGCAGTTTGACCGTAAAGGCTGTGCCCGTCACAACCTTTTATGCAGTGCTCAACGGGAAGAAAACGCCCCTCTCGGGTTTTCATATATTCTTTGCCGTGAGTATCAAGCGTAAAAATAATATCTCCGCCTGCATTGCGGTATTCTTCTATTTTTTTGCATATAGGCTCGTCCAGCTGCTTGGCTTTATCAAAACCGAGCGAACCGCACACAAAATCATTCTGATAATCAACAACTATCAAACAGCGTTTCATTAAAACACCCCATTAATTATTTAAACACACTATTATAATACCCTTTGAGCCGCCATATTGCAAGAAAATTTCAAGCACGTGGTTTCATATGCAAGTATTTAAGATCATAAGCACTGCATTTTGCCGCTTTTTCTTACAAACAATCTGCAATTATAATGTTTTATCTCCTCAGTTGCTTGACAAATCCCCCGTCATATATTATTATATTTCTTGCAAACTTCGGTTTCACTTAATAAACCCTGTTATTACAAGCCGGGCGAGCAAAGCAAAACCGAGCGCAGCCGCAAAAAATTAAACAATCTTATCGAGGGGTAACTCAGTTTGGCTAGAGTGCCTGCTTTGGGAGCAGGATGCCGCAGGTTCAAGTCCTGTCACCTCGACCAAAAAAGACGGTTTTCTAAACCGTCTTTTTCTTATGCCAAAAGGCTCTAAACCCCTTAAAATCGGGGCTTAGAGCCTTTTTCATTTTCACCTTGAGATAACTTGAGATTGCTTAAAATGGGTTGAATGCCAACCGAATGTCATCTCAATGGCATATCTCATTACCATCAGTATTCTCTGCAATAGTAAATATAATGCAGTCTTTTGTAAAATCATCAGACTTGCAGTTATAAACAATAGCAAGGTGATTATATACTATTGCCATCACTTCTTGTTTTGTCATTTATTTACCTCTAGTTGCATCACTATTTTTACAAAATCAATTCATATATACTATATTGCAATGGGATTTTTATTGCTTGTGGCAGATTCCAACAATTTTATTTTTCTGTTATCTAAATCAATTTCTATATCAACACCCAAAGGCATAATACCTGTTGAAAATGCGTGACCAATATTAATGTTATATAAAATCGGTAAGTCAGAATGGTTATATTCCTTCATAACCTTTGAGTATATGTCTTTATACTCCTCATAGTATTTTTCATCAATGGGTTTGCCTACAATTATTCCTTTGATAACATCAAAAATCCCCTGAGCACCTAAATTCCTTAGATAATATTTCAAAAGGTCAGGTGATATTTTATCCTCGCTTGTTTCAATCAATAATATCTTATTCGTCCAACCGCTTTTTGAAACCCATATTTCTGTTCCTATCATCATTGGAAATACATCAATACATCCGCCCAAAACCACACCGTGAATCACGCCTTTTCCTTGCAACACTTCATATCCGTGAACTTCCTTAACTTTTTTTCTTGAAACTTTTCTGTTCTTTTCAGACCAAGGAACCCACTTATCAGACCAATATTCACTTGATACAATTTCGTAGTTAGTAGAATCTTCAAACAATATACTTTTAACCGCCTCGATTGTGTAATCAAACATTTTTACATATTCACCGAATTCGCACATTACAGACGGACCGTAATATGAAACCAAGCCTGACTTATTCATCATAAAGTGGTTAATGGTAGTATCTGAATATCCCATAAAGATTTTTGGATTATTTCTAATGATTTCAAAATCAATGTATGGTAATGTTCTTATTGTGTCATCTCCGCCTATTGCACAAAAAATGCCTTTGATAGTTTTATCTAAAAAAGCATCCATTAAATCTTTAGCTCTATCTTCAGGGTGATTATATACATATTCAGAGCCACTCAAAGTATGTGGCATTACAACAACTTCCAAGCCAAAATCATTTTCTAATCTTTCTTTGGCAATATGAAATTTATGAATAAGAGCTTCATCACCAAGTCCACCCCACGATAAACTGACAACTGCAATTTTATCTCCTCTATTCAACTTTTCAGGCTTTATCATAGTAACCAACCACCTAGTATTTACTGATGTGTCTGATATTGTACATCAAGCTAATTATACATTATATTAATCAATAACACAACTGAAGAAAAAGTCTTGCAAGTGAAATAACAGATTATATTATCATCTCTGCTAATGATGAGGTTATCCTCAAAATTTCTTACTCATTCGTTTGAGCTTTTTGTTTTTTCTGACAATCATAATTAGAGGTAAATAATTCAAGTTTACATTCTCCTTTCACTGCACCATTTTATAAATTCTGATTTTAGTACCTTGAGATTTTTACCTACTTTAATGGCAGGAAAATCATCACGGTAGAAAAGTTTTCTTGCAGTAGGTACTGAACATCCGATTATTTTTGCCACATCCATTGGCGTTAAAAATACAAACTCGTCATTTTTATTTTCATTATTCATATGTAAACCTCCTAAATTACCAACCGAAATAATAGGTTTCTTCCGGTTCTGTTTTTGAATTAAGTATCTTTATTAGTTTTGCAATTGTGATTTTGGAACCCCTCGCTCTCATTTTTTCAACAATTTTCTCAAGCTTTATTATGTCGTGAATGTAATAAGTGTCATCATATTCTTCTTCGTCAGCCTGTATCGTGTCGATGAAATTTGTTATCAAATTCGTAAGTCCGTCAGTACAGTTGCCTGATTTCGGCGTTTCGTAATCGAGAATTGTATCTCCGATTAAAGTTTCTGCTCCGCCTAAGTCAAAATAAAGTTCAAGATTTTTCTTAAGTAACCTCTCATCAAACAGTTTTGCATCTCTGCACTTGTGTCCCTCTGCATCACTGTAAGTCATATACTTGTAGTCGGAATTGTATGAAACATAAATGCCTAGCTCTTTTAATTTTGAAATGTACTCATCCATACTGTAACTTTCAGCCATAGCAGTGAGAGCGTCTTCAATAATTATCTGTTTCCATTTTGGATTTCTGTTTCTTCTTGTCTTTGCCTCAGTAACATCCCAGCCGCTTTTTAAGCAAATACTGTTTGAATAATTTTTAATTTCTTCAAGTTCCTGATTAGAAATAGTCAGCTTCTTTCCGTTTTCAAAGTTCACACTGTTTATTACAAGATGATTATGTATGTGAGCTTTGTTGGTGTGAGTGACTACAAGCACCTGATAACCTTCAAACAATTCTGCCATTTGCAGTCCAACCTCGTGTGCCTGTTCAGGAGTTATCCTGTCATCAGGAAAGAAGGATTGTATCATATGGTAGTAAGTTCTGCCGTCAGTTTTTCCGAACGCTTTTTTAACTTCTGCGAATTCATACTCGCAGCTTTCCGGCATACAGTCTTTACCGCTGATAAGTTTATCAGTGGTTTTTTCTTTGTTGCACACATAATTGATGACAGTTCTCGGATTTATTTTCCCTGAAGTGAACTTAATAATTGCCATACCTTTGCCACCTCCTGTCGCATTTCTTTTAAATCAATTGCATTACACATTCCTGAATTGACTGTTCTTGTCAGCTGATTGAGATTGTTTCCTATTCGTCTTAACTCATATTCAACCTCTTCAATGCCATTGATGATTTTGATTTCTTTGTGCAAAGCACAGTCACGAAGATAGGGAGCAATGCTTTTATACTTGGTGCTTGCATACATCTCTATCAATTCTTTTTCTGCTTTTGTTACCCTGAAATTTAAAATTTCTGTTCTGTTATCTTCTTTCAAAATATCTCCTTTCATTATTAAAAATTCGTTTCTTTTGGCTTACTCTTTTCTTTCCGCAAAGAAAAGGTAAGTAGGGGTTTGGGCTTAGCCCAAATGTCTTTGTTTTGCGCCGTGGCGTAATACAAAGACGAAACTCGCCTAACAGTCAGCGTTGCTGACTGATGTAGTGCGGTGCAAAGCACCTTTATTCTAATTGTTTTAACCTTTGAGAATACCGCCTTAAACGGCTCAAATTCGTGTTTTAATAATCAGCACGATTACTTTTGTTTTTTCACTCCAAAGACTTTTAATTGTTTGTCACCGTTTGCTGAACCGGCGGTGGTTCATATTTTGTGTACCGTATACAGATTACTCTGCCTTGAATTTTCAAAATACCTTTCCGAAACATCAACATAGCCTTTTTCAGTAAGACCTCTTATTGCTTTACGGCAGGAGTTCTCACACATACCGCAGTATTTTGCAATGTTCGGAACGGAATAATAACTTTTTCCTTTAGCATCACCTCTGCTTGACAGAAAGCTGTACACCACAAACTCCATGGGAGTTAAGCCTTCGTCAAAAATCCTATTAGGCAGAAGAAAGAAATTGACTTTTTGTTTATTCATAAATTCACTTCCTCACTTACCCTTGCACACTTTTTAAGCCTTTTGAGCCAAACTTTTTTAAAAACCCCTTCACTATATAGCCGCGAAAACGGCAAAAAATGAGGGTGTTTCAATTTTATTTACAAAATATTTACATACGCCTCCATATATTTAGCCGTTAAACAAATACCTTTAAGCCATTTTTAAAATAATCCTCTCACTTATCCTTGCACACTTTTTTACTCTTTTGAGCCAAATTTTTTTATCACAAAAAAGATAACAGATTTTTTAATATTGCGTGCATCTTCAGAAGATACATTTCGAGGTTACTGTATCAACTTGCATAAACAATATGTAGTAGTTAAATTAATAACCTTGTTTAGCCATAACTATTCATTAAACCTCTTTGACACAAACCAACACTTTTTATCCATTAATTATGTATCTTCCAAAGATACATCTTTTTTATTTTCAGCACTTTGCACAACTGTTTTGAAAACAAAAAATAGCAGTTTCTCTTAATTGAGAAACTGCTATTCATATGCAAGTAGCATTTAATTCAATTTATAATTCGGTTAATAACCTAACCGCTAACTTAAATCCAATTTCAAACGCCTGACATTCAACCAGGGAAGTGTACTCGTCAACACATTCAACATATTTCTTGAACTCTTCAAGTTCTTTATCCTTAAGTGTTGATGTTAGATACTCCTGATGCCTTGCCATCAGTTCAACTAATTCTTTTTCATCATCAGATACTTCTTTATCCTCACTCGGATTTATATTTCCATACCATAACTCTTTAAGCATTGGCATAAAATCAACTCCTTTGCAGTACACACTTATACCACAAAGGAGTTTCAATATCCAGATGTTATTTTAAATAAGCAACAATATTTTAACACCAGTTAAATATAGGCTCCTATCAAATAGCATAAACAAACAAACTTAATACAAATATGTGCTATTTCTTTCGAGAATATTTTTTCGATCTTTCCAGTCTGGCATAAACATTGACAGTGTTTGGTAAAAGTTTTTCGAATGATTAGGATGAAGAAAGTGCGTGAATTCATGTGTAACTACATACTCAATACATGACATCGGAGCTTCAACTAGTGAAATATTAAAAGTCAGAGATCCTCTTTTTGGCTGACAGCTTCCCCAACGGGAAACCATGTTCCTGAATTTCAGTTGAGGATAGGTTACGCCGTATTTTTTAAACTTAGGATAAACATTTTCACAAGTTGCTTCTATTGCGTCTTTACAAGCGGATTTATACCAATTATCAATGCACCTTTTTTTTAGAAAAAAGTTTGAAGAGTCCTTGACTGTTAGAACCAAAAAATTGCCTTTGACGGATACATGATTTTTGCCCCCCTGTTTTACTAAAAGTCTAAGTTCGTGACCAAGATACAAAAATGTTTCTCCGTCAATATATTCTTTAGGTTTTGGGGCATATTCTGCCTTTTCTTTATATTTTTTCAAAGCGCCAAGAATATAATCCGCTTTTGATTCGAGTAGCTCATCAATAACCTTTTGTGGAACAGAATAATTAGCAGAAACATGTATAGTCTGATCTGCTTTTATTCTTATATTAATGTTTTTTACATCTTTTCTTAAAAATTCATAATTAATTTTTTGTCCGTTCAAGATGATTTCGTTCGTCATTTGAATCTCCTTAATGCTACAGTAATGACATTTTCAATAATTTTGTCAATCGTGTCAAAGTCAATTACAAAATTTTGCTCTTTTTCAAGCCTATAAAACAAATCATCTATTTCTTGAGCAATTTTATTGTGTATTTCTTTATTCGTTTGCCAGTCAACGGTGTCATGTTTTTGGATAATTGATGTTACTTCAAGAGCTATGTCTGAAATGATGTCAATATTTTCATTAATATTAATTTTATCATCAATGATAGCAGCTATAACGCCATAGAATGCTTGTGCATGAACATTTCCTTTTATCTTTTCGGGATATGTTATGTTGGCATTGCCTTTCCGATAATCTGCCATAATTGACTTCATTTTATCAAGATATTCTGCCTCAGAGATGACTCTGTTCTTATAGTCCTCGAGTGCCTGCTTGATTCGATTTGAAAAACTGTCATAGTATGCGGGATTTTCGTCACGATTTGCTTTAATACTTCTTGTCATATGAGACACAATTGAATCAGCTTTAGAACGCATTGAGCCCAACTCTTCGAGTTCTTTTTCGAGTTCACCTTCGTTAAGAATATCAACCGGATTGGTGATTTGTTTTATGTCTTTTACAGACAAATGCGTATCAAGCAAATTTTGCATTTGCTTCTCATACTCTCTATTATCAATTGCATCGGCATATCTTATTTTTACGCTTCGGCGAAGTTTTGAATAGAAAACGAATGAAGACTTGTATTTATTTATTTCTTCTTTGTCAAAAGCCGCATATGCTTTTTCAGAATTGACAACAGCTGTGAGAGCACGACCGAATACACAAAGAGCATCATAAAATTCTCCGCGGATTTTTTCATCCGCAAGATAAAGTTCAGTTTCTTCTGTATCCTTTTTGTTCTTTACAGGTGCAAACACATCACAAATATGCGAATATGCTTCTCTCAAACGGCTTACACAAGCCATTATGTCTACAATTGTGCCTTTCATGTCTTCAGTATCAAAATTTTCCAGGCCTGCGCCACTGTAGACTTCCATTGCCGAGTCTAATTCGTTAATTAATCCACGGTAATCAACAATCAAGCCAAAATCTTTGCCGTCAAACAAACGGTTAGTTCTTGCTATTGCTTGGAGTAAGCTGTGATCTTTAAGCTCTTTGTCTATGTAGAGTACTTGCGTCCTTGGTGCATCGAATCCTGTAAGCAGTTTACTACAAACAATAAGTATATCAATTTCGCCATCAATAAACTTGTTTTTAATGGTTTCTTCGTAATCATCTGCATTACCATACTGATTAATCATTTTGTTCCAGAATGAAACAACGAGATCATCTGTACTTTCATCAACATCCGTACTGCCTTCTCTCATATCCGGAGCAGAGATTACAACAGCTGTGACTAAATCACCAAATTCTTCGAAACATTTTTGATAACGAATTGCATCTTTTTTATAATTACAAGCCAACATAGCTTTAAATCCGGTGTTTTTGTAACCCTCAAGAAAATGCTGATTTATGTCAAGTGCAATTCTTTTAATTCTGGCATCTGTTGAAGTGAGCTTTTTTATACTGCTCCATTTTGCTCTTAAGTCTGCTTTTTGGGCATCTGTAAGCCTTTTTGTTACTTGATCAAACCATAAATCGATGTTTTTTTCATCAACATTCTGCTCTACGAATTTACCTTCGTAAATCAAAGGAACTATAGCTTTATCGTCAACGCCATCTTTTATTGTATATTTATGTATAAGCTTTCCGAATTTAGCCATTGTGTTTTTTTCACTCTTCATTAATGGAGTACCTGTAAAACCTATATAACAGGCGTTCGGAAATACAGTGCGCATTTTAGCTGCCAGAGATCCGTAGTTGGATCGGTGACTCTCATCTACAAGTACAAAAATATCCCTGGAAAGGTTATTAAGGCCGCTGTTTTCCACAGTGTTAAACTTATTAATAACTGAAGTTATCACATCAGCGCTACCATTGTTGATCAGCTCAATTAGATGCTTTCCGCTTGTGGCTCTTGCCGGGGACAGCCTCGTGTGAAGGAATGTTTTTGCAATCTGTTTATCTAACTCTTTTCGATCGGTGACAATTATAACTCTTGGATTACAACTGCTCATTTCTTCAAGAATATATTTAGCTACCATTACCATAGTAAGCGATTTGCCGCTTCCCTGAGTATGCCAAATAACACCACCTTGACGATTGCCGGCAGCATCGTTTGTATTAATTGTTTTAATAATTTCCTCAACTGCAAAGAACTGCTGATAACGACAGATTTTTTTAATATTTGCATCATATAAAATGAAATATTTTGTGAGTTTTAAAAGCCTTTCTGGTGTAAGAAGAGAAACAATTCCTCGATCCTGAACAGTTGGTTCTCTTCCTACAATATTTTGACTTATCAGTTTGTCTTGCCATTTTGTATATTGTTCGTGCCACACGCACCAGAAATTTTTACCTGTACCGCATGTCGCATATTTTAATGAGTTTTTATTTGTTGCAACAACAATTTGAGCGAACTTGAAAAGCTGTGGGATATAATTTTTACCTTGATTACGAATCATTTGCTCTATTGCCTGATCTTCGGTAACTGTTGGAGATTTGCACTCGATCACGCCAAAAGGAATACCGTTAATGAAAAGTACAATATCAGGACGTGCATTTTTCTGCTTGTCCCAGCTATCAACTGAAAACTCTTCTGTTACATGAAAAACATTATTTTCCGGATGTTCCCAGTCTATGTATTTTAAGTTGAAGCTTTTTGAAGTCCCGTCAGCTAATTTTTCAAGGTAGCTTTTTCCAAGCATTAATGCATCATATATTTTTTCACTTGTCCTGATAAGGCCGTCTGTAAGAGGTTCATCAAGATCTTCAATTGCCCTTTCAACATTATCCGAAGTGAATTTATAA
The DNA here is from genome assembly GCA_900539425.1 of uncultured Oscillospiraceae bacterium. GTDB lineage: Bacteria > Bacillota > Clostridia > Oscillospirales > Acutalibacteraceae > Eubacterium_R. The sequence continues at coordinate 78,800 of UQBX01000004.1, read as the reverse complement.
GTGATTCCGCCAAATTCAAATTGATTGATAGCGTTTAACTGCTTTCTTAATATATCTTTGAGCAGTACATTATAAAGCGTGCCGCGTTGGCACATACACTCTTCAGGGGATATATACTTATATCCCAATTTACATAACAATTCAATAGCCGGGTACTTGCTTATGTTGTCTTCAAGGTATAAATCTCCCTGATTTTTATAGCTCATAATTTCACCTGCCTGTCACTTTATCAAAGTCTTTTTGTATGTATTCTATATTTTCTTTTGAAATTTCTCTTTTAGCGTCTATATTTACAAATTCAATAATATCATTATCAACATCTTTGTCGAGCTTGCATTCTGTAATTATGTATTTGTCTTTAGTTTCATATATAACGGCATATGAATTATCGTCTGTATTAATAATTTTATATTCTTTTTCGGAGTATCCTTCACAGCATCCAATAATGAAAAATACTAATGACTCAACTATAATACAAACAACTATAGTTATTATTAATTCTTTCAGTTTAAGCTGTTTACTTTTATTTTTTGACTTTAAATTTTCATCTTCACTATCTTTTGAAGACTTTTTGCTTTCTCGAAATTTTGAAACACCAAAATATAATCCAAGAAAATATATAGAAGCTCCCAAAATACAGCCTGCAAATATAATTCCAATCCAATATGTGGCTGAATAATATGTATGTCTTGCTACTGTGTCATATAGAAATAGAGGAATAAATAGAAAATTTGGTGAAACAATCAGCAGGAAAGATCGAAAAATTTTATATGCTTCACTTTTTTCACTACACCAAATAATATAAGGAATAAAATTTAATAATATCAAAAAACCTGCAAATACACCATAGACAAACAAATTATAAAGTAAATTATCGTTTGAAAGATCTATAGTGTCATATGAAATGTTCCAAGAAGAGACATAACCGCACTCATAAATGTAATAAATAAATTTTATAACAGCACTGCCAACAGTTATGGTGATAGTGAATAATATTGAAATAATCCCAGCGTAAGGTTTTGCTGACTTGAGTAATCTCTTTATGTTATCTATTACTTCAACATTATTCTTTTTATCTGTTTCAGATGTAGTACCCATTTATTTCTCCTTATTTTAATATCTTAGAATTCTAAACCCTTGCAATACCTGTAAGCAATAATTGCATTAATGACTTTTTTAATCTCTTTTCCTCGTCGAGCTCACGCTGATGAAGGGTGATAAGTTGGTCTAGTTGAGTAAAAAACTTCCCAATTTGCTTTTGTTCATTAATATCTGTTGAAATACAAATATCTATTTGACTGAATGCTGGGTATTTTAAATTCCATGTGTCTGATGTTATTCCCTGTGAATAAACTTGAAAAGCATGTATCATTTGTGTTAATTTAAATTGATAAGATAAGCATTTTGAATCAATTCCAGAACAAGGGGATAGCACTGTATAGGCAGGACTTACTATACCCTCATATGGAGAATACCCACTTGCTCCTTGCCACATTCGCATGGAATTATAAGCTATATCTCCAATGCATACTTTTTTGTATTTTGACTTATCCTCATTTGAATTATCGTGCCTACCAAGCTCTGAAAATTTTTTTATCCCGTCATTTATAGTCACCGAGATAAGCTCGCCATCAGGCATACTTTCGTTGCGCTCACTAAAGCAATCTCCCAACTTACACTGTTTCCAAGGGTCAGTAAAACCAGGAAAACGAACTTCGGGGTAGTTGCTTCCTCTTTTAGGAAACATTTTGCTGAGATAATATTTTTTTAGCTTTTTTAGCTCTTCGATTTTGCGTTGTTTTAATTCTATTATCTTGTCTTGTGTTGCAAGAATTTCAGCAATTTTTTTTCGTTCTCCACTGGTTGGGAGAGGAATTGTAAAATTTAGAAATTGAGAAATATGGACCCTTTGTTTCTCTACTAATGATCCAATAGAAACTTTATTATAATAAGCAATCATTTTATCAGAAACTAAAAAAGAATCCATAAATTTCGAATCTGAATTTATTTTTGCTGTAAATATATCATAATATCCCGAAACGCTAATTTCTGACTTACCCTTATACCTAGACACTGCGCCAAATCTTATATTCATGGGATTATATACAAAATCATTTGGTCTGACTATTTTATAGGCGTTTTCTTTCTTTACGAGATAACTTCTTTCATATCTTTCTGTTTTAGGTATAATGCCGCTCTCTATTGTAAGACTACATAATGGATATTTGTTTAAATCATCTGTGTAAACACTAGTGATTGTAAACAAGTCAGAAAATGATATTTCTTTCCAATCGACAGGTACAATTCCTACTTTCGTTCTTTTATATCCATCCGGTACTTCACCATTATTTATTTTTTCAATTCGGTTTTTTATTTCGAATGTCATTTTTATCCTCGCTTTGCTTTTGAACAGAAATTTCAAATTCGATTCTTTGATGTCTTTTCTTAAGTATTTTATAAAATGAGTTTGGTATCAAAAAAGCATTTTCTCTGTGTTCATAAATTTTATTTTGTATTTTAATAACTATTTTATAGAATAATATATCATCTGGCTTATATAGGTTATTTTGAGAAACATACTTTTGCAAATCGTAAATTTCTTTCAACCTATTTTCATCCTTCTTCAATTGAATAAAAACTGTAATTGAGTACTGAATTATTGGTGATAATGTTGCTATACTTATTAAAAATTCGCTGACAGACATTTTTAAACTAACAGCAAAAATAATTATTGATATAAACAAAATACTTATTAAAAAAACTAAAAATATACCAAAAGAATTGCGCAAAGAATCATCCCATCTAACACATTCACATTGTGAATAAAAGACTTGTTTTATGTGTGATAATTTAGAATAATCACTATACCAGTTTCTTACTTTTTCTATTCCCTTTTTATTGCTCTTTAATTTCGCATTAAGTACACACAATTCATCTTTTGTATAAAGTTTTCCCCAATCGTCATCAACTGATTTGAATGTATCATTTTCGAAAAGAATAAAATCTATTGTTTGTTGAATTTTTGCCGCTTTTTGCTTTGTTATTTTGCATTGTTCTGATATTATTTGAGACAATAACATTAAAATAACAGTAATTAATGAACCTGCCGCAAGAAAAGCCTCTCCGGAAAAATAAGTTTTTAAAATTGAATATACTAAAGGTAGAACTACACACACAGAAAAGTACACATAATTTAAATACTTGGCATAATTATAAAGCTTGCGTTGTGAAACAAGCGATTTTAATATTAAATCTTGATTTTGTATTATGTAAATTTTTTTATCCAAACTCTGGAAAATCTGATCCAAATATCTCGCCCCATTCCTTAATCGCTAATTTTTTGTTATCTGTTTGTTCAAGTATAATAGCATGGCAAGCTTTCTCGTAATCTGATTTTGCTTTATCTTTCACAGCAATTTTATTAAATATATCCAAAGTATTTATGTTTCCCTGAATTTCTTTCATGTCATTTACCGGATTTATGATATTATCAGCAATGTATTTAAAAAGATTGCATATATTAATATCAATATAATCACTTAGTGTGTATGCTGAATTTGCAAAGTTTATTACCATTGTTTCTATCATATAAGAAGGCATTGTTTTGACATTTTTCACCGTATTCCATTTTTTTGCTAGACGTATAAGTTCCAATACTCTCCCGTTATTATTTTAATTCGTTTTTATAACATATTCTCTATCTTTTATAGGATCCGTTTTCTTCCACGCCCCAGCACCATTAGGAATTAAATAATATGATCTTCCATCTAATTCGGTTTTAGTAAGAAAACAAGGAACAATGTCAAAAGACCAACTTTTAGAAACTAGGTTTAAAACTATTGCTTCTCCGTTTTTGTGTAATTCAGAACGAGAATAGTCATTTAAATTTTTAAGCTTTTTTTCGAATAAATTTATAACTTTTGTACTATTTAATGTACCATCAGTATTACTACATTGATTTTGAGCTTCGTCATCTTTACTGGAAAAAATTTCAACATTATTCCATTCGGAAAACTGGTTGTATGTAGCTCCATTTGCAGAAATACCAATCATCAAATCTATATCGTCTAGTTCTCTACATTTCGTTTTTCTCGCAAAAGAACCAAAATGACAATTAATATCTTTCCATAGTGTAAAGAAACCTTCATTATCACTAAAAGTAGAAATGTTATTTAGTAAATTGTCTCTGCTTTTTCGTGCCTCATAAACAACTTTTGGATCAAGATTTACGGAGTTTTTTAAAAATTCATTGAAAGAACTAATAACTGTTGTTGCCATATTTTCAACCTCTTTTGAAATAATATTTCTCGTCATCTGTAAGCCAAACAAAATTAATTTAATAATGCATGATTTATATAATTCACTTTATTTTAATAGGATACTTTAATGCATTAACATTTAATCTCAATAGTACTATCCGGAAATTCCGGATAGTTGATTTTTTCTAGTTCTACAGATTCAAAAATATTTTGCATATGCTCATTAATGGTTTTAACACTAACATCAAATAAGTAAGCCATCATTTTCTGCGTGAGTCACAAAGTTTAGTCTTCATAGCGAATTTCAAATGAATCTGCGCCAGCTTGTTTTTCAAAAATCAAGAATTCTGCATTACTGTTACGAATTGTAAGTTCTTTTCCATAACTCATAGTCCTAATGCCTTCAAATATTCAGCCATTTTTGCCTGTACATCTGCAAGTTCAGATTCAATATCTGATATATTCTTTTTTACTTCGTCGATGTCAATCAATCCTTCTTCCTCAAAGGTATCAACATATCGAGGAATATTTAGGTTATAGTCATTTTCTTTAATCTCATCAAGCGTGGCTATATGACTATATTTATCCTCATCTGTATAATTAACATCGTTTTTATAGCTTTTATATGTGTCAACAATATGTTGAACATCGCAGTCACGAAGAATATTTTGATTTTTACCTTTTTCGTAATTTTCTTCTCCGCTAGCGTCAACAAAAAGAACTTTATTGTTTGAGCCTCTATCCTTTCTGAAAATAAGAATACAGGCAGGAATTCCGGCGCCGTAAAACAAATTTGCAGGAAGTCCTATAACAGCGTCAAGAAGATTGAACTGCTCAATAATCGTCCGACGAATTCTACCTTCACTTGCACCTCTAAACAATACACCGTGGGGAAGAATAACTGCCATTCTTCCTACTTCGTCCGCGAGGCTATGAAGCATATGCATAACAAACGCATAATCACCTTTAGATGACGGTGGGATGCCCCAATCAAATCGACGATACGGATCAAGCTCTGCACTCATTTTTGGTTTTTTACCTTTAGAATCAGTTTCTGCTTCACCAAGAAAACCGCTATCCCACTTTTTGAGAGAAAACGGAGGATTGGCAACTATACACTCGAATTTCTTTAATTTATCTCCTTCTATATTGCCTGGGTTAGAAAGTGTATCACCATGCCAAATAACTGCATCGTCAACATTATGGAGAAACATATTCATTCTGCAGAGTGCCCAGGTTTGCATATTTTGTTCCTGCCCATAGATTCTGGATTTTCCACTTGGGATTTGTTTGTATGCCTTAAGCAATAGGCCACCGCTTCCGCAAGTTGGATCATAAATTCTGTCGTTTTCAGTTGGCTGCACTAATTTTGCAACAAGTTCTGATACTTTGCTCGGTGTATAAAATTCTCCGCCTTTTTTTCCTGCATCTGAAGCAAAGTTTGCTATCATATATTCATAGGCATCACCTATAATGTCAAGATTATCAAGTTGGTCTGGACGAAGATCGAGGTCCTTAAAATCTTCAAGTAAGTTTTTAAGTATTGCATTTTTTTCTCTGGGCTCGCCAAAGTCCACCGTTGAATTAAAATCAATAGCTCGGAAAACATCATGCAATTTGGCACTGTTATTATTTTCTATTGCGGCTAATGCAACATTAATTTTTTGACCTATTTCAGCATCGTTACGATTATTATAAAGATATGTAAATGTGCAGGTTTCATCCATTACGAAACGTTCACGTCGCATAGCTCTTTCAACACGTCGAACATCACCATCATAATGCTTCATGTAATCATCCCTAGCTTGGGCGTAAACATCACTTAAATATTTTACAAAAAGCATTGATAAAATATAGTCTTTATAACGAGAGCTATCAATCTTACCGCGAAAACTATCGCAAGCACTCCAAAGAACTTTTTCTATATCTTGTTTAGTAGTCATATCTCTATTCCTCTCTTTGCATCGTTAAATATTTGGTTTATAATAAATTTATTATAAATTTCTTTTTGAGCAGCCAAAGAATGTAATAATTCTTGCTCTTTTTCTGAAAGCAGTTGCATTTGTCCTATCATTTTCTGCTTTTCCAGTGGCAAGTTGTTTATAGACAGTGTATTAAAAAATCTTGAGTTTATAGTTCCAAATGCACCGCTGCCGCTTATGTTTTGTAAAATCTTTTGTTTTGTAGATTCTTTCTTTAATATCCACAGTATATATTCGGGAGAAGCTGCCGTTTTGTTTACACGAATAATTGAAAAATGTGAGGGCACCAAATATCCACACCATTCTTCTTTTGTTATCATAATCGCTGTGTATGGTGAGCTTAATCGTACAATTATATCTCCTGCCTGAGTAAAAAATTCAGGCTTCAGAGGTTGAGTTGTTTGGAACTCTTCAACATATTGTAAATCAAGATATCCATTGTGTGATGCACACTTTAAATTCAATAACTTATATGTGTGTTTTATTGGGTCCGCATCACTAGCTTTTTTTCTTGTTGCTACTACTCCGGTTCTTATTGTAGCAATTTCTTCAAGTTTCATATCACACCTCAAATTTTGTATTGGGTATTTTGTGATTTCATTATACACATTTTTATCCTCTATGTCAATATTTTTTGTTATGGATGATTTGTGATTATTTTTATTTGCGCTATTTTTATGCTTTTTTAGAATTTTACAAACTCCGTTTTTATTTAATCTTAATAATTAAATTAATATATACTTAACGTAAAAAATTTTTGTGATATACTGTAATGATTTGAATATGAATTCAAATGGGCGGCATGGGCGAAAAGGAGATTTATTTATGTATCATTATGTTGAAGACAAAGAATTTTTAAAGAAAATGAAAAGCCTGTGTTCCAAAATTATTAATCAATTAGTGCAAAGCATCAATAACGATTCTGTAATGGCTGTTAAAGCTGAACTAGTTGGAAGTGGTGCAAAAAATCTTATCACACAGAATGGAAAAAAAGCTATTGATTTAGACTATAATTTATGTATTGAAGAAGTTTTTGAATTAAATTTCAATGATAGTAGGAGAATTAAGGAATATATTAAAATACATTTTAATACCGTTCTCAATAATAATGGTTGGGGCAATTGTCAGGATTCAACTTCTGTTATTACTACCGAAAAAAGATATTTTACTAATGGAAATAGGACTCCATTTAGTATTGATCTTGCAATTGTCAGAAAAATCAACGGTAATTGGGAAAGATTAATTCATGATAAAACAGGGTTTGTTAATTTGGATCGTTGGTATTGGAATATTGCTCCTAATTCACGAGGACTTTCTGATAAAGTATATGAAATAAAAAAAGAAAACTTTTGGAATGAAGTTAGGGATCTATATCTTGAAAAGAAAAATATATATCTTAGAAGACAAGATCATAATCATCCGTCTTTCATTGTTTATATAGAGACGATTAATGAAATATATGATGCATGCTTTTAATATCCCTTTGTATTTTACGGCTATAAAAAATAATTTTGAGATATTTATGCATAATTAAAAAATCTTTTAATTTGTGACATTAAAATGAAACGATAGAAGATGCTTTAGAAAATTTATACAGGTCGAAATTCAGGTCATGTTTTCACTTGACTGAAAAGGATAAGGAATATGTCAGAAACAAAGGAGCGGGAACAATCATTTATCACACTACTGATTTTATTCGCACACGCCTTGCACCTGGTATATTCCTAATGACGGTAATCAAGCTCCTATGAAAGGTCAGCCTGTATTAAAGCACAGCATGCCTGTGCCTGTTGTTGCCATGGATACCTGAATAACTGGGATAGGATTCCTAAGAAAAAGGAACTAACAGAAACCCAGTAGGAAAAGATAGTCAATCTTCTATGGCTTGGATTTAAAATAAATAGTGGTAAACAAATAGCAGACGCATCAAAGCGCCTGCTTTTTCTTATGCACCCTATTATTCAATTAAAAATTTCACAGCCAGCTTGAAACCTATTTCAAACGCTTGGCTTTCAATAAGCAATGCATATTCTGTAAAGCACTCAGCATATTTTTTTAATATTTCCCATTCATCATCATTTAGAGAAGATGACAGCGTTTCATAATGCCGAGTTATTAGATGGACCAACTTTTTCTCTTCTTCTGTTATGAGCTTATCTTCATTTGGCTTAATATTACCATACCACAGTTCTTGAAGTACTGACATAATAACAACTCCCTTGCAGTACAAACATATACCACAAAGGAGTTTTAATATCCAGCTAAAATTTAAAAGTTGCCAATATCGTCTATAACTTTCGTATATATCATTTCTAATACTGCTGCGATCCTTGAGTCATACTTGTTTCTTTCATCATATAATTGTTTAAAAATCATTCTTTCGGTTTGTGTTCCATAACGCAGTTTTTGAACAATCATTTTAAATTCAGTGCTTGGTTCCATAATAATTTTTTCAAATGATTGTTCGAATTTAGATTTGTCCCATTTTAACATTTGGTCTTTACTATTAGGATTATATGACATCAATTTTGTTTCGCTCAACGAAATAAAAATCTCTTCTAACGAGTGTTCTTTAGGTTTTTGCAATGTTACACGCTTTTTCTTTCTCTTCTTTTGTTTTTCTTTTTCCTGTTTCTGACGTATTTTTTCACGTTCTTGCTCTTCTTGTAAACGTTTTTCTTTGATTAAATTAGCAAAACGCTGTGCTTCTTCAAATGCTTTTTGAGCCTCAATTCTGTTTTTCTCTTTTTGCTCTTTTAATTGAAGCAATTTTTTATCAAAAGCACGTTTCTTTTTTATAAGGAAACCATTAAAAGCCTCTTTAAATCCAGATACCTGAAGCTTTCCATCTGAAAATTCAATGTTGCTTAGATCAGAAGTAAATTTAAATATATTAGGGTAATTTTTTGAACTTATTTCAATTCCGTCAAAAGTATATGTATTGGTGTCCATACAATATTGAATAACGCTATTTCCTGTTAAATCAATTGTGATGAGAGAATTATCGTCTGTTTCATTAAGTGAAAACCTTTTTGCAAAATAGAGTTCACTTTCAACAACACTGTCATCATCATTTGGATTTATATCTGTTACAATCCAATTAGATTTTATTTGTTTTTCATCATACTTTCTTTTAATCGTATCCAATCGATTAGCACTTGAAAATTTAGTAATTATTTCAATAGGGTAAGAAACACCGTTTTCTATTACTACTAAATGTGAATAATGCTTATCAACTAGTTTTACATCCATTTTAACATCATAGCCGTGGTTTTTAAGATGTGAATAAAGCAATCTTTTTATTGCTTTAGTGTATTCAGTAGTTTCATTATCATACTTTTCATATCCACAATCAGTGTTTACAACATGTGCAAAATACGGCTGCTTTTTTTCGCCATGACAATATTTAAGAATTCTGTTTTTACAGTTTTCATCAGGGCAAAGCAGTTCTTTTCTACCACTTGCTTGCCTAATAATTTTTTCATCATTATAGTCTTGTGATATTTCAAAGGCGAAAATTTCTTTCCCTCTCCAAATTGCTTTTTCTATTTGTAACACCTCTATGAAATTACATTAGCCGATGACTAATTTATTAGTTTTCTTAAGATATTTTGCAGGGATTGGTGAATCAAGTTTAAATGTAAAACTGATAGGACGGCTGCCTTCGTGTTTTACGTAATTAACTGTACCAAGAAATGTGTACGGTGCTGTTCCAAATTTATCCTGTTTAAATTCACGAACAAAGAGCAATAATTTATTGCCTCTTTCTTTATGGTGAATATATCTTTGACCCGTTGGAGATTCTGGCGCTGTTTTACTTTGGCTTTGCCAATGAAATAACCACTCGTTTATAGAATAGTCGCTATACATTGTGCTTGGTGAATAATCTTTATCAGATTTGTTTAGTGTTACCATAAAAATATCCACATTTTTATCGGGCAAATATTTTACACCCCCTTGCATTGAGTTTGGTTTCATAAAATCCATTGCTACAAGGAGCTGGTCTCTTGTATATGTGCAGTAAGTGTCAAGAGGGCAATCAAAACCTAAATCAACCTGCTTGTCAATGAAATCAATTTTTTCAAAATTGTAGTTTAGCAATTCTAAAAGTTCATTATACAGATTTTCGCAGTTCTTTAATTTTCTAAAGCCTTCTAATTCATCAGAAAAGCCCGAAGATAAATAATCTTTTTGCCAAATTGTAAATTGAAGCATTTGATACATTCGCTTATCCATTGGGCTCAAATTATCATACACAATGGTCTCAATATTACATAGAAAATCCTTTATAAAATTTATCCATCTGCGAGAATCTATATAACATATTCTTTGAAAAGCCTTCGTCATAATTGGCTCAAGTTCTTCATCAAAATCGTCTTTAACACCTGCCATAACACATAATCTTGAAAAACTTGAATACTTGTAAATGGCTTTTACGTCAAGATGATAATATTCTACAAAATTCTTAAGTGATAGTTTTAATCCACTATCATCAACAAAATCTTGAATCTTTGTTACTAAGCCTGCTTTTGAGCCAAACGAAGCATTTATGTTTTTAAAAATATACTCTTTTGCTTTCTTTTCGAGTTGAATATAGCAACCTTTTGGCGCAGAAACAAAACCATCTTTTATTTCTTGCTTTACGCTCTTCTTAGAATTTGACAAAAGAGCAGAGAATTTCTCCTCAAAATTATATTTCTTGTTAGCCTGTCCAATGAAATCTAAAACTGTTAGGCAATCTTTGCCTTCTGAAAGTCTAAGTCCTCTACCGAGCTGTTGAAGAAAAACTGTCAACGATTCCGTCGGTCGGAGAAAAAGAACGGTATTTACCTCTGGAATATCTACACCTTCATTATACAGGTCAACTACAAATATGAATTTTATCTCACCATTAACAAGCCTTTTTTTAGCGCTATTTCTATCTTCATTGGAAGAACCGCCAGTTAGGAACATTGAAGGAATATTGTGCTCGTTAAAATAAGTTGACATATATTCAGCGTGCTCAACAGACACACAAAATCCAAGTCCTTTAACATCATCTAAATCAGTAACATACTTAATTACTGATCTGATTATGTTATCTGCTCGTTTATCTGCCACAGCTCGATTAAGTGTGTATATATTTGAGAGTTCACGCTTATCGTATCCGCCTCGTGTCCATTTTAATCTGTCCAAGTCCACGGTGTCGCTAATTCCAAAATATTGAAATGGGCATAACAATTTTCTATCAATAGCTTCCGGCAATCTAATTTCAGCAGCAATTCTGTTGTCAAAATAATGAGTGATATTTCTGCCGTCCATACGTTCCGGTGTAGCTGTTAACCCAAGAAGTATTTTGGGTTTATAATATGATAACAGTTTTTGATAGCTTGGTGCCGCTGCGTGGTGAAATTCATCTACAACAATATAGTCATAATAATCACTTGAAGTGTGTTTGTACCACTCCTGAGAATTAAATGTTTGGATAGACATAAACAAGTGTGAAACATCGTCGGGTTTGCTATATCCGCCAACAAACATTTCACCAAAGTTTGCGTCCTTCAATACTCCTCTAAACGTTTCTATACTTTGTTTGAGAATTTCTTCTCTGTGAGCAATAAATAATAATCTGCATGGCTCTGAGCTATGATTGCGGCAGAAATTCTTATAATCAAACGCAGATATTACTGTTTTACCTGTGCCTGTTGCAGCAACAACAAGATTTTTGTAATTACCTCTAACTTCTCTTTCGGCCTTAAGTTTATCTAAAATTTCTTTTTGATATGAATATGGATTTATGTCGAACATATATCTTGATGAATTATTATCATCGTGATATTTTTCTGCTTTTAACGCCTTTGTAAGACGTTCTTTTTTGTTTTCCTGGTACAACTCGAATTCTGCAGAATTCCAATAGCTATCAAAAGTTGCATTAATTTTTGCAATAGTTTCAGGCAAATCTTTAGCAGTAACTTTAACGTTCCATTCAAGGCCGCTTGATATAGCTGCATTAGAAAGATTTGAAGAACCTACATAAGCTGTTGTAAATCCCGTGTTGCGATAAAACACGTATGTTTTAGCATGCAAACGAGTTCGCTTAGTATCATAGGACACCTTAATTTCGGTGTTAGAAAGCTTGTTTAGTTCCTCTATAGCTTTAACATCTGTTGCACCCATATATGATGTTGTGATAATGCGTAAATTACCACCGTTTTGAGTAAATTCACGCAGCTCATCAATAATAAGACGAAGTCCGCTCCACTTAATAAATGACACCAGCATATCAATTTTATCAGCAGAAAGGATTTCTTTTTTTAACTCCGTAAACATTTGTGGCTCGTGAATTGCTCCGGTAAATAGTGAGCTCTGAGCGATTGACGTTTCAGGGCGTGGTAATGAATTTTTGCTTGAATTTGTATATATTTTATCTAAAACGGAAAGAAGCTGTTCAGCGCGTTCATCAACAGACATTACACTAAATTCTTCTTCGCCGCTTTCGGCGATAATTGTATTTACAATTTTATTTGCAAGCGCAACTTGGCTGTTAATATCTCCGCCGTTGTCCACAACAGCGTCTAGCCCTTTTTCAATTATATTTGCTATGTACTTTGAAAGTACTTTAGATGCTTCTGCACTGTCAATAGGTGCAGTTGAACAATCCTTATCACTGGCATTGTCAATAGCTGTTCCCAATTCTTTATTTATAACTTGCTCATAGAGCCCTGATTCTAACATTCAAACACCACCAATAAGTTTATTTTATCATAACTAAATAAATTAAACAACTTTTCAAAAATTTATTAAATTGCAAACAACAATTTTAACTACACAACACAGTTCGACAAATTTTGACAGACTATATATTGTACTATATTATCGAAAGGAGGAGAACTGATGCGATATCAAAGATTATTGGAGCTGGTGGCAAAAGAGAACAACACCACTCCAGAAAAAGTTGAAAAAGAAATGCGTAAAGCGCTGCAGATGGCAGGCTACGATATTGAGCCTGCGATATTCATTGCGCTTGCTGCAAGCAAAGCAAAAAAGACTATATATCGTAATTAGTATAACATATAGTCTATATTGTTCCAACAAAATTAGTATCATAATTTTGTTGGGAGTGATACTGATGACTATTGTTGAAGCTACAAAACTGCGAATAGAAGAACTCTGCAATGAGCGCGGACTTAATTTCTGCCGCCTTGCAACTATTTCGGGTGTTCCCTATACAACAGTCAAATCTATAATTTATAATCAAAGCAAAAATCCAAGCATCACCACGATCAAGAAAATCTGTGATGGTTTGGATATTTCAATAGCCGATTTCTTTGACACAGATACCTTTAGGAACCTTGAACAGGAAATTAAATGATTAGAAATCTTTTCATTGTCACTTTTATATTGTTTATCACCAAACCGTGAACCGCACCTGGTTCACGGTTTGATTTTTGTGTTTATATCTGCAAAATTAATTTTCCAAAAGACTTGATTATTAGCAAAATCTATGCTTAAATGCACAACACACAGATATAAAAAGAAAGGTGGTGTAAATATGGCAACCAGGAAAAAGCCGAAAAATGTATATGGTGAGGGCTCTATCTTTTACAGCAATGTAAAGAAAAAATGGATGGCTCAAATTAATCTTGGTTTTGACAGCAACGGCGTTCGCAAAAGAAAGACTATCATAGGTAACACTCCCAACGAGGTTAAAGAAAAACTCCGTAAGGTCAAAAACGATATGTATACAGGCAAGTTTGTGAGTGCCAATAATATAACTTTCGGGCAGATTACAAAACAGATTCTTGATGAAAAACTTGCTATGAACGAGATTCAAAAGCAGACTTACAGCCGTCATCTTGAAACAATGAAACACTTCAAAGATATAAACGACATACCGATTCAAAAGATTGACTCCACAATGCTCAAACAACTCATTCTTTCAAAAATCGACTATTCTCAGTCAACTATAAGAAAAATATACCTGATGATGAGTCAGGCGTTTAACGAGGCAGTCAGACGAAAGATAATAGTTGAAAACCCGATGGCGGATGTAAAAAAGCCGAAATCAAGGCAAAGGACCGTAAAAACAAGGGCACTCACTATGGAAGAGCAAAAGGCATTTTTCAATGCACTTCAAACCGATGACAGCATTCTTTATAAAGAGCAAATGCTGATTTCGATGTTTACAGGAATGCGAATGGGCGAGATAAATGCCTTAAGCCGAAATGACATAAACACAAGGTTTAATTTCATAAATGTGGATAAAACTATTGCAAAAGATCTTCACGGTGAGTCGTTTTTGAATGATACTCCTAAGACAGAAAAAGGCAATCGTCAGATACCGATAAATTCAATGGTTAAGCCTGTGATTGACAAGCTGATTGAGAATTATGTTCCTACTGATGACGGAATGCTGTTCCACTCGAAAAAAGGTCAGTTGTTGTCAACGAATCAGGTTAATATGGAATTTCACAGAGTTTTGAAAAAGTATAATATTAAGGACGAAACTGTAAAAGGCAAGCTTACACTTCACAGTCTGCGTCATACATACGCAACTCGTTGTATTGAGGGCGGAATGCCTGTGAAAGTTCTTCAAGACCTGCTAGGTCATACAGATATAAGTATTACTCTTGATACTTATTCAGATGTGTTTGAAAACTTCCAAACCGAGAATATACAAAAAATCGATAACTATATGAGTACAGCAGGATTTGCTATGAATGCATAACAGAAAAACAAAAGCCGATTGGTATCTCTCAATTGAGAATGCCGGTCGGCTTTTTGCTGATATTGAATTAATCTGAAAAGGTGCTGAATGTTAACCAAATGGCAACTTGTCATGGATATAAATTCAAAGTGGCAAGAACTGCAACTCTCAAAAAAGGCTTAACGGTGGGAGATAAGCGAGTGTGTCCTGCTAAATCAACAGTAGTCTTTTAATATATGGTTTGCACTCAATTTGACAACTTGACTAACAATTTACAGAATTTTGTCTGTGAACTGTGAGTCTTTTGTTCTTGGTAGAAAATGATGTGACTCGTATTGTGAAATTGCAGGTAAATTCACACAAAAGAAAAACACTTATTTATTTTTTCGGTGTATTCTTAAAAACAATTTTTTAAGAAACAGAAAAGTTGCCACAAAGTCTAATGGCAGGTGACAACTTTCTTTTTTATTTAGATATTTTTCTCTTGAAACTTCTATCATGATATGTAGTGTTCCTAAATAATTTTGATTACATGGTATTAAAATTGGTGTATGCGATTTTCGAAATAATTTCTGTTTTGTCTTTGAAAACAACGATTTTCACCAATAAATTGTTTACACAAAATTATATGAGACAACTAACAAAATAGATTAGAAAAGCATACATCTTGACTTGATAAGATTTTATAATATATTTGTTATTGCTAAGATATTTTAATAAATAAGCATATATTTATAGAAGATTTTCAAATTGAATTTTTATCCAATATGGGATTTTATCAATATTTGTTTTTAGTGTAGTTCTTATTTCTGAGTTTAAGTCGCTTTCGCACATATCAGAAATATCAAATTCTTCGAAGAAATTATCATATAAATATAAGGATGTTTCTCTTGGTATTCCCATTTCTATAAGTTTTCTTGATATAGGTTCAAAAGCTCCGCATTGCATACAAGTTAGAAAAATGCTTTCGGGATTTTTTATATCAAAAATTGGTTTTAATAAAAGCGGAACATGAAATGATACAGTATTTTGTAATATTTCAATTGTTTTCTCTATTTCCTCAGGATCATTATATTTTTTGTTATCTAATAGTTCATATAATGATGTTCCTTTTGCCCATTTTATACATAGATATTTCAAAAAGCCTCTGCCAGGACCTCTTTGCAGTTGAGAAACTATGTGTTTATTATACATATAATTTGTGGATTCATTATCTCTTAAAAACTTCAACATTCTATCTAATTTTGCTGTTGCACCATATTCCATAGGACTAGAAGGTACATTTTCAGTATAATTTTGATAAATTTCTTCTAAAACGAATGGATCCCAGTATCTGTTTTTTATACATATATTTTTTGGTATTGTTAAGTTGTCTAACTTGTACATTATAGCTGCAACTTGCTCTCTAGTCAAATTAATACCCACATTATTCATTTTTTCAAAAGATTCTTCACCATACCTCAAAACGGACTGTCTAATATATGAAACCAGATATCCATATTTTTGCATACTAGTATCCACTGGTCTTTCAGTATTTATAATATCTATTATATCTGTTTTATGCTCATCAAACTTCTTTTCATAACCAGATGGTAATTCCATATTTACATCTTCAAATAAGCTTGTTTGGTCATATCCATCTGTTTCTTCAAAAGCTGATTCATCCATTACAAATGTTCTGCCGATAAAATCTTTAAGAAGTCGACCTGCACGCCCCCTTAAATTTGCCATTTCGTAATTTGAAAGTTCAGCAGCATTATTTGTTCTTTTAGTATATAAATGTGGATTTCTTATTATTATATTTTGAGCAGGCATATTAACGCCTTGCATTAATGTAGTAGTACAAACCACTGTACCAATCCACTTTTTTGAGATTGCTTTTTCAATTGTACTTCTAACATGCATTGGTAATTTACCATGATGATATGCAACACCATTTTTCAAACTTTCACACATTGAATAGTTTGCATTTATTGTATCCCTAAAATAATCGATCAATCGTTCAATCGGTTTATGCGAATTAAAACCTGAAATGTTTGTTGCAATTTTTCTAGCAGAATTAGATGTTGGTGCAAATATTATATTTTGTTCTCCTTTACCAACACAGTCAATAAAATGTTGTAAGTAATTATAATAATATTCATCATAATTATTTTCTCCATATCCTGTTATAGATGTGGAATCTATTATTTCTTCGCAAATTGGTTTATCCGTTAAAATACAGTATTGTTTAAAGAAGTATTTTCCTTCTTCTTTTCTTATACTATATGTTAAATTTAAAACAGGGCTAATTTCTGTAACAACTTCTTCAGTTTCAAAACCAAATATCGATTCACCAACATTGTCTATTTCTTGAATTCTCGGTCCAGACAAGATTACCTGTTTAAGATTTTCTTTATATCTAAATTCCGTTAGAGTGTCAAAAAGAACCTTAGCTCTTTCTTCAGTAGAATCAGTAATTCTTTCAATATTTTGTATTTCATCGACTACTAATACTAAATTATTGTCGAATACATTTTCATCTGATGAGAATGCTGATATTGCTTTTTCCTGAGTCAAAACATAAATGTGTATTTGTTTATTGTCGTCTTCTTGGATATATGAATTAGAAATAATAAAATTTTCTATACCAATGTTTTTTAACATTTGATTAAAATCTTCTGTTACTTGAGTCATTAAACACAATGTTGGAACAATGTATACAATATCAAAGATATTTTTTGTTAACTTCTCAACTAACTTTAATAGAATGACAAAGGATTTTCCGGCAGATGTTGGTGCGGAAATGCCTATACTTTTCCTTTGTTCAATGCTGTTCCAAATTTGCATTTGAAAGTCTGTAAGTAAGAATTTTTTATCATTTACTTGGACTTCATTATTTTTTTGATTCAAAGTGGTTGTAATTTCATCAATTAGACTATTCAAATGAGAAAAACTTATGTTGTTCTTATCAAATTCTTGATCAACAATAATAGCAGATGTAGGATACCCAATTCTAGACAAGAATTTAATAATAACATCTTTTAATTTGAATTTTTCTTTATCTGCATGATTCCATAACAATGCAATTATAGTAACCACAAAATTTACACTTTGCTTCTCCATAGACGTCAAATAATCAAGACATCTTATTGTATTGTAAATCAATTCATCGGTAACTTGATATTCTTTATCTGAAAAGCCTAATTTTTGAGCTATTAAATAATAATCAATTTTTAACCATTCGTTTAAAATGTTTTCTTTAAAGTTCTCCATATTCTCCACAATTAGATTTTATTTTGAAATTCTGTTGCTAATTCTTCTAACTTCCATACAGGAAACACTATGTAATTTATCCTACTTAAGATAGGATGGGCGCCTATATCTATTTTTGAATTATCAAAATTTTTAAATCTATCCTTTATAATTTTCTCGATTTGACTATATATACTAACATCACTAAGAACATCTATTTTTTTATTCTCATTGTACATCACTATACAGACAAGTTCTAAGTATGGGTTATCTATTGTATTGTTTAAGTAACGCTCAGCAATTTCATCTAGTTCTGGTGATAAAAAATCTTCATGAACATAAAGTTTTAATTCTTGGCTTAAATTATAATATGTATTTAAAATACTATCCAATGAATTTTCAAATGCAGAATCAAATTGATAATCACTAGTATATACCTTCGCCTCTCCTAAAACAAAAACATTCTTATCATCGTCTTTTCGATAATGAATTGCATCTGCACCAAATCTTTCCATATTAGGTGATGTAGTAATTTTCATTTTTCTTATTAGTGGTATTGCTTTCATGAATCTTTGTATGAAATGAAACAACAATAATTCGCCTATTTGACCTTGAATGAGTAGCTTATCACATTTACTGTTACCTCTAAATTTTTCTTTTGCTTTTCTTTGAATAGCAGAACTAGCTGCAGCACAACTTTTACCGTTTTGGATCTCTTTTTTGAGAAGTTCCTGATATTTTTCAGAATCATATATCCAATCCACTATTGTATCATAAAGTTCATTAAGAAACTCTTTGCGCAATTCTTGAATGTCTTGATAAGCTATATTTGCACCAATATGGGTGTCTTTATTTGGAATAATATCAAAATTTTGTTGTATTATGTGGATGTTATTAAATAATGCATCATTATTTAATAATTTAGATTCAATGTCGGATTTTGTTAACATACGATTGTATCCTCAGCAAAAAATAATATGGAAATAAACAATCCAATTTAATTATATAACAAAAAAAAGCTTTTTTCAACATATTGATGTGTTCTTAACTTATAGTACAATTAAAGTTTAATTTGATTTTGCTTTTTCATATTTATTTTAACATTAAGAATTTCTTAGTAGAATAATAAATACATTTGTTATTTCTGTTCAAAATAGTTATCAGTTCTTTCATTTAAATATGAAAATGGCTTTAATCATACGTGAAGGTATTCACCATATAAATTACTCATATCTGGATATTAATCAAAACTATTTTTTATTTATAGTTTGCTTCATATAGTTGTTTCAAATCATAATCTTAAAGCAATCAAATAATCATTTTAAAATTAGTATTACATTTTGATATGATTTAAAATCCCTTCTTAAGATTTGTTCGATATGTATTTTGTAATTATATAAATACACAA
Organism: uncultured Oscillospiraceae bacterium; assembly: GCA_900539425.1. Lineage (GTDB taxonomy): Bacteria > Bacillota > Clostridia > Oscillospirales > Acutalibacteraceae > Eubacterium_R. Next base: position 59,231 of record UQBX01000004.1, on the reverse strand, counting down.
ATATGACAGTTCTATCAATTATAAAATGCAAACTTTTTCCATACTTTTTGGATCTATTTTTTCATACTTCTATTGTTTAAAAGATTTTTTATACTTCTTTTATCCGTTTTTTATCTTCCCTTTATTGCTTTCTGGAATAATAGAACTAAGACTTAGTACATAATTTTCATCTGATAAAAAATTATAAGTTTAAATAGATATCAAGTGTTTTGTAAATTTCTTTCTCTTTATATCAAATGCTTTTTGAAATTTTCTCATTGTTAACAGAGTCATCTATTAAAATATTCTTGAAATAATTCACATACACTTTCTTTATTAAATACAGTACTTTGATAATGAAACAAAGGCAATTCTTTTGGACTTTATTTTAATTTACTCATATCATATAATTTTTTGGACTTACTTTCGATATCGCACCTGCCTCGAAATTGCCACAGAGTAAAAATATTCTCTTTGTCAATAAAAATGCCTCGTGTACTTTGTTCAATTGTTTCATTCATTCATTTTTGGTTCTCATAATCTCTAATTTTAACATTCTTGCATGAAAACCATAACTCTATATCAAATGTATAAAAACAAGAAAAAATCAATTTGCTTTTTCTGCCACGTCAACTTATAAAAATATTATTTTTCATTTCAAATCTACTGTATTTTTGTATTAAACAACATAAAAATATAGATTTATCATTACAAAATGTATGAATGTACAAAAATCATGCAAAAATGTATAAATCTAAAAACCATACCAATTTTAAGTGTAAAAAATAATAAAAAGTAACGAAAATTATTAATAATCAGCAATAGCAATAATAGGATAATTATAATTTTAAAGAAGTAATTTCGCAAATAGACTTGACACGTGCTAAATACGTGCTATAATTATACTGACGATCGCTTTAGAAAGGAGACTTTTTCAATGCTTTATCGAAAGTGGTATTAAAAATATAAGAAAGGAGAAAACTGATGAAAACACAGGAATTAATTTCTATTGCTGTTAATGCAGGTTGTGAGGTTATTGAATATAATAATCACTACTGTATAAAAAACGACTTTAGTATTAATATTGTCGTAACTGTACCTAAGGTAGGGGAACTTGTTACACAGCTGGTTGAAAAAGTTAGAGAGTTGTTAGGCATCTAACTAGTATTCGTGTAGGAGGTGGGATTTTCCATTTCCCACCTTTTGCAAGAACCCTGTGATAATAAATATCAGTTATATTATATGAATTTATTTTATAAAGGAGGTACTGTTACAATGCAAGAAAAAAGTTTTATAGGTTATTATGCATTATTTATTGTAAGTGATGATCAAAAATATTTTGTTGATTTTCCGGATTTGCAAGGCTGTTATACACAAGGTGATTCGTTGGAGGAAGCAGTGTATAATGCGCATGAGGCTTTGGCAATTTATTATCAGGAAAATTTAGGGAAATTACCACAAGCATCAGATTTTAATTCAATTTGTGAAAATTACACATATTCTCTCATTCAATTGGTTGTTTTGGATATAAATAAGTGTATTGTAAAATCATTACGAACAGTAAAAAAGACATTAACAATACCTGAATGGCTAAATATATTAGCCGAGAAATATAAAGTTAATTTTTCACAAATATTAAAAAATGCATTAATTTGTTATTTGAAAAACCTAAATTCAATTACCGAACATGATCTGAAAATGCTGGAGGAATAGTAGTTTTATAGTTTTTTTAATTTAAGAAGGACCTTAAAAAATGAACAACGATGAAAATGTTCGATAAAGTGAAGTCCATGAATATATTACGAGAGCTTAATCCTGGCGCAGAATGAATGCTGGCGGCGTACCTAACATATGCAAGTCAAACGAAACTTGAATGTAGCTTCCTTTGGAATGACTTCTGACATGACTGAGTGGCTGACAGGTAAGTAACTTGCCCATTAGAGTCAATATAGTTTGGAAACAAACAGTAGTACCCCTTGATAGGAATACCAAAGTTTTATCGCTAAAGGATGGTCTAAAGGCTAATTAGGTTTTTGGTGGGGTAACGGTCTTACAAGTTGCTAATTAGTAGCTAGACTGAAAGGTTGAACGGCCACGTTGGGACTGAAACACGGTCAGACTCCTACGGGAGGCAGCAGTGGGAAATATTGTACAATGAACAACTTTTTGACATAGTAATTCAGTGACATTATATAATTAATAAGCGATATTTGGAATTACTATGCTCAAGGAGACTGTGGTTAGAATTCAAGTTATATGTGAAAACTGAAATTTATTCTACGAATTGCATTTATAATATAATTAGATAATTTACAATAATCTGTGAACAGTTGATTATTTGGTTTAATTTATTTCACTGCAAAGGATTTTTATAGTATGTGATTTCTAACTACAAATATGTATATATTAAGATATCCTTTTAGAAAAGTTGATATATGAGATGCATGGTTTCGTTAGATCGTATCATTCTGTATCGAGTTAGGTCTCTCAACAAGAATAATGTAAATTATTTATATAATGGTCAAAGCTCAAATAATTGATATTTTATAGTGCATTGTCTAATTTGTGTACTAGTAAATTGAAACGGTTAGTTCCACGAACTAACCGTTTCTTTTGTATTTAAGTGTTTTATTTTGCTTAAGGATTTAAGACAATCTATTTAACCATTTGTGGAATAGATTGGATAAATTATATAATCAAGAACGAGTATTATTGTAAATATATTGAATTGTTAATATGTTATAGTATTAATATCTAACATATTAACATAAAGAATTGATACTTGTTTATTTCATATTGTTTATAATTACCGTTCACTGTATGCTCATGGTATTTTGTATTTGCTAATAGGTTGTTCATTTTATAATATTACAAATACTTATATCTTTATAAATTGGTTTGTTAAAATATATTAAACAAGGAATAGATTAAAATTATGTATATAATTCTAGTGAAAGCTAGAGTTGAATATCTTGAATGGATTTGTGGTTTCTAAAATGCACATGGTGGAAAGATATTTATATAATTAATGATAAGGATAACATTTTAGGTTTAAGTAATTCAAAATTATTATTTGAAAATATACTGAATAAGATTATCAATCATTTTAGAATTATAGCTTATGAGAATTTGTATGGCGATAATGATGTAATACAATCGCTTTTCAAGTATCATACAGAGGCAAATATCATTGCCGTTTAGGTTCTACAAAATAAAATATGCAAGATAATACTTTAACACAGTTTTTACTAAAAAATTAGAAACTACTTGCGATAATTAATCCGAGTACAGTTATAAATTCAATGATCTAAGACACGATGCGTTTGAGGTTTTAAAAAACAGAAAGTAATCTATAGAGGAATGAGTTTGATGATGGTGATGTTGACAATGAAATCTTATTAAAAATTGGATTTAATATATGAAAATGATAATCTAAAACGACAAACAGTATTGCTCTTTTATCATAATACTGAAATTATCATACTAGGTTATTTTATCAAAATTGCTTATTTTGAACCAGATTCGGAAATTGAATATTAAGATGAATTTTATGGCTCTTTTTTATATCAAGCAGTTTCCACAATATATTTAATTTGCTTTAAGTATTTAAACATCAGCTTAGTGTGATACAAAAATAGAAATGTATCATTATCTACGCCAGGCTTAGAGAGAACTTTATGATGTTGCTAATAAAATATGATAGTTTGATACCGATTTAAATTATTGCTTATACTGGTAGCTGGACGGTCGATAATTTTTTTCTAATGCATAATTCAAGATCTCAAAATCCATTGATGGCAAATGCTTTTTATTGTGCTGGATTTATTGTATCTTGTGTACAAGGTAAAAAAATTATTAATATATTATAAGTTTCGTAATATATACTCCTGAATATTCAATAGTTAGTGTTATATTGTTGTTAAATTCAAATCCAAAAATGTCCCTGAAAATTTCACAAATGAAAGGCAAAATAATAGATTTGATGTTGGATAACTTTAAAATAGTGATTTTGAAAATTGGAAAAAAGTTAATTGTAGTGAAAAAAATATTAGCAGTAATATTGAAAAAGTAAAAATTCGAGGATTTATATAATGTAAATAAACAATTAAATGTGGCAATTGGAAAGTTAAGATTTCAAATAATAAAAGATAAATAATGTATTATGATGGCACAAATGTGTAGATTTATAAATTGGTAAAACATCATTGATAAATTTATAATAACACGAATTAAAATAGATCTTTATAAAATTAATATTTAATAAATTTTAAAATATGTTAGAGAAACCACTATGTAGTATCTTTTTTAATTTCTAATTGTTATATAGACAATGAAGTTTTCAAGGCAATAGGCTATAATAACAAAGTCTTAGTATTATATTATTCATCTCCAAAGCGTGAGCCACACATGGTTCACGGTTTTATCTAAGGCAGTCGGATAATTGATAAAACTCTAAAAGGTGCTGAATGTCAACCAAATGGCAACCTATGGGGGATATAAATTAAAATCGGCAAGAACTGCAATTCTCAAAAACGGCTTAACTATGGGAGAAAAACGTGTGTGTCCTGTTAAATCAACAGGACACGCTCGTTTAATATTTTTATTCACCGCGACCAAAAAAGACGGTTTTCTAAACCGTCTTTTTTTATGCCAAAAGGCTCTAAACCCCTTAAAATCGGGGCTTAGAGCCTTTTCCGTTTTCACCTTGAGATAACTTGAGATTGCTTGAGATGGGTTGAATACCAACCGAATGTAATACAGTATAATAAAAAATAAAGGAGTATTGGAAAAAGAGGTTATAACTAACGGTGATGCTATACATTGATATTAGGCAAAATACAAATAAAAAACTGCACTGTTTGCTTAATTATTGTATTTGCAAAATGATAGCAGGAGATTTGAAAAAGTAACACATTAATTTTTTACTCCGTAAAAATAGAGCAGAATATTTTTATGATCCGGGTATTTTATATTCTTTATATCATCTACAACTTTATTCACATTATAAGTTACAGCTAATTGCTCGTAACTAACATTATCGCCGTCAATGCTGAGAACACCAGCATTGGCGCTGTTTAATGTGCCGACAGGGCAACCCAACGAGCCGCTGTTTATGTACCACTTATCCGACTCATGATTTACAGATGCGTTATGATTATGACCATATAATATTATATCTGCTTTTACATTTTTAAACATATAACCCAAATCACTAAATGATGGTTTGGGATTATAATTTATGTATTTATTTTCACTGCTCATTGAATAGTGAGCCGCATAAATTTTTTTATTGCCGATATTTATTGTTTTGCTATAAGGCAGAGATCTTATAAATCTAACAGATTCACCGCTGAGTTTAAGGTGTTCCCATTTGTGGTACTCCATTTCTTCATAACTCATCATTTCATCATTAGGCACTTTACTCGGGATGCCGCCAATTAGATATTCTTCATGATTACCACGAACAAATTCAATTTTGCTTTTCAATTGCATAATTCTTTTTACTGTTTTCTCAGGTTCGGGACCTATACCGATAATATCTCCGCAGCAGATGATTTTTTGAACTCCGCATAATTCAAATTCATCTAAGACGGCATTCAAAGCTTCATAGTTATTATGTATATCCGTTATTATTCCTATTTTCATTATAAATCCTTTCTTTTTAAATCAAGTATGGTAATATAATGCGGAATGGTAAATTCAGCAGGAACTGTTTTTAGATAATCAAGATGCTCTTTTTCCCATTTGTATTTTTCTTCATCTGACAATGATGATGCACCTATCCCTCGGCAGGCTTTAATTCTTCCATGCCATGTTTCCCGTGTGAATGGTAAATCCATTTCATAGGCAACAGCGTTTGAAACATCAAAAAATCTTTTTGACCAATCCGGAGCACTCAGTTCATACCTTGCCATTCCTGCACCCGACCAGGAGGGATTGTATTTTAACACTAAATCTTCACTTGCTTTTGCTATCTCACTTTCAAAAGGCAGCCAAGCCATATAAAGAATAAGAAAATGTCCGCCCGGTTTCAGCCATTTATGGATTTTAGGCGGGATAACAGATTTATCAAAATACATAAAGCACTGACAAGCAGTAACTACATCAAAACATCCCTCTTCAAAATTCAAATTTTCCGCAGATGAAACAATATAATCTATATCAAGACCTTTGCTCATTTCCTTTGCGTATTTAATTTGATTTTCAGAAATATCACAACCTATCCATTTTGCTCCGAATTTATACATATTTCTGGGAAGGACGCCCGTACCTGTTCCCAAATCCAATACAGTCTGGTTTTCTACGCAACACCCCAAATCAACTATTTTTTTATAAAACTCGTCAGGATAAATATCACGGTATTTGGCATAATCGGCACTCGCTAAACCCCAGTCAAAATTTTTTCCGTTATCTATGTTTTTGTTATTTATCATATTAAATCACTCTCCTTTCTGAAAATATCCAGCATGTGAATTGACAGCCCCGTCATACTTTCGTTTTCGCAAATTACATTTAAAAATTTCATATATTCTTCAAACTCTTTTTTATTAAGCCTTTCAAGTTTATTGTTGTATAGATAAGACAGCATATCTACGCCTACAAAATGAAGTCTTGTAACATCATATTTACTCATAAGTCTGTCAATGTCTTCTTTTCGGTATAATTCAAAAATCAATTCAGGCTTTGATACGGCGTGGTAATTTTCGTCAATATCACCGTTTTTTAAATGATTTAAAATTTTCTTAGTGTAAAACATTTTATACATAACCGTGTCATTGTTACAGTATGCAGAGTAAATTATTCCGCCTTTTTTTGCAACTCTTATTGCTTCGCTAATTGCCTTATGTTTGTCTTCTTCGTTATAAAGATGATACATAGGCCCAAGCAGCAAAACTATATCATATACACCGCTTTCAATAAAAGATAAATCACAGGCATTGCCTTCGTAAATTTTAATATTGTGGTTCGGCTTAACTTTCTTTTTCATAATTTCTATGTTGCGCGGCACAAGTTCAACGGCGGTAACATCATAACCTTTTTCGGCAAGTGTAATAGAATATCTCCCTGTTCCTGCGCCGATTTCAAGTATTTTTGAATTCGGTTTTAAATATTTTTCTATGTATTTCATTGTTATTAAATATTCGGGCAGTCTGTTTTTTCTCTTAAGCCTTCCGTCTTCATTATATTTGTTGTAATAATTCACTATGTAATTCATTTTTATACTCCTTTTCATATTCAATAATCGTCATTCTTTTGTTTATCTTCTTTTCTGCGCCTGTTTGTTTATATCCTGATTTTTCATACAGACGGCAGTTATTTTTCTCCTCTTTGATAGTATCAAGACGCCAACGCTGTCGGCCGCTGAAAATTTGCTCTGCAAGCTGCAAAGCTTTAGTTGCTATGCCTTTGTTTTGAACCTCTTTCAATACAAACAATCTGGCAAGATAAACTTCGTTTTCTTTTTTTTATATCCATAACTGACCCACCGGCTTATCATCACACAATATAAAATACATAAACATATTTTCGCTATAAAAATACTTTCTGAATTTCGGGTATACAAGAAATATCGGATTATTCCACCAATCTCTGTATTTAAAAAATGTGTGCAAAAATCCTTTGAAATGCATTATGAATGCAGTTTTGAGTTCGTTTTCTTTAATTTCAGTTAATTTGGTTTTCACAACATCATCTCCGTATAAAAAAATAACTGCTGACGAACCATATTTGTTCATCAGCAGTTTTGTTTAAAATATAAAGACCGATCCAACTACCTTTGAACACAACACAAATAAGCCCAAGCATAATACTTAGGCTGCTGCTGTGCAAAGCTATTAACTTTTGCAATCAGATTAGTCATAATAATTACCTCTTTTTTTGACTATAACATTATTATTTATCTTTGTCAAATATTATTTTGAAAAGGAAATATAATGTTAGGCAAATTACATGAAGCTGCACAGGTAATCTATTACACAGCGCATTTGCGGTGTAATCCATTTATCGTGATGGTAAAGCATTTGAATCCATATCTCAGGCGAAAAATCCTTGAGTTTCAGCCTTTTGAGTTTTCCGCATTTAACATAATCTTCCGTAACGAAATCAGGCAAAAAGGATATGCCCGAATTCTGACTGACAAGGTGGCAAATAAGATCTGTATCGCCGATTTCAAGCACGGGTTCAAGAGGCAGACCGTTTCTTGCGGCATAATCTTCAAACACCTGGCGGTAACTCATGCCCTTCTCCGTCAATATCATAGGTACATTCCTGATATTTTCGATTGAAACTTCTTCTTTATCAGCAATTTCATTTTCAGGAGAAACGATAAGACTGGTGTTGACCTGATATTCCTTTTCGATAACATAATTCGTGTCATAAATATGCTTATCGAGCGTAAACACAAGATCTACATTATTTTGCTTGGCAAGGCGGAACATCTCCTGCGTATTAGTCAGAATTATTTCCAGCCTGATATTCGGATATTGCTTGTTGAATGAGCTGAAGTTATTCCAAAAGATAAAATGACAGAGCGAATCCGCCATGGCTATACGAATCGTTACACCTGCGTCGCTTGTGTCATCCGCCGCCTTTTTTATTTCATCAGACACCGCAATCATTTTGTGGGCAAGGCTGAGGATTTCTCTGCCCTTAGGGGTCAGCTTGATGTTGTGGTTTATTCGCTCAAATAGAGCAGTGTTAAGCTCTTTTTCGAGTTCCTTTATCTGGAACGATACGGCAGACTGTGTGTATCCCAGCTTTTCCGCCGCCTTGGTAAAGCTGCTTTGCTCTGCAACATAAATAAAGGTTTCAAGTTTTTTCAGATCCATTATATCACCATAAAACAATTTTATCGTATCAACAAATATTATTAATTTTACAAATGCTAAGTCTTATTATATAATTAATTTGTTATACTATCAACAAACATGGTGAAAAAAATGATAAATAAGATTATTGAGGCTGTTTACGGTTTTTTGTGGAATGACCTGATAACCATTCCTATATCAGATGAAACAAGCATAGGTATTCCCCTGCTTGTTATACTTTTAATTCCAACGGGAATATTTTTTACCATAAGAACAAAATTTCTGCCGATAAGAAAATTCCCCGCCATGGTAAGGGCACTCGGAGAAAAGAAAGACGACAAAAGCACTCTTTCAACTTTTCAGACCCTAATTGTTTCAACCGCTACAAGAGTTGGAATGGGCAACCTTGTTGGAGTTGTTGCCGCAATTTCAGTTGGCGGCGCAGGCGCAGTATTTTGGATGTGGCTGTCAGCATTTTTAGGCGCGTCAACAGCGTTTGCCGAGAGCACTCTTGCACAGCTTCACAAAAAAAAGGACAATCTGTACGGCGGCTACCACGGCGGCCCTGCTTATTACATACACGATTTTGCGGAAAAGATAAGGAAAAAGAAATTAAAACATTCGGTACTTGCCGTTCTGTTTGCCATATCAGCACTTATCTGCTGGTGTGGTATAAGCCAGGTAATCAGCAACTCCGTTACTTCCGCGTTTGAAAACGCTTTTTCAATAAAGCCTATTTATACTACAATAGCCCTTGTGATTATCGCCGCAGTAATAGTTCTTCGCAAAAACGCAACCGTTAAAGTGCTTGATATCATAGTGCCGATAATGGCTGTCTGCTACTTCATAATAACTATTTTTATCATTGTAAAAAATATAAATATTCTGCCCGACGTGTTCAAAAGAATTTTTGAAGAAGCATTCGGCATCAGGCAGGTTGCGGGCGGCGGATTCGGCGCAGTTTTGATGAACGGCGTTAAAAGAGGCTTATTCTCAAATGAGGCAGGCTCAGGTTCGGCTCCTTGCGCGGCGGCTGCCGCTGAAGGCAAATCACCTGTTACAATAGGACTTGTTCAGGCGCTCGGCGTTATAATCGACACTATTGTTATCTGCACCTGCACGGCAATGATAATGCTATTAGTTCCTCAGAATATCACGCAGGGTCTTGAAGGAATGGAACTGCTGCAAACAGCAATGAACTATCATCTGGGTGAATTCGGAACGGTATTTATAGCCATTATTCTTGCGCTGTTTAGCTTTTCTACGTTTATCGGGGTACTGTTTTATGCCCGCTCAAATGTATCATATCTGTTCGGCGAAAAATGGTGCTTTCAGACAATTTATAAAATAATCGCTCTAATAATGCTGTTTATAGGCGGACTTCAGGCTTATACAGTGGTATGGGATCTCGGCGATGTGGGAATAGGTCTTATGACAATATTTAACCTCATCGTGCTGATACCGATGTCAAAAGAGGCTATCAGCCTGCTTGATAAAGACAAAAAGATTCCGCGGCACAAGGAAAAATAAAACAAAAAACCTCCTGTTAATACAACAGGAGGCTTTTTTGTATTCCGAATTACAGACAGCATCTGCTTTCGAGAAACGCAATAACTTTTTTTCTGTTATTTATAACAAAACGGTGTTTAAATCCGTCTTTTGTAAAAACCAGCATTCCGTTCGGCACGATACCGAGGGTATTTGATTTCGCAACAGAACTTATTTGGTCATATTCAATTCGTGTATTACCGGTCTGCATATTTAATGCGTGAGGTCTGAAAGTAAAACCCTGCTCATCAAAATATATCTTACCTCCCACAGCCTCAAAATCCATGAAATAATTTGCCGCTATGCTTTTATTACAGTAATCCATAATACACACTCCTTTTATCGCTTAAATATGCCTGTTCTGTATTGATTTTAAATTAAAGTATTTTTATAGTGCTTATTTGCATAAAATCTGAAAATCAATCAGTAACCAGTTTAGACGCAAGCTTTTTTCTGATCTTCTGCAGGCGGGTACGCGCTGCGGAAGCGCTTATGCCGAACTCCTTGCCTATCTCTTCACTTGTATAACCACGTGTTTTCATAAGCAGAAGCTCCCTTTCCTTTACGCTCAGAACATCAAGCGCAAGCCTTGTTTCAACCTCGTCAATACGGGATGAGCTGTCAGGAACTTCAACAAAATCATATATTGCCGCTGTTTCAAGCATAAATGCTGTGTTTCTGTATCTGTCCGCACGCACATTGCGGGCAATAGAATAAATCAGCGCTCCGCCGCTTCTCACGGAATCCGCACGCGGGAGCCACCCCCACAGCTGTAAAAAGGTTTGCTGTGTTAAGTCCTCAGCGTCATCAAACGAAAAATCCCGCCTGAAATAACGGAATATTTTTTTGTAATACTTTTCATATATCTCGCCGAACAGTAAGGCAATATTATTTTCTTCCATAATTATAAAAATGTTTTGTAATTATTGGCGCTTGACATTATCTGAATAACGCTGAGTGAGCGCTTGGAGCATTTCAATGTGTTGCCTGCGGCAAAAAACAGCTTTCTGCTTTTGAGTATTTCAGGAGTTATATCCACCTCAAGGGTGAGCATATCTGAGCAGAGAACAACAGTGCCGTCCTCAATATTTTCAATAAACGCCTTATCAACAGACGCTTTATCAGCAAGAATTTTTACGCGTTCAATCTCAAAATCAACAGCAATCGTTTTTCCGTGGCGGTTCAAGAAATTTAAATTTGCGTTTTTTTCATATACCGCCAAACCGTTTATTATGATATTTGCTGTGCGTTCCCTCGCATTCCTGAATGCCGCCAACCCGTTTATCATATAGATATCATGATCGTTGCACTGAGCGCAGTCCACCTCTGAAACACCGTTAATCATATGAACCTGTGCGTCATTTTCTGCAAATATTTCGGTTGCAACATTTTTACACGCTATGCCGCCGTATGCTTCCATAATCTCCTCATCAGGCTCTTTGGGCAAAATAACGACAGCAGAATTTAGCTTTCTGACATTTTTCAATCCGTCAGCAGAATAACTGCGAAGGTCAAGAATGGCTATGTTAAGCACATTTTTTGTTAATGCATCATCGCTGTTTTTGCTTTTTCTTTTGAATAATGACATATCATCATCCCCTTCATAGAATTTCTGAGCGCTCTCACTTATTAAGACGGTTAAAAGGGCATTGGTGTCTGCAAAAAATCACAAAATTCAAAGATAAAGATTTTTAAGCATTATATCGGCGGCACTCAGCAGATTATCACACTTTGCAAAAAGAAGCGCATCAGTTTCCCCGCCGTGCCACAAATCAGGTATCATAATCACTTTCATACCTGCACAGCAGGCAGACAGTATGCCGTTTTTTGAATCTTCAACGGCAAAACATTCGGCAGGGTCAACACCGAGCTGCCGTGCCGCCGCAATGTATATATCAGGCTCAGGCTTAGACTTTTCAACCATATCGCCGCATATCACGCAGTCAAACATATTCGCTATATCGGCATCATTAAGGTTTCTGTAAACGCCGCGCCTGCTTGTTGACGATGCAATAGCAATTTTATATCCGCCGTTTTTTAGGGATTTGAGAGCTTCGTGAAGTCCGGGCTTCTGCGGCACACCGTTGGCGGCGAAATACGCCGAGGTACACTCACGGCACAGTGTGCGGAATTTATCAGTATCAAAATCAGCGCCGTAATGCTCTTTCAATATACCGTCAACCGCCGCTTCATTCATACCGAGAGTTTTTTGGGCAAGTTCAGACGGAGGGGATACATTCATTTTTTTACTTACGGCATCCCATGCGGAAAAGCATACGCTTTCCGTATCAAACAAAACGCCGTCCATATCAAATACAACTGCTTTCATAAAAACACTTCCCAAGCTTATTATAACCTACAAGAGCAATTACGGCAACAGCATAAAATAAAAGGCGCAGGGCAACCGAGCGGTTCATTCCTGCGCCTTAATAAATTTCTTCGCACATAAATAAAGCCCCGCTTTACAGCGGGGCTTTTCTCCGTCTTATGCGGGTCTTTCCGCAAAGTTACCTGTATAGAGCTGATAGTATTTGCCTTTCTGAGCAATAAGATCATCGTGGCTTCCGCGTTCAATGATGCTGCCATGCTCAAGTACCATAATACAGTCTGCATTTTTAACGGTTGAAAGACGGTGAGCAATAACGAAAGTGGTTCTGCCTTTCATAAGCGCATCCATGCCTTTCTGAACAAGCTCTTCCGTTCTTGTATCAATTGAGGAAGTTGCCTCGTCAAGAATAAGTACGGGAGGATCCGCAACAGCCGCTCTTGCGATTGCAAGCAGCTGGCACTGACCCTGTGAAAGGTTGCCGCCATCGCCGTCTATCATGGTGTCATAGCCGTCCGGCAGACGTGTTATGAAGCCGTGAGCGTTTGCAAGCTTAGCAGCGGCAATACACTCTTCGTCCGTTGCATCTATCTTGCCGTAACGGATATTCTCCATAATAGTGCCTGTAAACAGGTGAGTATCCTGAAGAACTATACCAAGAGTTCTGCGAAGATCGGGCTTCTTTATCTTGGTAATGTTAATTCCGTCATATCTAATCTTGCCGTCCTGAATATCATAGAAACGGTTGATAAGGTTTGTGATAGTAGTTTTGCCTGCACCTGTTGAGCCGACAAACGCTATCTTCTGACCCGGCTCAGCGTAAAGTCTGATGTCATGGAGCACCATTTTATCATCAGTATAGCCGAAATCAACACCGTCAAGCACAATTGCGCCCTCGAGCTTTTTATATGTTACGGAGCCGTCTGCCTGATGAGGATGTTTCCATGCCCACACGCCTGTTCTCTTATCAGATTCTGTAAGAGAGCCGTCCTCATGTTCAACAGCATTTACCATTTCAACATAGCCGTGATCTTCTTCCGGCTTTTCATCAAACAGTGCAAACACACGCTTTGTGCCTGCAACTGCCATAATGATTGAGTTCATCTGCTGGCTTATCTGTGCAATAGGCTGGTTGAAGCTCTTGTTAAGAGCCATGAAAGCAACTACAGTACCTACTGTGGCACCTGCAACGCCTGTTGCTCCGCCTACGCCGAGTGCAAGAGCCGCACCAACTGCAGCGCAAAGCACATAGCTGAGGTTTCCGATATTTACATTTACAGGCATCATCATATTAGCATATTTATTTGCCTTGTATGAGCTGAAGCGAAGTTCTTCGTTTATCTTGTCAAAATCCTGTTTTGCTTTTTCTTCGTGGCAGAACACCTTAACTACTTTCTGACCGTCAAGCATTTCCTCGATGAAACCGTCTACCGCACCGAGCGCTCTCTGCTGTTTGTCAAAGTATTTTCCTGAACGTGAAGTGAATTTTCTGGTAACAACTATCATTACGATCGCCATTACAACTGTGATTGCCGCAAGCACAACATTCATACTTACCATTGCCACAAATGCGAATATAAGGGTGATAAGTGAGTTGAAAATCTGCGGAATGCTCTGGCTTATAAGCTGACGCATAGTGTCTATATCGTTTGTGTATACGCTCATGATATCGCCGTGAGCATGTGTATCAAAATATTTAATGGGCAGCTTTTCCATATTGCGGAACAGGTCTGTACGCAGCTTTTTCATTGTTCCCTGGCTTACGTTTACCATTATTCTTGAATATGTGAAAGAGGCAATTATTCCCACTATATAAATAGCCGCAACCTTCATAAGTGCCTGAGCGAGACCGCTGAAATCATTTGAGCCTGATACTATCATAGGCTCTATATAATCATCCACAAGTGACTGGATGAACACCATTCCCTGCATCTGCGCGTAAGCAGAAACAATGATGCAGACAACAACGAAAAACCATGCCACTTTGTTGGTTGATACCATGTATTTCAGAAGGCGCGAAAAAGATTTTGCGCCGTTTCTGAGATTACTTCTGTTATCTTCTTTCATATTGCGCCCTCCTTCCTTACTGCTGGTCGAAATCTCCGCCGCCCTGCTGGGACTCGAAGATCTCGCTGTATATATCGTTGTTTTTCAAAAGATTTTCGTGTGTATCAAATCCGTTTACTCTGCCCTCGTCAAGAACGATTATCCTGTCTGCGTCTTTAACACTTGAAACACGCTGGGCAATAATAATCTTTGTAGTATCCGGAATAGCTGTTGCAAACGCCTTGCGTATTTTGGAGTCTGTAGCCGTATCAACAGCTGATGTAGAATCATCAAGAATAAGTATCTTGGGCTTTTTAAGAAGCGCCCTTGCAATACAGAGCCTCTGCTTCTGACCGCCTGAAACGTTTGTGCCGCCGCGCTCAATATAAGTATTGTACTTATCAGGCATACGCTCTATAAATTCATCAGCGCAAGCCGCTTTGCACGCCGCTATGCACTCTTCCTCAGTGGCGTCAGCATTACCCCATCTGAGGTTATCAAGTATAGTGCCTGAGAAAAGAACGTTTTTCTGAAGCACAACTGATACCTGATCCCTGAGCACTTCGGTATCGTAATTTCTTACATCCACACCGCCTACGCACACGCTGCCTGAGCTAACGTCATAAAGGCGGCAGATAAGATTTACAAAGCTGCTCTTGCCGCTGCCCGTACCGCCGATAATTCCGATAGTCTCGCCGGATTTGATATGTATATCAATATCACTGAGCGCGTTTTTATCGCTGTTTTTCCTGTAAGAGAAGCTTACATTGTTAAAATCAATGCTGCCGTCTTTTACTTCCTCAACGGCATTTTCGGGATTATGGATATCCGGCACCTCATTGAGCACCTGAGAAATACGGTGAACGCTTGCCATACTCATTGAGATCATAACGAATATCATGCTGAACATCATCAAAGACATCAGTATCTGCATTATGTATGAAAGCAGTGTTGTAAGGTTGCCCGTAGTCATATCGCCGGCAACAATATAGTGCGCGGCAAACCATGAGATAGCAATAGTACAGCCGTAAACGCAAAGCATAAGCGCCGGAGCATTAAGAGTAAGGTAACCTTCTGCCTTAATAAAGAGTTTTTTAAGGCGGTTTACTGATTTTTCAAACTTATCGTTTTCATAATCCTCACGCACATATGACTTTACTACTCTTATTGCCGAAATATTTTCCTGAATATCGGCGTTTACACGGTCATACGTATCAAAAGCCTTGTCAAAATATTTGAGAGAAGCTTTTACTATTATTATCAGAACAACGCCGAGCAGAACTATAGCACAAAGGAAAACCGCGCTGATCTTAACATTGATAAAGAAGCACATTATCATGCTGAACAGCAGTGTAAGCGGAGCCCTTGTTGCGATTCTGAGGGTCATCATATACGCGTTCTGAATATTAGTAACATCCGTTGTCATACGTGTTACAAGGCTTGGTGTGCTGAAGCGGTCTATGTTTGCAAAAGAAAAGGTTTGCACCTTATCGTAAATACCCTTTCTTAAATTTGCCGCAAAGCCTGATGACGCACTCGCAACATATTTTCCGCCGAGAGCGCCGAAAGCAAGGCTGAGAGCTGCCATAACAAGCATAAGACCACCGAACTTGTAAACATTGTTTATGTTGCCCGCTTCGATACCCTTATCGATAATGTACGAGGTAACGAACGGAAGCAGAACTTCCATAAACACTTCAAGCACAGTGAAAAGAATCGTCAGAAATGAATCTTTTTTATAGTTCTTTACATATCTTAGTACAGTTCTCAATTATTATTCCTCCGTTTCCATATATTTTTTAAAGCCGTTCCGTGCGCTTTCGTACACTTTTTTCTGGAGGCGGCACACCGTTTCCAGTTCCTCCTGAGAAAATTCCCCGAACAGTTCTTCTGCCACAACATCAAATTCACGCATAAGGCTGTTTTTTACACGGAGCGCTTTTTCGGTTGGTACAATCCTCTTTTGCCTGTTATCATTCTGCAAAGTTTCAAGAGTAATAAAACCCTTGCCGCATAATCTTTTCAGAACGGCTGACACAGTACTCTTAGAGGTGTCCACAGACTTTTTAAGCTCTGATACATTTACTCCGCCGTCACTGTTTGCTATATACAAAAGTATAATACCCTGCGAGGCGGTAAGGCCGAATTTTTCAGCCCTTGCATCCATGTACTTATCAAAAAAGATTGATATATCCTTGTTGAGCTTTATAATTTCCTGTTTTGTTTGTATTGATACCACCTTCTTAATAAAAGTTTGCGTGCTGACAATAAACAAGCAAACTAATCACTTACACATTAATATATATCACATAAACGCTTGATTTTCAAATAAAAATAGTTTATCATCTATAAAAGATGTTTATAGATAATTTGATAATCGTTAAATAATTAACACAGAGGTGAAATATAATGAACACAGTTCAGCTGGAGTGCTTTATAGAGGTATCGGAATGTCTTAATTTTTCGCGCGCCGCGGAAAATCTGAAAATGACTCAGCCCGCAGTAAGCCATCAGATAAATTCCCTTGAGGCGGAGCTGGGCACAAAATTGTTTAACCGAACAAGCAAAAGCGTTGAACTTACGCGTGACGGCATAAGGTTCATAGGCCCTGCTAATGACGCTCTTAAAATTTTAGGCAATGCAAAAATGAGGATAAGCGACAAAAGTGTTTCCGAAATATTGCCTATAAGTATAGTATGCCGTGAAATAAACATGACCCAAGTTCTGCCCGAAGTGCTTAAAAATGTAGTGCAGGAATTGCCGCTTTGCCGACCGTCCGTAAAAATAGCGCCGTTCATGCCCGTCTCTGCAGTTACGGAAAATGAAACAGCGGACGTAATATTTTCATACAAATCTGACGTTCCTGCGCAAAGCCGAATAATTTACAAAGAACTGAAAAAATGCCCGCTGTGCTGTGTGTGCAGTGAAAACAGCGAATTTGCTCAAAAGGACAAAATAAAATCAGAAGAACTGACAACTCAAAGCATGGCGCTGATTTCGCGCCACAGAAATATCCCCGAGCTGTTTAAAGTTGCGGCGTCATCAGCGGCGGCGCTTAAACAGAGCCAGATATATCTTTGTAATGATTACGAATCCGCTAAGCCCCTTATTCAGGCAGGGCTCTGCTGCTGCATACAGCCTGACCTGCCGGCAAAAAAAGAGGACGGTCTGAAATATATTCCTATCTCAGACTCGTCCCCCGTATCATTCGGTGTATACTATTCAACTTTGAAATCAAATCCCGTTCTCAAGAGATTTATTGAAATCACCCGCAGAACTCTCAGCGGAAATTAACCGTTTACGGCTATTTTGAAAACTATCTTTCTTGCGGTAACGTCTTTTTCTGCGCTGAGGCCGGGCATGTGCGCATCCTGAGGGTAAAGCAGCAGAAACGCGCCTTTTGTGAGCACGAAATCCATTTTTGCATCGCCTGTATAAAACGCTATATCCTGCCCTTTTGAATATCTTTCCTCTGTTTCCACAACATTTTCAAGCTTTGCCCAGCGTATTTTCTCTATTCCGGAAACAACATACTGAACGTCAATATATTTTTTATGCGCCTCGAAACGGCTGTTTTCATCCTGCTGTTTTGTGCGGTATGTCTGCACATTGGCAAACACCCTTTCACCGTCTATCTCATATGCGCCGTCCGGAAGCTTTTCAGCCTCAAATCTTTCAATAAACTCTGCGCATTTTTTAAGCAGCGGCTCTTTTTCATAATACTGAGCCATATTTTCCGCCTTATCAAAAATCATTTTAAAACCGCCTTTCAGCTATTATCTCCTAAAGCAACACGCCCAAGCGCATGCTTTAAAACCGAAATTTATCACCAATAAAAAATCCGACGGTAATGCCGCCGGATCTTTTATTTTTTAAACTCTTGAATCATCATTACGGTGAATATAGGTATCAAGCAGTTTCCAAACGGTTTTCTGCTCTTCCTTTGAAAGCGAAGTGATCATATCAATGATATTCTCATCAATTTCATCTTTCATTGCACCTGAAATGAAGTAATCTGCGTTTACTTCAAGAATTTCGCAGATACGGATAAAGCTCTTCATTCTGGGATAACTTCTGCCGGTTTCAATGTTTGAAATCTGATGCTCACTGAGACCGATCTGCTCCGCAAGTTCGCTCTGGTTGATACCGAGCTGCTTTCTCCTCTGCATGATACGCAGGCCGAGTATCGCCTGCTTGTCTATTTTTTTCATAATAACACCCCGAGAGAAATATTACCATATTTGACTTTTTGATTGAATGACTTTTAATTTGATTTGTGTTTTAAACTGAAAGTTTATCAAATGTTCATAAATTATCCAAACACTTTACATATATTGTAAATTAATTTCATTCAAAAAGGAACCGCGGCATTTATAAAGCCGCTGCACCCGGCATAGTCTCTCAATTTTTAATCAGACCGTATTACAATATAATTGACTTGCCCGTCATTTCAGCAGGCTGGTCAAGTCCCATAACCTTAAGCATTGTAGGAGCAATATCGCAAAGTCTGCCTCCCTCACGTACCTCGCAGGGATAGTTTACAACAATAAACGGAACAGGGTTGGTGGTGTGGGCTGTAAACGGCTCTCCGTTTTCATCAAGCATCTTATCAGCATTGCCGTGGTCCGCAGTAACAAACAGAACGCCGTCCATTTCTTTTACTGCCTCAACAAGTGAACCTACACACGCATCAACAGTCTCAACAGCCTTTACTGCCGCGGGAATAATGCCCGTATGGCCAACCATATCGCAGTTTGCGAAATTAACTATAACAGCGTCATACTTTCCGCTTCTTACTGCCTCATTGAGTTTTTCAGAAACTTCAGGAGCACTCATCTCAGGCATGAGGTCAAAAGTTGAGATCTTGGGTGAATCAACAAGTATTCTGTCCTCACCTGGATACTGCTTTTCTTCGCCGCCGTTAAAGAAGAAGGTAACGTGAGCATACTTCTGTGTCTCTGCAATTCTGAGCTGTGTTTTGCCAAGGTCTGAGATATATTCGCCGAATGTGTTTTTGAGGGTTTCCGGCGGGAATGCAACGCTTACATTAGGCATTTCCTCATCGTACTGAGTCATGCACACATAAGTGAGAGGCATATAGCCGTTTTTCCTTTCAAATCCGGTGAAATCGGGGTCAACAAATGCCCTTGTTATCTCTCTTGCACGGTCAGGACGGAAATTAAAGAAAATAACGCTGTCATTTGCCTGAACTCTGCCCTCTTTGCCGCCGATAACGGTGGGGATAACAAATTCATCCGTAAGATGTTTGCCGTCCTCATCAATCGTTTCATAAGATTCCTTAACAGCTTTTATCGGGTCGTCAGCCTGAATGCCTTCGCCGTAAACGAAAGCAGCGTAAGCTTTCTCAACTCTATCCCAGATATTATCTCTGTCCATAGCATAAAATCTGCCTGTAACGGTTGCAATTTTACCAACGCCGATTTCGGCAATTTTATTTTCGAGCTCTGCAAGGTCATCTGCGGCAGATGCGGGCGGAACGTCACGGCCGTCAAGAATAGCGTGGATATAAACATTCTCTACACCGTGCTTCTTTGCCATTTTCATAAGTCCGTAAAGGTGCTCTGTATGGCTGTGAACGCCACCGGGAGATACAAGGCCGATAAGGTGAAGAGCCTTGCCCTTTGCATTTTCCATAGCGCTTACAAGCACTTCGTTTTTATAAGCGTCTCCGTCTTCAAACGCCTTTGTAATTCTTGTAAGCGGCTGATAAACAACTCTGCCGGCGCCGATATTTGTATGGCCTACCTCGCTGTTGCCCATCTGGCCGTCCGGAAGACCTACATCAAGTCCTGAAGCGCCTATATAAGTCATGGGGCACTCTGCCATAAGTTTATCAAGATTTGGTTTTTTTGCCATGGAAATAGCGTTTCCGTATTCGGAATCGTTTCTGCCGTAGCCGTCCATTATACACAATACAACCGGTTTTTTCATCAGTATCTTCCTCCTGTTTTGACTGATACAGTTACGCGCAGTATACCGCGCGCAAAAAACGCGTATATATCAAAAGCCCTCTTGAGAGGGCTTTTTAATTACTTTGATGCCGCTTTAACAATAACTGAAAAGTCCTGAGCTTTAAGAGATGCGCCGCCGATAAGACCGCCGTCAACATTCTCCTTTGCAAGAAGCTCTTCTGCATTCTTGGCATTCATTGAGCCGCCGTACTGAACAACAAAAGCGTCTGCTGCGTCTTTGCCGTAAAGTTCTTCAACAACGCTGCGGATATAGCCGTTTACTTCATCAGCCTGATCTGCTGTTGCTGTTTTACCGGTGCCTATAGCCCATACAGGCTCATAAGCTATGATAACATTTTTGAGCTCATCTGCGGTAACGCCCTGAAGAGCAATCTTTGTCTGCATGCCTACTACTTCAAAAGTTACGCCCTGCTCTCTCTGCTCAAGAACTTCGCCGACGCAAAGAATAACTTTAAGACCTGCATCAAGTGCCGCGCGCACTCTCTTATTTACTGTTTCGTCTGTTTCACCGAAATACTGTCTGCGCTCTGAATGACCGATAATAACATACGGCACACCCATTTCTTTAAGCATAACAGCTGAAACCTCGCCTGTGAAAGCGCCGCTCTCAGCCCAGTGACAGTTTTCTGCGCCGATCATGATGTTTGAGCCTGCTGCAGCCTCAAGAGCCGCGGTAAGATCAACATAAGGAGCGCAGATAATAACATCACAGTCAGCGTCCTTTACAAGCGGCTTCATCTCGTTGATGAGAGCTGTTGTCTGGGACGGAGTGTTGTTCATTTTCCAGTTACCGGCAATTACTGCCTTACGAAGAGATTTGTTCATATTAAATTCCTCTTTTATATGATATAAAAATTTTAAATTGTTTTAGTTAGCCGATTTATACAAAATCAGTCTTTATCCATAAGAGCGGCAATACCGGGAAGCTCTTTGCCCTCAAGGAATTCAAGAGATGCGCCGCCGCCTGTGGAAATGTGGCTCATCTTATCACTGAAGCCAAGCTTTGTAACAGCTGCAACAGAGTCGCCGCCGCCTACGATTGAGATAGCGCCTGAATCAGCAACTGCTTTTGCAACAGCGATAGTACCTGCTGCAAAGTTATCCCACTCTGAAACACCCATGGGGCCGTTCCAAATAACGGTGCCAGCGCCTTTAATAGCGTTAGAGAAAAGCTCCTGAGTCTTAGGACCGATGTCAAGACCCATCCAGCCGTCAGGGATCTCATCGCTGTTAACTACCATAGCCTCTGTATTCTCGTCATATTCCTTACCTACTTTGTTATCAACGGGGATAAGGAACTTAACGCCCTTTGCCTTTGCATCTTCCATCATCTTGCCGGCATTTTCAACCTGCTCCTCTTCAAGAAGAGAAGTTCCGATGCTGTGGCCGAGAGATTTCATGAACGTATAAGCCATACCGCCGCCTACGATAAGAGTATCGCACTTATCAAGAAGGTTTGTGATTACGCCGATCTTATCGGAAACTTTTGCACCGCCGAGGATAGCAACAAGCGGTCTCTTGGGGTTTGAAAGAGCGCCGCCCATGAAGGTGATCTCTTTCTGGATAAGATAGCCGCAAACAGCGGGAAGATAAGCGGCAACGCCTGTTGTTGAGCAGTGTGCTCTGTGAGCGGTGCCGAAAGCATCGTTTACAAAAATATCAGCAAGGGAAGCAAGCTCTTTGGAGAAATTCTCCTCGTTCTTTGTTTCCTCTTTTCTGAAACGTACATTTTCAAGAAGCATAACATCGCCGTCATTGAGAGCGGCAGCCATAGCCTTTGCGTTTTCGCCTACAACATTTTCATCCTCTGCAAGCTTAACCTCTTTGCCGAGATATTCGGAAAGTCTTTTTGCAACGGGAGCAAGGCTGAATTCGGGCTTGTACTCTCCCTTAGGTCTGCCGAGGTGTGAGCAAAGAATTACCTTTGCGCCGTGCTCAACAAGATATTTGATTGTGGGCAGGGCGGCAACTATTCTCTTGTCATTTGTAATCTCTCCGTCCTTGAGCGGAACATTGAAATCACAGCGAACAAGAACTTTTTTTCCTGATACTTCAATATCCTCAATAGTTTTTTTGTTTAATGCGTTCATATAAATTACCTCTCTTAACATTAAGAATTTATAATGCAATTTTTTACGAAATTATTATAAGGTATATACACGGCAAAATCAATACATATTTTTCCACCAAAATCGAGCCGCTATTCGTCAATTTTTTGTCAAAGTCAATAAAAATACCGATTTTTAACTATACAGAATATGCCTTAAGCTGACTTCATGCGCTGATATCACTCTGTTTCCGTTTCGCCCGCAAATGAAGTTTGCATAAACTTTCGAAACTCATTTCCCCTTTTATCGTGCGCAAGCCACGCCTTGATATACGCCGAGGCGAAAGCTGTGCCGAAAAGCTCAGTTATGCCGAGTTCTTTAAATTTTAAGGAACTTTCATACTGAGCACCGTTCCTTATATCTACAACAAAAACAGGTATATCTCTTTCTGCCGCATCCCTGCAGAAATCGGCAAAATCACTGCTCTCGGTATTAAGTGTACCCGAGTGATACGGCCTTAAAATAACTGCGCGGGTATCCGAAGCGCATCTGCCGTATCTTCTGCCGGGAACAACAGAAAAAACTTCAATGCCCGAATATTCACAAAAGCTCATATTAAGACCTGTTTCTTTGCTTACTGTATTTTCCCATGCGGGATTATCAGTTATTTTTCCGCCACGGTATACCGCTGCAAAATCATCATTTACACAGCGAAGGGAATCGCTGTTTTCTGCAAACAGGGCAAGACGTGAAGCAGGCATGATTTTTGCATTTTCGCCGCTGTTTGCATAAGCCGCAAAAACACCGTGAACCGTGCGTGTTTCAAGAAACGCCGCCGCTGCGCAGAAATTTACAAATCCGTTTGTATTTTCATCATAAAGCGGCTTTGCCGCTGAAACGAAAACCGCAGTGCACGGCAAGCCCGCAAGTGCATACATAACTGCCGCCGCCGAATACTGAAGCGTATCCGTTCCGTGGCATACTATTATTTTATCAAAGCCGCCTTTGTATGCTAAAAGTATGTTTTCAACAAGCATATTAAGATATTCGGCGCAGAGATTTTCGCTCAGAACAGTAAACGGCGACGAAAATTCAAAATCTGCTCTGCCGCCAGCTTTTCTGTAAGCTGCCTCCAGCTTTGCCGCCGGGGACGCAACCGGCGAAAGAACGCCGCCGCTTAGTTCGCTGCCTATAGTGCCGCCCGTAAGGATAACTTTTATCTTCATATTCAGACCGCCTTTATTGTGGATATTTTATTATTCCTGCTGAAATGCGCATATAATCAAAAAAATCCGCCAAAACCGAAGTTTTGGCGGATAATGGTGACCCGGACGAGAATTGAACTCGTGTTACCGCCGTGAAAGGGCGGTGTCTTAACCTCTTGACCACCGGGCCATTGGTGGCTTTAACTGGATTCGAACCAGTGACACTGCGGGTATGAACCGCATGCTCTAGCCAACTGAGCTATAAAGCCATATAACAAAGCTGATTTCAAGCAAGGTAGATTATATTATATTGAAATGATTTTGTCAACACTTTTTTTAAAAACCTTTAAAATAGCACAAATGTTTGACTTTTGATTTGCTCCATGATACAATATTATAACAGATTATATATTACTAATCATCTGCAAAAACGGTGGTGAAAATCTTGAATAAAATAAATAAAACTCAACAGGCAGTCCTGGATTACATACAGAAAATAATCGGCGAGCGAGGTGTTGCGCCGTCAGTGCGCGAGATAGGAGAGGCAGTAGGCCTGCGCTCCACTTCCACTGTTCAGTATAATCTTAACGCGCTTGAAAAAGCAGGATATATTGAAAGAGACCCAAACCTGAAACGCACCATTCGCCTTACGGGCGGCAGTGCAAAATCCGTTTATGTTCCCCTGCTGGGCACAGTAACGGCAGGCATGCCCATTCTTGCACAGGAGCAGATAGAAGAATACATACCCGCCGCAGTTGACAGAAACGGCGAATATTTTGCCCTGCACGTGCGCGGCGATTCTATGATAAACGCCCATATTGAGGACGGGGATATAATTATAGTTAAGCGCACCCCCGTGGCTCATAACGGCGATATAGTTGTTGCGCTGATAGGTGATGAAGCAACGGTAAAAAGATTTTACAAGGAAAAAGGCTGTTTCAGGCTTCAGCCGGAAAACGACAATTACGAGCCTATAATCGTGAAAGAGGCGGCAGTTCTCGGCAAAGTCGTTTCCCTCATACGCAATTACGGCTATTGATAAATGATGTATTATATGCTATAATTCGTAAAAAAGTTTATAATATACATAAGTAAATGTTTACAGGAGATGTTTATATGGCGGAATGCAGTCATGACTGCTCTTCCTGCTCGCAGAACTGCGGGGAAAGGAAAGAGCCGAAAAGCTTTTTGAAGCCGATGAATAAATATTCCAATATCAAAAAAGTTATAGGCGTTGTAAGCGGCAAAGGCGGCGTTGGCAAAAGTCTTGTTACCTGCCTGCTTGCTTCGGCATGCGCGAAAGCCGGTTTAAAAGTCGGCGTGCTTGACGCGGATATAACAGGCCCGTCCGTGCCGAAATCATTCGGCGTTTCAAAAAGAGCTATGCAGGACAGCGAATGCCTGCTGCCTAACATTACTGAAAGCGGCATAAAGGTAATGAGTATCAACATGCTGCTTGATAAAGAGGATTCGCCCGTTGTATGGCGCGGCCCCGTTATAAGCGGAGTTGTTGAGCAATTCTGGAGCGACGTTCGCTGGGGCGAACTTGATTATCTTTTTGTTGATATGCCCCCGGGAACGGGAGATGTTGCGCTGACCGTTTTCCAGAGCCTTCCGGTTGACGGCATCGTTATAGTTTCCACACCTCAGGAACTTGTAAAAA
Organism: uncultured Oscillospiraceae bacterium; assembly: GCA_900539425.1. GTDB lineage: Bacteria > Bacillota > Clostridia > Oscillospirales > Acutalibacteraceae > Eubacterium_R. Next base: position 33,616 of record UQBX01000004.1, on the reverse strand, counting down.
TGATAGTGGGCAAAGCCGTTAATATGGCTAAAATAATGAACGTGCCTACTCTTGGCCTTGTTGAGAATATGAGTTATTTTATCTGCCCCGACTGCGGCAAAAAGCACTATATTTTCGGCAAGTCAAAAATTGACGAAACAGCTGCCGAGCTTGGATTGCCCGTGCTTGCGAAGCTGCCCATAGACCCTGAGATGAACCGCCTTGTTGACGAAGGCAGGGTTGAGGATATAGAACTCAGCGAGCTTGACGAATTTGTAAGCGCACTTGAGGGAAAATAATGTTCTTACCAAGCCGCGCGGAAAGTGCGGCTTGTTTGAATTACAGTAATAAAACCGCTTTAGAAAGGGTGTTTTAAGTGGCGAAAAGAGAAGACTATATTTCATGGGACGAATATTTTATGGGCGTTGCCCTGCTTTCAGCAATGCGCAGCAAAGACCCCAATACACAGGTAGGAGCCTGCATTGTGAATGATGACAACAGAATAGTGAGCGTGGGCTACAACGGATTTCCGCGCGGCTGTTCGGACGAAGTTTTTCCGTGGGAGCGAAAAGCGGATAATCAGAATGACACCAAATACCCGTTTGTGTGCCACGCTGAGCTGAATGCAATTCTTAACTCAAACGGAATAGGCGTAAAAGGCTCCAGAATATATGTTGCGCTTTTCCCCTGCAATGAGTGCGCCAAAGCCATAATTCAGGCAGGTATAAAAGAGATAATTTACATAAGCGATAAATACGCTGATACAGACAATAACCGAGCCAGCCGAAGAATGCTTGAGGCGGCGGGAGTAAAACTTACAAAATTCGAAAGCAAAAAGAAAATAGAAATAGATTTTGAAGCGGAGAATATTTGATTTGGAAATAGATATTTACGATTTTGACAAAACCCTTGTGCCGTTTGACAGCGGTTCGCTTTTTATAGGATACTGCGTGCTTCATTATCCGTGGATAATCATATTGATACCGGCAATACTTATTGCACTGCTTCTCACGGTTTTTAAAATAATAAGCTTTACCTCGTTTAAAAAGATGTGTTTTCTGTTCACTCCAATGATACCGCTTGAAAAAGCCGTTAAAAAATTCTGGGACAGGCATGAAAAGCAGTTGTTTCCTTGGTTTTTTGAAAGAAAACGCACGGCAGTGGTAATAAGCGCTTCTCCCGATTTTCTGCTTGATGAAATAGCCAAAAGAGCAGGATTTGATTATCTTATCTGCACACGGCACAGCGAAAAGACAGGCGCCATAGTAGGCGAAAACTGCCGGGGCGAGGAAAAGGTGCGCCGCCTTTATGAAAAATTCAATAAAGATGACATAAAGGTAATTGATGTATATTCCGATTCATACAGGCATGACCGCCACATTTTTTCACTTGCCACAGGCAAATGCTATCACATAGAGGGCGGCAAGCGTGTTGAATTTTCATTTTCGGAAAAATATAAGGACTGATAACAATGAAAGAGAAAAGAGGAGCGGCAATGGGAATCACCGTGCTTGCGGTGGTTCTTGCATTTCTCGTTGTTGCCGGTGTGTTGTATTATAATAAGGTATATAAACCGTCAGTACAGCAGGCTGTTCAGGAAACCACCTCATACAAAGCGGGCGGAACAGAGCCGCAGAAAGCAGGTAAACGAACTCTTGTGGCAAAAAACTCAACCGTTTCCGTTTATGTTGACGGCGATTTCGTAATAATAGACAACGATGGCACAGAGGAAGAATTTTCTGACTGGAATGAGAATTTCGGCAAGTATGACACACAGGTTTACTATGCTGATTTTAACAGTGACGGAAGCAAGGACATCATTATAGTTGATGACGAGGGAGAAGGAGATATAAAATCCAAAAGGCTGTACGGCCTGTATGTTTTGACTTTAAAAGATGAAAAATCCGAAAACACTTATAAAGTCTCCTACACCAACTCGGATAACTGGCTGTCAAATTTTAACAGTATTGTTACCTGTTCGCTGAACCAGCTGAAGATAGATCCGCAAATAATTCAGTTCGTTATGGACTACAACGGCGTAAGTGTTCCGCTTGACGCAGATACAGGCCTTGCTCCGGAAGGAACACGTGCATGGTACACCGAAACCGCAAAAACCGAAAACGGCGAAAATGCGAAACTGAAATCAGTAAGACTCAGCGACGCGTATATAACATATGATGAAAAAACAAACAGCGCCGAGGCTCAGATTTATGTTTACGCCACGTATGACGGCGCCGCCGAACAGAATGTGGGAATTATTACAACAGGCATAGAAATTTACAACGGAAACCTTGATATTAAGGAAAAAAGCGTAGTTTACTCAGCTAATGAAGATCTTGCCGTTGCCGCGCCAAAACGATAAACAGGCAGATATTGAAAATCTTAATTTTTTATAAAATGGGCATCATAATAAAGCATAATTATTGATGTTTTGATTTTCCTGTGGTATAATTCGCATAAAATCTGCAAAGGAGCGGCACGAATGAGCGTTATAATAACGGCGGACTCCACATGTGATCTGCCGAGATCTGTAATTGAATCAAGAAAAATAAAAATAACGCCGCTTTCAATACTGCTTGGCAGCGAATCATTCCTTGACGGCGAGGAGATAACGCGTGATGACATTTATGCCCATGTTTCAAAAACAGGCGAAATGCCAAAAACCGCGGCAGTGCCTCCCGCTTCATATTATGACGTATTTTCCGAAGCAGCTCAAAACGGCAGCAGCGTAGTTCACATAAGTCTTTCAAGCGCTGTTTCCTCAAGTTACCAAAATGCCGTTACCGCCGCTCAGGATTTTGACAACGTATACGTTGTAGATTCAAAGAACCTATGCGGAGGAATGGGTCTGCTTGTTTTGAAAGCATGCGACCTTAGAGACAAAGGGTTTGAGGCTAAAAAAATAGCAAGCCGTATCCAGTCTTTGGTGCCGAAAGTTCATTCCACTTTTGTGCTTGATAATCTTGTTTATCTCTACAAAGGAGGGCGCTGCAGCGCAGTTGCAAAATTCGGCGCAAATGTGCTTGGCATAAAACCTGTTATCGGGGTAGACAATCAGACGGGCACAATGGATGTTGTAAAGAAATACAGAGGCAAAATGGATAATGTTTACAGGCAGTATGTAAACGACACTTTTAATGACGCGCAGAAAATGGATACAGACCGCATTATTATTGCTAATTCCGGAAGCGTTGCCGGCGAGATAACTGCGTTTGCCAAAGGTGTTGCAAGCGGAAAAGCCGAATTCGGAGAAATAATCACGGCAGACGCAGGCTGCACAATATCATCACACTGCGGACCAAAAACTTTTGCCGTATTTTATATGAAAAAATAAGAATATGCTATATAATCAAGCGGTGCAGAAAGCGCCGCTTTTTTTATTGTTTATATAAGCTCCGCGCGGTCTTTACGGACTGACGCGGATTTATTAATGTTTTTACATTTTTATTTTAATGTTAATTTTTTCATAAAAGAAATGTTTTTTGCAAAAAAAATTACAGAAATTTTCAAAATGCTAAAAACGCAGTAACCGTGCGCCTGACGGCGATTAAGAATCTAAAAGTTAAATTTACCCGCCTTGAACAACATCAAATATTATTGTATAATGATTTTCCGAGGGCGGTGAAAGATTTGAGTCTGAAAGACGATATTCTGAAAAAGCTGCGTGAAAGCGGCGGATATATCAGCGGAGAGAGCCTTGCAAAAAGCTTCAGCAAGAGCCGCGCGGCTGTGTGGAAAGCCGTAAATTCACTCAGAGATGAGGGGTACCCCATTGAGGCGCACACAAAAAAAGGCTACCGCCTTGCCGAAAATCCGGATGTTCTTAATGCAGATGAAATTTTGAACTTCGCGGAAAATAAAATAAAGGTTTTTTACCAAGAAACCGTTGATTCTACCAACAATTACGCAAAAAGAATACTTGCAGACGGCGAATGTTCAGAATTTCTTGCCGTTTCCGCCCAGCAGACAGCAGGACGCGGAAGGCAGGGAAAAGTATTTTACTCGCCAAAAGGCACGGGCGTTTATATGAGCCTTGTGGTTCACCCCGATTCGCCTTTGCAAAACGCAGTTTCAGCAACCACTGCGGCGGCAGTTGCGGTGTGCAGGGCTATTGAAAAGATAACTGATAAACACCCCGGTATAAAATGGGTGAACGATGTTTTTCTTGACGGAAAAAAAGTGTGCGGTATACTGACGGAGGCTGTCTCTGATTTTGAAAGCGCAACCGTTTCTTCCGTAATTATAGGAATAGGTATAAATATAAAGACTTCAGATTTTCCGGACAGCGTTGAGAACGGCGGATGCCTGGGTGCCGATATAAGCAGAGCAAAACTTGTGGCGGCAGTAAGTGATGAACTGCTGAAAATAGTCAACGGCTCTTACGGCGATTTTATAGACTATTACAGAAGCCGCAGCATCGTTATAGGCAAAAACATAAGATTTCTTGAAAACGGGGTATGGAAAGAGGCGAAAGCCGCAGGTGTTGATGATTTCGGCGGGCTGGAAATAATCCTGCCTGACGGTGAACTTCAAACACTGAGAAGCGGCGAAATAAGCATCAGAGAAATATGAAAACAAATTTCAGCATAAAATTTATAAATTTAAAATTTTTAAAAACAAAAAAAGGCAAATCATTAATTTCTGCGGCGGTGCTGCTGATAATCGGCATTCTCTGCGCGTCAATCGTGCTTTCAGTTCGCTCCGCAGAAAAGCCGAATCTGTTTGAAACAGATGCTCAATATGTAGAAGGCATCGATGTTTCAAGCCACAACGGGCAGGTAAACTGGCAGTCGGTTGCAAACGCGGTTGATTTTGCTATAATCAGGATTGGCTACCGTGGCTACGGCACGGGAGCCGTTGTGGAGGACAGCCTGTTTGACAGCAATATGAGCGCCGCAAATGACGCCGGTATTCCGGCGGGAGTATATTTTTACTCCCAGGCGGTAACCAAGGAAGAGGCACGTGAAGAAGCCGAATTTGTGCTTGACGCACTAAAAGGATATGATGTTGATCTGCCTGTATTTATTGATTATGAATACGCGCACGGCAGTGAGGGGGAACTTACAGGAAGGCTTTATGACGCAAAGCTTTCCAAATCCGAAGCGGCTGAGATAATAAACGCTTTCTGCGAAAAGATAACACTCAGCGGCAGATATGCCGGAGTATATTCTTCCTCTTCTATGCTTAATCAGCACATAGACACTTCCCGGCTGAATGACGACCTTTACATATGGGTTGCCGATTATAATGAAACTGTCACATATCTTGGCGCGTACGATATATGGCAGTACACAAAAAGCGGCTCCTGCGATGGAGTCAACAGTAAGAGCGTTGATATGAACTACTGGTTCACCAACGGATAAACACTGAAAGGATGATTCAATGTCACTCACTAAAGGATTACGCTCGGCAGCTGCATTCCTGCTTGCTGCCATCATGGTATTCTCTTTCCCGGTATCCGCAATGGCGGTGACAACAAGCTATTCTAAATACACCGGAAAGACTTATACCCACAACGCAAAATTTGACGGCTATGACAGACACAACGGCATTGACGTGTCTTCTCACAACGGTGATGTAAACTGGCAGAGCGTTAAAAACGACGGAATCGAATACGCCGTAATACGCGCAGGCTTTACCGGTTACACAAAATCAAAACACTCAATAAACGCTGACCCCAAGGCGGCAGAAAACATCGAAGGCGCAAAAGAAGCAGGTCTCCCCGTAGGCGTTTACTGGTTTTCACAAGCGCTCAACGAGAGCGAAGCAAGAGCCGAAGCTCAGAAAACTCTTGAGATACTCGGCGATTACAATCTTGAACTGCCTGTATTCTATGACTACGAATTTTACGGAGTGCCAGACGGCAGACTTGATTCTGCGTGGGCAAACAAAACAATAACAAAAGCCCAGATGACTGCAAATGTACGCGCATTCTGCGAAGTTATTGAAAACGCAGGCTATGAAGCAGCTGTGTACGCAAACAAATCCTTCCTTACAGATCAGATTGACGGCGCGGCTCTTTCAAAAGACTACAAAGTATGGCTTGCTCACTTCACAACAAAAACAGACTATTCAGGCGACTACTATATGTGGCAGTATACCGAAAGCGGTAAGGTAAACGGAATCAGCGGCGATGTGGACTGTGATTTCATGTATCTGCCCAAGGGTGTTGAAGTAGGCACTGCAGTAAGAAACTTCAATGTTTACGCACGCGGCAACGGCGGCAAGGATCTTTACCTTGAATGGGATGAAGTTCACGGCGCAGACAGATATGAAATATATACAGTCTCACAAGGCAAGGAATATCTTAACGGCGAATCTTCCGAAAGCAAATACAAATTCACTAACCTTACTCCCACATGGGAATACGATGTAAAAGTAAAGGCATATAATCAGGATGATGAGCTTGTTGCAGAAAGCGGAATTTACAGAATCTGCGCAGGCAACGCGCCTGTAGAAAACATTAAGCTGACCAGAAATTCTTCCTCAAGCGTAAAAATTTCATGGGATGCAACTTCAGGACACGGATATATTGTTCAGTGGTCAAAGAGCAAGGACTTTTCATCATCAACAGGCACTGCTACAATCAGCGGCTCAGGCACAACAAGCTACACGCTTAACATTGCAAATGCCAAGGATTACTATGTACGTGTAAGAGCATACAAGAATTTCAACGGCGGCACAGTAGTAGGCGATTTCTCTGAGGGCGTAAAGCTTGACCAGGCACTTTCTGCTCCGACATGGTATGACGTATACGCACGCGGCAACGGCGGCAAGTCACTTTATCTTGATTGGAACACCATTTCAAATGCAGACGGATACAAAGTATATATCGTTTCAGGCGATAAGGAATACCTTAAAGGCGATGTAAAGGAAAGCAAGTTCACTTTCACAGACTTCACTCCTTCATGGGAATACACCGTAAAGGTAGTTGCATACAACAAGTACAGCTCAGCTTCATCAAAGACAACTGTAGGCGCGGCACCCGCGGCTCCCACAGGACTTGATGTTGAAATGAACGGCAACACAATTAAAGCCACATGGGATGTTGCATCCTGCCACGGATATTACATTCAGTGGGCAACTGACGAGAGCTTTAAGAATGTTGTAGGCGGCGAATACATCAACGGCTCAGGAAGCACAAGCTACACTATAAAAGCAGACACTACACAGTCTTACTATGTAAGAGTAAGAACATGGAAGAACTACCAGGGCTCAAAGCTTTACAGCGATTTCTCTGCTCCTGTTAAATCAGGTGCAAAACCGTCCGCACCTACATGGTACAACGTATATGCACGCGGCAACGGCGGCAAGGCGCTTTATCTTGATTGGAACACCATTTCAAATGCTGACGGATACAAAGTATATATCGTTTCAGGCGATAAGGAATACCTTAAAGGCGATGTAAAGGAAAGCAAGTTCACATTTACTGATCTTACTCCTTCATGGGAGTACACCGTAAAAGTAGTAGCATACAACGACTACGGCTCTTCTTCATCAACAACAACCGTCGGAGCAGCTCCTGCGGCTCCCACAGGTCTTGAAGCAACATCAAGCGGCAGCACAATTAAAGCCACTTGGGACGTTGCATCCTGCCACGGATATTACATTCAGTGGGCAACTGACGAAAGCTTTAAGAATGTTGTAGGCGGTGAATTTGTAAACGGCTCAGGAAGCACAAGCTATACAATCAAAAACATCAGTTCCTCAAAAACTTACTACGTAAGAGTAAGAACTTGGAAGAACTACCAGGGCTCAAAGCTTTACAGTGACTTCTCCGCTCCCGAAAAATCTATCGCAAAGCCTTCAGCACCGACAGGATACAACGTATATGCACGCGGTAACGGCGGCAAATCGCTTTATCTTGAATGGAACGCTGATGCAAATGCGGAAGGATACAAAGTATATATCGTTTCCGGCAATAAGGAATACCTTAAAGGCGATGTAAAAGAAAACAAATTCACTTTTACAGACCTTACTCCTTCATGGGAATACAACGTAAAGGTTGTTGCATATAACGATTACGGCACTGCATCTTCAACAACAACCGTGGGAGCGGCACCTGCTGCACCAACAGGACTTGAGGTTGAAGCCAGCGGAAACACAATTAAAGCAAACTGGGATATTGCATCCTGCCACGGATATTACATTCAGTGGGCAACTGATAAAGACTTTAAGAACGTTGTAGGCGGTGAATTTGTAAACGGCTCAGGAAGCACAAATTACACAATAAATGTTGACGGTTCAAAGACTTACTACGTAAGAGTAAGAACTTGGAAGAACTATCAGGGTTCAAAACTTTACAGCGATTTCTCTGCTCCTGAAAACGTAACTGTTAAATAAAGCAGAATAATCCCAAACAAAAAAAGCGGCCCGGCATGCCTCAGGTATGCCGGGCTGTTTCAATATCAAAGAAAAAACGGCGGGACTGATAAACAGTCTGCGCCGTTTCTTTATTAAAACATTTGATTTTATTTCATGTTTTTATATGGCTTTTTCTTATCTACCCAGCCCTCTTTGTTTACCTGCCTTGCGCGGGCAACAGAAAGCGCTTTTTCGGGCACATTATCAGTAATTGTAGAGCCTGCCGCCGTAAACGCATAATCGCCTATCTCCACAGGAGCCACAAGATTTGTATTGCAGCCTATAAACGCGCCGTTGCCTATCTTGCAGCGATGCTTGTTTTTGCCGTCATAGTTAACAGTAACCGTGCCGCATCCGAAGTTTACGTTGCTTCCCACATCGCTGTCTCCTACATAGGTAAGGTGAGCGCACTTTGTGCCCTCTCCCATAACGGAATTCTTAATCTCAACAAAGTTGCCGATATGCACTTTTTCCCCTACAACGCTGTTTGCTCTTATTCTTACAAACGGGCCGCAGTCGGCTCCGTCCTTAACTTCACTGTCCGTTACCTGGGTATTGTTCAGTTCAACGCCGTTTCCGATTTTTGAATCCTTGATATAGCTGTTTGGCCCTATAACGCAGTTTTCACCTATCTCGGTCTTGCCGCGAAGAATAGTTCCCGGAAGAATAGTGGTACCCTTGCCAATTTTTACGTCTGCGCCTATCATAACTCCGTCAGTACACGGAATATCAACGCCGTTAAGCATATGCGCATCATTTATATTGCGGCGCATAATGTTATTGAGTATGTTGAGCTGTTTTCTGTCATTAGCGCCGAGCACGGATTCGTTGTTTTCACACACATAGGCGCCTGCGTTTTTGCCCTGCCCAAGCAGTATTGCAAGGCTGTCTGTAAGGTAATACTCATTCTGAGCGTTGTTGTTTGTAATATTATCAAGAGCGTAAAGAAGATCATTACCGGCAAACCAGTAAGTTCCTGCGTTTGACTCATTTATCTTCTTTTCTTCTTCGTTTGCATCCTTGTGCTCAACTATGCACAAAAGCCTGCCGTTTTCGTCTCTTTTTACGTGGCCTATTCCGTTTGTATCCTCTACTATTGCTGAAATAAGCGTAATCGCATTTGCGTTTTCCTTATGATAGTCATAAGCGCTGTTAATAGTGCCTGCGTCCATAAGAGGGCCGTCACCGTTGAGTATCAGTATATCATCGTCCCTGTGCTTTTCAACAAAACTGCGCGCGCACATTACTGCGTGCCCCGTTCCGAGCTGAGGATTCTGATAAGCAGACTCTACTCCATCGGGCAGATAAGCCTCAACTATCTCGTGCTTATAACCTGTAACAACGCAGATTTCCTCGCACCCCGCCTCTTTTACGGCTTTTATAACGTAATAGAGCATCGGCTCAAAAAGCACTTCACACATAACCTTAGGCATATCGGATTTCATTCTGGTGCCCTTGCCGCCGGCAAGAATAATCGCGCATTTCATATAAAAAACCTCTCTTTTTTTGGTGTCTACTACATTATGCACTAAAAGCGGGGTTATTTCAATATCATTTTTCACTAATTTAGGAAAATATAACAACTGCATAAAAAAATATTTGTATTTTAATTTATTATATGCTATAATACTAGCACAATATACCGGCAAAAATTGTATATCTTTATTCACCGCCGGTAATTTAATTAAAAAAATATGGGAGGTACTCATTACTATGAGCCACAAGTATGTTTATTTGTTCTCTGAGGGCGATGAAACCATGAGAGAACTCCTTGGCGGCAAGGGCGCCAATCTTGCGCAGATGACAAGACTGGGCATGCCTGTTCCCCAGGGCTTCACAATCTCTACCGAAGCCTGCACCCGTTATTACGAGGACGGCAAGGTTATCGCTCCCGAAATCGAGGCTGAGATTTATGAATATCTTGCCAAGATTGAAAAGATCAATGAAAAGAAATTCGGCGATCCCGAATGCCCGCTTCTTGTTTCCGTTCGTTCAGGTGCGCGCGCTTCAATGCCCGGCATGATGGACACTATCCTCAACCTTGGTCTTAACGATGAGGTTGCAGAGGGCCTTATCAAGGGCAATCCGGATCCTTCATTCGCACGTTTCGTTTATGACTCCTATCGTCGTTTCATCCAGATGTTCTCAGACGTTGTTATGGAGCTTTCAAAGAAAAAGTTTGAGGTTATCATTGATGAACTCAAAGCTAAGAAGGGCGTAACTTACGACGTTGAGCTTGATACAGACGATATGAAAGAGCTTGTTAAACTCTTCAAAGAGTTCTACAAGAGCGAAAAAGGCGTTGACTTCCCCACAGATCCTAAGGAGCAGATGATGGAGGCTGTTAAAGCCGTATTCCGTTCATGGGACAACCCGCGTGCAAACGTATACCGCCGTATGAACGACATTCCTTATTCATGGGGCACAGCTGTTAACGTTCAGCCGATGGTATTCGGTAACCTCAACATGAAATCAGGCACAGGCGTTGCCTTCACACGTAACCCCGCAACAGGTGAAAAAGGCCTTTACGGTGAGTACCTCATCAACGCTCAGGGTGAAGACGTTGTTGCCGGTGTTCGTACTCCTTCCCCGATCTCAAAGCTTCAGGAAGAGATGCCCGAGGTTTACGCTCAGTTCCATGACATCGCAATGAACCTTGAAAATCACTACAAAGATATGCAGGATATGGAGTTCACCATTGAAAACGGCAAGCTCTATATGCTTCAGACCCGTAACGGCAAGAGAACTGCCGCAGCCGCTCTCAAGGTTGCAGTTGATCTTGTTGACGAAGGCATGATCGATGAGAAAGAAGCTGTTCTCCGTGTTGAGCCGAAGCAGCTTGACGCTCTTCTTCATGACCAGTTTGACGCAGCTGCTCTTAAAGCTGCTACTCCTATCGGAAAGGGTATTGCCGCTTCTCCCGGTGCTGCCTGCGGTAAAGTTGTATTTACTGCTTTGGACGCTAAAGAGTGGGCAGAAAAAGGCGAGAAAGTTGTTCTTGTTCGTCTTGAAACCTCTCCTGACGATATCGAAGGCATGGTATCTGCTGAAGGTATCCTTACAGTTCGCGGCGGTACAACATCTCACGCTGCCGTTGTTGCTCGTGGTATGGGTACTTGCTGTGTATCCGGCTGCGGCGAAATCGCAATGCATGCAGACGAGAAATACTTTGAACTCGGCGGCAAGAGATATAACGAAGGCGATTATATTTCAATCGACGGTTCTACAGGTAATATCTACGGCGAAGCTATCCCCACAGTAAGCGCTTCAATCAGCGGCGACTTCGGCCGTTTCATGGCATGGGCAGACAGCTACCGTAAGCTTAAAGTAAGAACAAACGCAGATAACCCGAGAGATACTGCTCAGGCTCTTAAATTCGGCGCAGAAGGCATCGGCCTTTGCCGTACAGAGCACATGTTCTTTGAGGGCGACAGAATTAAGTCTATCCGCAAGATGATCGTTGCAAAAGACGCTGAATCACGCGAGGCTGCTCTTGAGGAAATCCTTCCCCTTCAGCAGGGTGACTTTGAAGCTATGTATAAGGAACTCAACGGACTTCCGATGACAATCAGATTCCTTGATCCTCCGCTTCATGAGTTCGTTCCCACAAAAGAAGATGAAATTGCTGAGCTTGCCGGCGAACTTAACATCACAGTTAAGGAACTCAAAGAGATCTGCGATTCACTTCACGAGACAAACCCGATGATGGGTCACCGCGGACTTCGTCTTGCAGTTACCTATCCTGAAATCGCAAAGATGCAGACTAAGGCTGTTATCCGTGCCGCTATCAACGTTTCCAAGGAAACAGGCGTTAAGATTGAGCCCGAAATCATGATCCCGCTTTCATGCGATTCTAAGGAACTCAAGTATGTTAAGGACATCGTTGTTGAAACTGCTGATGCAGAGATTGCAGCTGCAGGCGTTGAAATGAAGTATGAAGTTGGTACAATGATCGAGATCCCGCGTGCTGCTCTTACAGCAGGCGATATCGCTAAGGAAGCTGAATTCTTCTGCTTCGGTACAAACGATCTTACTCAGATGACATACGGCTTCAGCCGTGATGACGCAGGTAAGTTCCTTGATTCTTACTATGATGCAAAGATCTTCGAATCTGATCCGTTTGCTAAGCTTGATACAGTTGGCGTTGGAAGCCTTATGAAGATGGCTGTTGCAGCCGGTAAGGCAACCCGTCCTGACCTCCACTGCGGTATCTGCGGTGAGCACGGCGGCGACCCGAGCTCAGTTGAGTTCTGCCACGAAATCGGCCTTGATTATGTGTCATGCTCACCGTTCCGTGTTCCGATCGCTCGTCTTGCAGCAGCACAGGCAGCTATCAAGAGCTCTAAATAATTAAATACAAGCATAAGCATTTCGCAAGCTTCACAGTAACGCTTGAGGATGCTAATAAGTATCTGTATTCTTTCTCCACGCACAAAAGAGTGCTTGGCAGTAAAGATATCACGATAAACTTGTATATCTAAAACTAATCCCCGATTACAGAAATGTAACCGGGGATTTTTGTATATACCGCCAACATTGAAACGTGCTAATTAATATGGTAAAATCAATATAAATTCAAACTGCAAATAAAAATTGTACCAAAACAAATTAAAGCATTATAAAAAGAGGATTTATGAGTTTCAACAAGTTAGAATTCACTTCAACTCATAGCAAAAACAATATTGATAAAATAATAGAGGAATGTGAAATTTACCGAAAAGATCTAATTCGCTATTGTTTACAACATTTTGAATTTGAGTATGAATATGCAGAAGACTGTGTTCAGGAAGCATATGCGGCTTTATATGAAAATTTATCCCGTGGAATAGAGATTAAGAACTATAAAGCTTGGCTATATAAAGTTGCAATGAATTATAAAAACAAAGCGATTAAAGATAAGGTAAAACGAGATGAATTTTCATTTCTCACTAATGAGGATAAAGACAAAACTTTAGAAAACACCGTTTCCTACAATCCTGATTATTTAGAAAATTTGGTTTCAGATTATGAAATTGAGCGAAGATATATTGAAATAATTTCTTCATTAAGCAAAGAAGAAAAGAATTTGTATATAAATCATTATTTAAAAAAGAAAACTTTTACAGAAATAGGTTTAGAATTTGGAATTAAGGCAAGCACCGTTGAACGCCGCCATGCAAAATTAAAAAAGAAAATAATAAAAATGGCAAGAAATATTGATAAATAAAAAATTTGTATTAGTTTTTCTATGATTTTTGACACATAGAATATAGGATGGTTAAAGTGAGTAAAAAAACACATAAAAAAGATGATTTATTTGATAAGCTCAACTCGAAATTAGCTGACTTATCAGAGCAAGATATTAAATCATTAATAGATATAGAAATGAAAAAATCCCCTGATGAAATCAATATGGATTATATTGACTTTTGTTATGATATATTAGCGGCAAAGAAAAATAATCCCCCGCAAATAATTATCAGGGAAAACAAACATAAAAAAATAAGGTTTTCACGAGTTTTAATTGCAACGGCTGTTTTGATAATTTTTGCCGCCACTACATTATCGGTATCAGCTTATGTGTTTGATTTTAACATTCCATCATATATTGCTCACGTTATTGATGGTAATGCTCAAGTTGATCCAAATTTAAATAATGCGGATACAACAGCTGACGGCTATACACTGACCGATACCGAGGTAGCAAAACAACTTGCTGACTACGGTATCACTCCGGTTACTTTTCCGGAAGAGATGATAAAAGAAAACTGTTCAATTATCAGCATTGAAAATATAACTACCGACGAAAGCGTTCAAAAAGAAATATATGTTCTCTTTGAATATTTTGGCCACTCAGGCAGCCTTTCGATTTCACAATTAAACGAAGAACATGAATGGGTCGGAGAAGAAACTGTTATGGAGGTAACCTCTGCCGAAATGATACATATAAACGGCATGGATATTTTGATTTTTGAGCAGGAAGGAAATTGCAGTATCATATATAGAGATGGTTTGACAAAATACAACATATCCATTGAATGCGATATGGATATGGCATTGAAATTTGCAAAATCAATTAAGTAATGATAATCAAGTTATTAAAAAGGAATAATACTATGCAAGATTGACATATGCAGTGCCATTTGATCAACCGATTGTTTTATCTCTTGTTCCTTCGGTAACGGTATCGATAATAACCTGATTTTTGCCGTCTTAAATTAAAAAATCAACTTAAATCATTATCCTTTTTATAAAGATACATTCTAAGGGGGTGTTTTTATGCGGAAAAAAAGCATAATCGGCACAACATTAATTATTTTACTGGCTGTTAGTTTAAACGGCTGTAACGGTTCTGCGCCAACTACCCAAGAAAGTATCAGTAAACCTGCATATGATTACGTTGAAACCTTAGACAGCGGGTTGAAAATGAATTTAACTAAAAAATCATTAGACGAGAATTTATTGAGCATTGAATTTTCTTTTGACTGCGATAAAGGAACGGTCAACGTAGATGAGGATGCTCTGCAAAAAGGTGATTTTGACTGCTATCTGATTAATAAAACCGACAATAAAAAAATCATGAACAGCGGTGATGTGCCTATTTCAAACAATAAATTATACTTTGACAATGTAAATCTTGCAGATTACAATTTGCACTTTGAATGCCCTGTAACGATTGAACTTAATTCTTTATATTCCGCTGATATTAATATAAATGATAGTAAAACAGAAACAAGCAATAAAATTTCGCTTCCGCTGAACAATTTTATAGAAATAAATGAAGTATCAGTTCGCACAGGATATGACAAATATTCAGATAAATGTGTTGATATATATTTTTCAACAAGCGGCAAAGTGATATTTAATATGCAAGTGGATAAATCAGAAATCAGCACAGGCGCACCGATTGGAGATTTGAATGAAATAAGCAACAACAAATATGTATATACTCATCCGATCACCGATACAGAGCAAACCATATCCCTATCGTTCACTTCAATAAGAATTAGTGATGATATCAATTGTGATATAGATTTTTGATAAATTAATTCCATATTAATTTATTATATTACGTTTCAAAAGACACTGATAACAGTTATATAATAAGATTTTTATCTTCTGTATTTTAGAATTTAATAGTTCTTATAAGCTTTTAAAAAACTTCATTCAACTATTTTCATTGAATTGAGAGATAATAAACACTAGCATAAAAAGGACTGCTGAAATTCAGCAGTCCTTATTTTTTTATATTATTATTTATCTATTATATAAAATATTGTGTCATCAATACCGTTGATACGGCACATTTCTTTTATACCATCATAAATCTCATCACGTGAGAAATTATGCTGCTCAAGTTCCTCATCGCTCATTTTATTGACCTGTGAATAAAAATCAAGCGCTGTTTTTAAAAACACGGGATTTCCCGAAAACTGCTCTGCTTTTTCAAACAAATAATTTTCAGCCGCGCATATATCTTTTTCATCCAGCAACTGCTCTGTTTGCCAGCGCACTTCAAGATCCTGTTCAGACTCCTGTGTTTCTTTGTTTTCAGAAAGTATATGAATAATGGTGGACAGCAGCATTTCTATCTGTCTCATAAACCAATCTTCGTGAAAAAACATTTTAACCACCGATACAAATCACAAATAACGCAAGCACGTTATTATAAAACATATTATCAAAACAAAAGCCTCCGCTTTTTACGGCGGAGACTTTTTTCAGTCTGAATTACTGAGCATTCTTTGCGGCCTGCTCCGCAAGTTTTTCCGGTGAGCCGCAGCACTTTTTATATTTTTTGCCGCTTCCGCACGGGCACGGATCATTAGGCCCTACTTTTTTAGCCTTTCTTACAGGTTCCTTTTTAACGCTGTCATCGCCGCCTGAAGAAGTTGCAGTGATCTTGGCAACTGCCTGTCTTTCAACATCCTCCCTGCGTCTTACAACTGTAGTGAACATCATCTTAACCGTGTTTTCACGTATGGTTTCGGTCATTTCATCAAACATATCGTAAGATTCCATTCTGAAAGCAACAACAGGATCCTGCTGCGCATATGAACGAAGGTGAATACCCTCTTTAAGATCATCCATGGCATCAATATGATCCATCCAGAGCATATCAACATTACGCAGAAGTATTTTGCGGGAAAGATCCTGATATATCTCCTCGCCGAACATTTCGCGTCTTTCCTTAAGCTTCTTATTACCTGTTTCTTTGAGGAAAGAAATCATCTCATCGACGCTCATATTATCAAGCTTATCGCAGTCCTCATCTGAAAGAAGCCAGCCGCGGTATTTTTCTTTAAGACCGTTGAGGTTCCAGTCTTTCTTATGCGCATCCTTAGCACAGTAAACAGGAACATTTGCGTCAATACTTGACTCAAGCATATCAACTATCTTATCTGAAAGATCCATTCCGTCAAGAACCATATCACGCTGTTTGTAAATAAGTTCTCTCTGGCGGTTCATAACGTCATCATACTGAAGGGTCTGCTTTCTGATTGCGAAGTTTTTGCCCTCTACCTTTTTCTGAGATGATTCAACAGTGTTTGAAATCATCTTGCTTTCAATAGGCATATCCTCATCAACGGCAAGACGGCTCATCATTGCCTTCATTCTTTCACCGCCGAACAGACGCATAAGGTCGTCCTCGGTTGAAAGGTAGAACTGAGATGCACCGGGATCGCCCTGACGGCCTGCACGGCCTCTGAGCTGGTTATCAATACGGCGAGAATCGTGGCGCTCCGTGCCGAGAATGAACAGACCGCCGACTTCACGTACCTTATCAGCCTCGCCTTTGATCTGCTCTTTGTATTTATCTTCAAGCTCACGGAATACTTTTCTTGCTTCAAGTATCTCTTCGTCTTCTGTTTCCGCAAAGCCCTTTGCCTCAGCAATTATCTCCTCAGGATACTGCATCTTCTTCATTTCAGCAGTTGCAAGAAATTCCGCGTTACCGCCGAGAATAATATCCGTACCACGGCCTGCCATGTTGGTGGCAATGGTTACGGCGCCGAATTTACCTGCCTGGGCGATTATCTCCGCCTCGCGCTCATGGTTTTTAGCATTGAGCACATTATGGGGTATTCCTGCTCTCTTGAGCATTTTTGAAAGCAATTCACTCTTTTCGATACTGATAGTACCAACAAGAATAGGCTGGCCTTTTTCGTGGCACACCTTTATCTGCTCTATTACGTGCTTATATTTTGCTCTTTCCGTCTGGAATATTACATCTGGATTATCTTTTCTGATAAGCGGCTTATTTGTGGGAATCTCAACAACATCAAGCTTGTAAATCTCGCTGAATTCCTGAGATTCGGTCATAGCAGTACCGGTCATACCGGAAAGCTTTTTATAAAGTCTGAAGTAGTTCTGGAAAGTGATGGTGGCAAGAGTTTTGCTCTCGTGCTCAACCTTAACGCCTTCCTTTGCTTCAATTGCCTGATGCAGACCGTCATTATAACGTCTGCCGAGCATTATACGGCCGGTGAACTCGTCTACAATGAGAACCTGACCGTCTTTTACAACGTAATCTATATCCCTGCGCATTACGCCGATAGCCTTGATAGCCTGGTTGATATGGTGAAGCAATGTGGTGTTTTCCATATCCATAAGGTTTTCAACGCTGAAATATTCTTCTGCTTTTTTTACACCGCTCTGTGTAAGAGTTGCGGTGCGCGCCTTTTCATCAACAACGAAATCGCCGTCATAAGTTTCCTCAGTGTCTTCCTTTTCGTTCATCTGAGCAACCTTATCCATTTTAAGGGTTCTGGCAAAATCATTTGCACGGCGGTAAAGGTCTGTTGACTGCTCTCCGCGGCCGCTGATGATAAGAGGAGTACGCGCCTCATCTATAAGAATTGAGTCAACCTCGTCCACAATGGCAAAGTTGTGGCCGCGCTGAACTTTCTGCTCCTTATAAAGCACCATGTTATCTCTAAGATAGTCAAATCCCATCTCGTTATTGGTGCCGTAGGTAATATCGCAGTTATATGCCTCCTGCCTTTCGGCATTGTTCTTTTCGTGAATGATAAGACCTGCCGTAAGTCCCAGGAAACGGTAAAGCTTGCCCATCCATTCGCAGTCACGCTTTGCAAGATAATCGTTTACGGTAACGATATGAACGCCCTTGCCCTCAAGCGCGTTAAGATAAGCGGGAAGAGTTGCAACAAGAGTTTTACCTTCACCTGTTTTCATTTCCGCTATTCTGCCCTGGTGCAGAATTATACCGCCTATTACCTGCACGCGGAAGTGCTTCATTCCAAGCACACGCCATGCTGCCTCACGGCAAACGGCAAATGCGTCGGGAAGTATATCATCCAGCGTTTCTCCGTCAGCAAGTCTGTCTTTAAGTATCTGTGTCTGTGAAACAAGTTCCTTATCGCTCATTGGCTGATACTTGCTTTCAAGCGCAAGCACCTTATCAGCGGTTTTTGAAACTCGCTTTACTTCTTTTTTTGAATAATCGCCGAAAAGGGCGGTCAAAAATTTGTTTGCCATTATTACACCTCTAACAATGCATTAATTGATTTGCAAAATCCAAATAAATATTTTAGCATATATTATACAAAAAGTCTATATTAAAAGAATTTTAAACTCCGATAGCGTTTTTAATAGCGCCCAAAGCGCCGCCCGAAACACCGTTTTCAGCATTTTCATCAAACACGAAAACCAAGTTATCTTCGCCCTGCTCGATAGTTAAGGTTATCTCAACAGGCTCGCTCTGCATAGGAGCGGCTGCAATATCCTCCTGCAGAATTGCAAGATTACTGTCCAGCCACGTATCACTTGAAAGATTGCTGAGAAGAGATATAGTTGAATATTTGCTGAGCAGGTCATTTGTAAAGTCCTGAGCTGTGCTTGCAAGATCCTTGTTCATAACGGAAAGTGTTATGGTCTTATTCTGCGTATCTATTGAAGTTATTTCATAGCTGAGATTTTCAAATATGGATCTTCCGAGCTCCGCAAACTGCTCATGCTTTTCGGCGTAGCCCATGATAACGCTGAGTGTGGAAGAACTTACATATTTGCCAAGATCTTCAGTATTGAAATCCTTGAGAGCTTTAAATACTACTTCAGTGGTCTGTGTGATATTCTCTTCAGTCATCTCAGCCGAACTTTTTGAACATGCTGAAAAGCAGAAAAGTATCATTACAACGCTGAGGATAACAGCAACTGTTTTTTTCATGAATATTTCTCCTTTAATATAAAAATTAATTTATTATCAAAATTTTTAATTATTATATATAATAGCAGAAAAATTTTCAACAAAACTGAGGATTTATTAATAAAAGATTTTAAAATCGGCAAAAATTTGAACAAATTACGCCTTATTTTTACACCTTGCAATACTTATCGGTCAATGATATAATGAACCTGAAATAAAAAACAACTGTCTGCCTGCGGGCAGAAGTATGCGCCCTATTTGCGCTGCCGATATTTACATGCAGTTCAGACCGGCGCTTTTTTTCGGTGCTTCACCGCCCGCAAACGGAGAATTTTATGAAAACAAACAGCATTTCACTTTATTTCAAATACGTTTCACTCAATATACTTGCAATGGCCGCGCTTTCCTGCTATATCCTTGCGGACACTTTCTTTATTTCCCGGGGTCTGGGTGCTGACGGCCTTACAGCTCTCAATCTTGCCATACCTGTTTTCAATCTTGTAAACGGAACAGGTCTTATGCTGGGTGTTGGCGGAGGCGCAAAATACGCCGTTTTGAAAAGCCGCGAAGACGCAGCAGCTCAAAACAAAGCATTTACAAACACGCTTTACTGCGCCGTTATTTTCAGTGCTGTATTTATGGCGGCAGGTGCGTTTTTCTCAAGGAATATCACTGCCGCTCTGGGTGCAGACAGCGCCGTTTTTGAAATGACTAATACATATCTGAAAGTTATTCTCCTCTTTTCACCTGCTTTTATTTTTAACAATATTTTTGTTGCATTTATAAGAAATGACGAAAACCCCAAACTTTCAATGGCGGGCGTTATAACAGGCAGTCTTTCAAATGTTGTGCTTGACTACATTTTTATTTTTCCGCTCGGCTGGGGCATTTTCGGCGCGGTATTTGCAACCTGCCTTTCGCCGATAATCAGTATGTGCGTGATGAGCGCTCACAAAATCGCACACAAAAACGGTTTTCATCTTGTAAAAACGGCGCCTTCTCCAAAACTCGGCGCAGGTATCTGCGTACTCGGCATACCGTCCCTTATCGCCGAACTTTCAAACGGCATAGTTATTCTTGTTTTCAACTTCATAATTTTGGAAATAAGCGGAAATACCGGCGTGGCGGCATACGGTGTAATCACAAACATTTCGCTTGTTGTTATAGCCGTTTTCACAGGTGTGGCGCAGGGCATGCAGCCGCTTGTGAGCACCGCGCACGGCAGAGGCGAAACAAAATCGGCGCAGCGCTTTTTCAGCTATGCCGTAATAACCGTACTTGTGATATTTGCGGTTATATACCCTGTTGTATTCTGCTGTTCTGAGCAGATCGCTCATATTTTTAACAGTGAAAACAACGCGGAACTTCAGCGCATTGCGGTTTACGGTCTCAAGCTCTATTTCACGGGCGCAGGATTTGCCGGCTTCAACATAGTAGCGGCAATGTATTTTACATCCAGAGAAACTCCGCTTCCCGCACACATTATATCGCTCCTGCGCGGACTTATACTGATAGTACCCGCGGCGCTTATAATGTCTAAACTGCTTGGGCTTACGGGAATATGGCTGTCCTTTACTGCAAGCGAACTGCTGTGTGCCGTATGCAGTGCGGTAATTCTGTGTGTCTTTTCACGCAGGCAGAAAAAACTGCACAATCTAAAAACTTAATCAGTTCTTTATTTTTCTATTACCCGCGGTTTATTATGGTTTGATTTAATAAACACAGCGGGTTTATGTTTTTTTGTAACAGAAAATATGGTATACTGTTTTGCGAGGTGATATTGATGCAGACCGTGCTTGTTTGCGATGATGACAGGGCAATCCTTGATTCAATAGAAATATATCTTAAAGCGGAAGGCTTTAACGTGCTGAAAGCCGAAAACGGCGCAGAGGCGCTTAAAATAATCGACACAGATGAAATACACTGTATGGTGCTTGACATCATGATGCCGGGGCTTGACGGACTTCAGACCACACTTAAAATCAGAGAAAGAAATAAAAGTTTCCCGATAATAATGCTCTCCGCCAAATCAGAGGATACAGATAAAATTGCCGGGCTGGGTTTCGGCGCCGACGATTATGTTACCAAGCCTTTTAATCCGCTTGAGCTTGTTGCCCGTGTAAAATCACAGATAAGACGATATATATCATTTGCAGGTTTCGTGCAGAAAAAATCACAGCTTGTAACAGGCGGCCTTGTGGTGGACACAGACGCCAAAACGGTTAGCGTTGACGGCGAAACCGTAAAGCTTACAGCGCGTGAGTACATGATACTTGAATACCTTTGCAAAAACATGGGCAGGGTGCTCTCCTCAGCGCAGATATACGAAGCTGTGTGGAACGAACCTGCGTTCAAATCAGAAAAAACAGTTACCGTGCATATCAAAAACATAAGGGATAAAATAGAGATAAATCCCAAGGACCCGAAATATATAAAGGTGGTGTACGGACTTGGATACAAAGTGGATAAAATTTAAGTACAGCAGTTTAAACAAATTTTTGTGCGCACTGATTGCCGCCGTGCTTGCCGGCATTTTTGCGATAAACGGCATTACGGCATTTCGCCATATTATCTATTTCGGCATAAACGGCGTAATCAGCGGCAAAGAGGTGGGTTATATCGACACCGCGGAGTTTGCCACATCTCTCAGCAGTGACATCGGCGTTATTATAGACGATGTAAGCCACAACTCAAACCAGGCATACTATGATGCGGCAAAGGCATCAACAGTTGAAAAAGCCGTGAACTTCACGCAGGAAGCTATCCCGTATATTGAAGAATACAAAGCACAAATGGAAGAATACAGGCAGTGGGAAAACGGTATTTACAACGAACAGAATTATATGGAAGTACCCACTTTTTATCTTTCTATGGCTGAAAATTACGGGATATATTATTTTGATTATGACGATAACTACAACACTTTCAGTTTTGAACTGCCTGTTCAGGACAGTGTTTTAGGTAATTCTCATTCCGTAAAGTTTGAAGCAAGCGGCGAAATGCTCTCCTCTAATGACGAACTTACAAAATCTTACGCAACCCAGTTCGGCGACCAGATATATTATCTGTTTTGCAACAACACTTCAGACGCAGGGGAATCCGCTGAACTCGGGCTGAAAAACATCAGGTATTACGCCTCATATACGGACGGCTCTGTTGCAACTAATGTTGATAACTCCGAAGAATTTGTAAATTCGGTTAAAAACGGCGAGGGTGAGTATTTCATTTATGAAAACGGTAAATCCCTATCAAGTGACAGACTAAGGCAAATAAAGGTTTATGATTCCGACTTTTACGGAGATACAGCCCAAAACGTGCGCATTTACATTTCTGTTGACCCCACGTTTTCAGCTGATGATTCATACGCGCAAATAAACAAAAACTTTTCGGGCATATTAAACGAAAATGCCGAAGCGGCGCTTTATATAGCACTGTTCGCTCTTATCGGCTGCGTTATTTTTGCCGTAATATCCGTACGTCTTGCGGGCAACATGAGTGACGGTACCGTTGCAGCCGCAAAGGCAGACAGATTTCCGCTTGACTTAGGCTTTGTGCTTGCCGCGCTGTCCGTTTTCGGAATATGTATGCTTTTGCTGATGCTCATTGACGGCGAAAATGTGTATGTATTCGGCTACGACATTCACGGCTACAGCAATGAATCAAGCACCTATTTTGCGCTTTCGGGCGATTTCTTCTCATCTCAGTGGTATAAAAATATTCTGTTTGCTTTAGGAGCGGCGGCTTATCTGATAATTCTGGGCTTTTCGGTATCCGTTGCAAGAAATGCAAAGACGGGCGTAAACATATTCAAACATACAATCATCTATAAATTCGGCTCGCTGATAGTAAGCTTTTTCAAATGGCTGCACAAAGGGACGAAAAAATTCTTCACTACTCTTGCCTTCACCCCCGAAAGGCTTCACAAAAAAGCCGTGTGGGCAGTTGCTTTATTTGCTCTTTTCAATATCATTGTTACGGCAATTGCGGCATTGCTTTTGAGCACGGCGCCGTACGGCGGAGGAAATGTGCTGGTAGGGCTGTTCTTCATGCTTGTTATTTTTGCCGTTGACGCATACTGTATATACAAAGCATTCAAATTTATGCGCGCGCTTGACAAACTTATTGACTGCAGCGCTAAAAACGAACCTGTTGATATTGACACCGACAACCTGCCGCTGTGCCTTAAAACACTTGCCGACGCGCTTGACAGAAAGAACGCTCAGCTTCAGGAAGCAGTTATAAAGGCTGTAAAAGACGAACGCACAAAGGCGGAGCTTATCACAAATGTGTCGCATGACCTAAAAACACCGCTTACCTCGGTAATCAACTATATAGATCTGCTCAAGAAGTGCGAAATTAAGGACGAAACAGCTGTGAAATATATGGGCGTTATAGACGAAAAGGCAAACCGCCTGAAACGCCTTATTGAAGACCTTATCGAAGCATCCAAAGTTTCCACAGGAAATGTTGTGCTCAACAAAACAAAGATAAATCTGAACGAACTTGCCACTCAGGCAATTGTTGAATACACGGATGATTTTGAGAAGAGCGACCTTGAACTGATATTTGACGAATCCGCCGCAAAACACATAGTATTTGCCGACGGCACAAAAGTATACCGTGTGTTTGAAAATCTGCTTTCAAACGCTAAAAAATACTCGGCAAGAGGTTCAAGAGTATATGCCCGTCTTTATTCTCAGAACGGCTTCGGATGCTTTGAAATAAAGAACATCTCAAAAGAAGCGCTGAATATCAGCGCAGAAGAACTTACCGAGCGTTTTGTGCGCGGCGATAAATCAAGAACCCAAGAAGGCAACGGACTCGGGCTTTCCATCGCAAAAGAACTTTGCCGCCTCAACGGCGGACAGCTTGTTATTTCTATAGACGGCGACCTGTTTAAAGCAACGGTAATGCTGCCGGCAAGCAATACGGAGGAAAGCAGTGAAAAGTAAAATCAAGATACTGATTGCCGTTCTTGCAGTCTGCGCAGCTGCGTTTGGAGGAGTATGGCTGTTTACATCAGAAGGCATGGGCATTGACAACTCCGGCCATATTGTTTTCACTCAAAAAGCCGAAAGTGCCGAACTGACCCTTGTAAATGATGATAATCAAGTTCCTGATAACTGGGACGTTGAGCTTACAACACTTTCAAACGGCGAGCAGGTTGCAAGCATGATATATCCTGATTTGCAGGAAATGTTTGACGATATGCGTGCAGACGGCATTTATCCTTTCGTGCGCGCAGGCTACCGCTCAGATGACGAGCAAAAAAGAGTGCTTAATGAAAAGACTGCCGCATACATGGCGGAGGGCTATTCAAAATCACGCGCAAAGGAACTTGCGCTTGAAACGGTTGCCCTGCCGGGGACAAGCGAGCATGAGCTTGGACTGGCAGTAGATATAAATGCCGTTGAGGGAAAGAGCGAAAGCGAAGAAGTTTATTCATGGCTTGCCGAAAACGCTTATAAATACGGCTTTATAATGCGGTATCCTGAAAATAAAACGGATATTACCGGCAAGGATTATGAACCGTGGCATTACAGATATGTGGGCAAAACCGCCGCAAAAGAAATATACGAAAGCGGAGAATGCCTGGAAGAATATCTGGGTGAAAACTGACCCTGCGCTTTGCCCTGCAGATACAAAGTATCAAAATTACCGAAAATCCATTCATAAATATTAAGACCCGTACGGCATAAACGCCCGACGGGTCTTTTTTACAGATACCCTATTCAGCCGCTCATAATGTTCCTATGCCGCTCTTTACTGCATATAGAAAAGCAGGCAAAATTTAGTTAATTTTACCAAATGAGCATTTTCTTAAAGAGTTATTTTGTTTATGTTGACAATCGCAGTTTTTATATGGTATTATAAACTAAAGATTAAATGTAAGTAAGCGAACTAAAATGAATTATATTGAAAATTCAAAATCAAACGCGCGCATAAATATAATTGCAAGATATTTTATATCGCTTTTATTTTTTGGCGCTCTTATACTTTTGTTTTACAGATGCCCTTTTAAAATGATAACGGGCATAGACTGCCCGGGATGCGGTCTTACACGTGCGTTTTGCTGTATTTTGCTCTGCGATTTCTCAGCAGCGGTGCAATACCACCCGCTTTCGCCGCTGATTTTCATTGAACTTGTATATCTTTTGTATTACCAGTTCATTCTTCGCAGAAAATTAAACAACAAAGTTATTGCCGTGTGTATTTTTATAAACGCTTTGCTTATGCTTGCCGTTTGGCTGTGTAAAATACTTTTATTTTTTTAGGAGGAGAATTATGGCAGACACTATTTTTTTCAATGTTGCGCCCGATTTCAATCTGCAAATGTTTGCAGGGCAGCTTGCCGAAAAATACCGCATGGAGGGATTTACCGTTTCAGTTGCCGAATTTAACAATGCAGTAGTTTTAACTTTTGACAAAAATACAGGCGGAATAAATATGCTGCTTGGTCTCGGTCTCGGAATAAAGGCTACCTGCACAATTGTCAACGGCGTACTCAATATTACTTTTTCCGACGCGGAGTGGACAGGAAAAATAATCGGCCTGTGCGTAGGCTGGTTTATTTGCTTCGTGCCGTTTATAACTGCAATCATAGGCTGTGTAAAGCAGTCTCAGCTGCCCAAAAATATCGGAAACGATGCAATCATTATAGCATCACAGCAGGGCAATCAGCCTCCTGCCGGCGGCCCGTTTTACGGAGGTCCCGGTCCGGAGCCTCAGGGCCCGTTCAACGGCCCTCAGCCGGGTCCGCAAGGTCCGCAAGGCCCTCAAGGTCCTCAAGGTCCTCAAGACCCAAACAACGGCCAGTTCTGACAGCTAAAAAAGACGCCATTTCGGCGTCTTTTTTATATGTGTATAATATAATTTACCGCAAATTAAATCAAAAATTTCCTGATACTTTCATAATAAACCTCGCTGAAATTTGTGCGTCATTTTTTCACTATAATAACACCATTTTGGTTTTGACGCAATAATTGCGCTATAATTATGTCATAATAGTGTTGAAATGGTGGCATATTATGGACGATAAACTTCTTAGATATACTTTAAGAGTAGACAGACTGCTGTTTAAAAAATTCAGATACATTGCAGAATCGGAAGGCCGCTCTGCAAACAAAGAAATTGAGCAATACCTCAAAAAGCGTGTTGCGGAATATGAAAAAGAAAACGGAAAAATAGAAACGGACTGATAAAAATCAAACCCCGTGCATTTTGCACGGGGTTATTTTTATATTCAGATCTGTTTTTTATTCAACTGTTACCGATTTAGCAAGGTTACGCGGTTTATCAATAGGCAGGCCTTTTTCTTTTGCGGTATAATAAGCAAGCAGCTGAAGCGGAACTATCTCAATAGACGGTGTAAGAAGCGGAATTGAATCCGGATAAGTTATTACCGTGCTGAACTTTGTAAGCTCTTTTTCAAGGCTTTCGGGAGCAAAAACTGTTACATCTGCACCGCGGGAAATTACTTCCTCCAGATTTGAAACCGTTTTCGGAAGCAGTCGTTCGTTGCTTATAATACCGAAGCAGACAGTGCCGCTTTCTATAAGGCTTATTGTGCCGTGTTTAAGTTCACTTGCAGGGCAGCCGGAGCAGTCGATATAACTTATCTCCTTTAATTTCAGCGCGCCCTCAAGCGCCGCCGCGTAATCGGCGTTTCTGCCAAGGAAAAAGCATTTACCCGCATCTTTTATGTGCTTTGCAAGCGTTTCGATTTTCTGGGTATTGCTCAGTATACGCTCTATCTTTTTTGAGAGCAGAAGACTCATATTCAGCGCTATCTCTCCGTAAACGGAAGTGCATGCGCCGCGTCTGAGCGCAATATATATGCAAAGCATATTAAGCATTGCGGCCTGACATGAAAAAGCTTTTGTAGTTGCAACAGCAATTTCAGGGCCCGCTTTTGTGAGCAGGCTGTACTGGCTCATTTTGGCAATAGAGCTTTCGGCAACATTTACAATACTTATGGTTTTTGCGCCGTGCTCATGCGCCTGTTTTAAAGCCGCAAGACTGTCCGCCGTTTCACCGCTCTGGCTGATTATTACAACAAGGCAGTCCTCTCCGAGAACGGGATGCTCATATCTGAATTCGCCCGCATACTCCGCAAAGCACGGGATTTTGGCGATTTCCTCAAAAGCGTATTTTGCCATAAGACCCACATGATAGGCGGAGCCGCATCCTACGATATACACCCTGTTAAGATTTTTTATCTCTTCATCTGTAAACGGAAAATCCTTGAAAACTATGCTTTCTCCGTTTGACACGCTGTTTATGGTATCCGCAACCGCCTGAGGCTGTTCGTATATTTCCTTTAGCATGAAATGCTCGAACTCGCCCTTATCGGCTGACGATTTCGGCAGCTGAACAGATTTTATCTCTTTTTGCACCGGCTCAAAATTCCTGCCGTAAACGGTTATTTCCTCAGCCGTTATTGAGGCTGTTTCTCCGTCATCAAGATATATCGCCCTGTTTGTTTTTCCGAGAAGCGGGTTTATATCAGAAGAAATATAGTTTTCATCATCGCCAACGCCTATTATAAGCGGAGATCCGTTTTTGGCGCAATAAAGAGTATCGGGACTTTCACTGCACACAATGCCCAGCGCATACGAGCCTTTTAACAGCGGCAGTGTCTTTTTTATGGCTTCCTCAACACTGCCCGTGTAATTGAGCTCAAGCAGTTTCGGAATTACTTCAGTATCGGTTTCACTTTCAAAGGAAAATCCGCTCATTTCAAGACTTTCCCTTATTTCTCTGTAATTCTCAATAATTCCGTTATGAACAACGGCAAAATGCTTGCTGACATGGGGATGAGCATTCGTTTCGTTTGCGGCTCCGTGGGTTGCCCAGCGTGTGTGCCCTATACCGAGATTTCCGTGCACATCCATGCTGAGAAGCTTTTTCTCAAGATTTTTTATTTCCCCTGCGGCTTTTACTACCGTTATCTTATCATTATTTAGAACTCCGATACCGCCGCTGTCATATCCACGGTACTCAAGACCTTTAAGGCCTTTAATCAAAATTCCCGTAGCTTCACTTCTGCCTATATAGCCTATAATTCCACACATAAAATCCCCTCCGTAAAAACTCAGAATTCATCATCAAACTTGTGCAGACGCGCCGCAATAACGCTCATATCATCCTCCCTCATATCCTTTGTAAGACTGAGAGCAGTTTTGACTATTTCATCCGCAATCTGCTGAGCGCTCATTTCACCTGCTCCGGAAAGCATTGCCGTAAGCCATTCGCCGCCCGGCTCGGTAATACCGTCACTCAGCATAACTATAAGATCACCGTCTCCCAGCGCGGCAGTGCGTTTTGCGAATTCAATATTTCGCAGAATACCTGCCGGCATAGACGATAATTCACATTTTGTAATCCTGTTCCCCTTAACAATATAAGTTGCCGGAGCTCCCGCCTTGTAAAGCTCCGCCCTGCCCGTAAACAGATCTATACAGGCGCAGTCAAGTGTTGCAAGGCTTTCATCCCCGGATTTTACAAGCAAAGCAGAATTAACTACTTTTAAAGCGCTGTCAAACCCGAAACCCGCGGCAAGCAGTTTGGAAAGCAGACCCGCGCCCATTGCTCCGTCAATTGCGGCTCTGCCGCCCTGACCCATTCCGTCACTTATTATAAGCACGCTTCTGCCGTGTCCGTCATTTATTGTTTTTATAGTATCGCCGCAGAGAGGACCCTCGGCGCTGTGCTGGGCAAAACCTATTTCAACCGAATAATTCGGCTTTTCGGTGAATGTTATCATTGTATCGCTTTTAAAATAGGTTACCGAACAATTATCAAGATATCGTGAGCACGCTTTTGATACTTCACGCTGGAGTTTGGAATCTGAAAATCCCGTTTCACGCCCGCCCGTCAGTATCTCAACACGCGCTCTGCCGTATTTGTCTTCTATTACAGATATGCTCTTGGGATAAATATCATACTCGCCCAGTGCGCGGCGTATTCTGCCTGCGGCAACGGTATCAAAAAACTCCGCCTCGTCAAATTCCCTGGCAAGGTCTGAAAGCATATCAGAAATCGAAAAGAACTGGTCTGCCGCCACCATCCTTATCTCGTTTGTTTTCTCATCTATAATTCGGCGGGAAAGATACTGTTCACTGCTCATGTGTGAGCGTGCCTGCTCAGCCTTTCTGCTGTTCATCTCGTCAATCTTCTCGCGCACTTCATTTACGCTTTCGCTGATATAATTAATAGCTCCGGATGCAAAGCGCAGACGCATAACAAGGCTCTGGCGCAGTGAACCGTCCGGCGTAATATTTTCGCCGCCCCTGAAAAAAGCTTCAAGCTTTTCGCCTATTACGGGAGGGCAGAGCGCAAGCAGAACGCAAGCAACGGCACTTTCAAGAAAGAAATGCACCTCCGCCCCTGCGGCAACCGTAAACAAAGCTGATGAAACGGCGTAGGAGATTGCGCACGCAAGCGATCCGAACGGGCAGAAAAGGCACGCCAAAAGCGCCGAAAAGCCAAAAGCGCCGGTAAGGAACAGCGCTTCATCCGTGCCGAGTGAAAAAGCAAAACCAACACACAGCGCAAGCATTATTCCAAGCCTGTCTGAGCCGTAGCGAACAGTCAGCAGAACAAGCAGTGCCGCTATACAGCGCGCGGGTGAAAATCCGGCAATCGTAATTCGTGAAAGGCTCATAAGAAGCAAAGACGCCGAAATGATAATGCAGGTGAGATCAGACGCGGGAAGCGCCCTGAACCTGAAACGGTGCAGGCTGCAGTTTAACGCCCTGTAAAAGAAAAATGACGCGCCGCCCGCAAGAATACTCTGTGCCGCAGTAAGAGCATAATCCGCCGCCGCACCTCCGGTTTTTATATCAACAACAACTCCCGTTGCGGCAACTGCGCAAAAAGATATCATCATAGGCAGAAAAACGGATGTTTTACAGTCTGCAAGATCAAGCGCGAGCGAACCGAGAAAAACAATAAGCACCGCCGCTGCACAGCGGGCAAAATCCTGAGGTCTGAAAACAAGATATCCAAGCGCCGCGCCTGCCGCGGAATAGAAATAGTTTTTCTTTTTTGAAACAGAAATAAGTGAAACGGCAAACGGGGAAACACTTTGCAGCACGGCATTCTGCGCAAGTATGAATGCGGCGGCAAAATAAGCCGCGCTCTCAAGCACTGCCCTTGTTCTTTTGCTTTTCACATTTTTCTTTATTTCACTGAATTTTTCCTTTTTAAGAGCCGTTTTCATATTTTTCACATCCGCATTTTTAATAACACGGTATGAGTATAAAACAACGAAAACGAAAAAATTGTCACAACTGGGAAAAGATGAAATTTAAACAAAAAGCCGCCGAAAACACTTGTGCGGTTTAAGCTCTCATAGGTTTTCGGCGGTAATATCTTTTATTACATTTCAGTATATTTATCAATATAAAAATCGGCAGCAAAATTATTTTTTCGATTTGCTGTTGCTTTTGCCTTTTTTGCGGTTTCTGAGCACTATCATAAAAATCATGCCCACTACGCCGCCCACGGCGTTCATCATCATATCCGTCATTGTGTCCACAAGACCCAGATAACCGTATTCGCCGTGATATTTTGAAAGGTCAAACATTGCGGTCTCCTCGCCCGGCTTTGCAAGCTGCAGATTTGTGCCGTGCAGGGTATCCATAAGGAATTCGTAAAATTCCCAGCCCACCGCAATGGAAAGCGCAAACATAAGCCCGAAAATTGCCGCAAGAGTTGCGGCGCACTGCCCTTTTTTGCGCTGAATTATACAAGCAAAATCATAGCCGAATGACGCACACACAAATCCCGAAAGAACGTGCATGAATATATCGAACCACCAAAGTTTATCAAACATGCCCATATATGAGCCGATAACTATACCTATAAATATAATAATGTTGAGAAGGGTTTGTGAAAGAGGGGGCACTTCCTCTATGAAAGAGCCGTTGCCGAAAACCTGAAACATATCCCACAGATGGGTAAATATAAAACAAAAAACAGATTCAAAGCCCATTACGAGATCGCCCGTTACAAAAGAATATCCGGCGCAAACAAGCAGAGCTATACGCGTAATTATCCAGAAAGCGAACTGAGCCTTGGGTATGCTTTTTGTGGGGTGCTTTTTTATTTTATATGCCATTTTAAAAGTCCTTTTTGTTAAAGTAAGAGATAGATATAATATAACACAAACGGTGCAAAAGTCAATTGCAATAATAAGGGGGGAGCATTTATATTGCTTTTAAACATGCAAAAATCGGAAACAATGCCTGCCTTATGCGCTCGTTTCATACATTCCCCTCGGATATAAATATGCCTTTTATTTCTTATGAAAATATTATTGAGTTATAAACAAATAATAAACATTTATTTTTTGTGTTGCAAGTTCACAGCGGTTTTATTAAAATTATACAGAAAACACTAAAAATCAGAAACGGAGATTATTCAGATGGAATATACTTCAAAATACAATGTAAGGACTACAATGTATCAGCAGTTTGAAAATTCCGCTAAAGAAAGAGGCAACAATCCCTGCCTTTATTATTACAACAACACTCTCAGCTGGAATGAAACTGCCAAACTTGTAGACAAATGCGCGGCGGCGCTCAAGGCAAACGGCGTTAAAAAGGGCGACAGAGTTGTTATCTGCCTGCCGAATATGCCGCAGTGTATTGCCGCTATATACGCAGTAAACAAAATAGGCGCAGTAGCTTCTATGCTTCACCCGCTTTCTGTAAAATCAGAGGCTGATTACGCCATTCACCTTGTAGGCGCAAAATTCGCGTTTTGCTTTGATGTTTCGGAAAAGGCATTCAAGGATAACCCGGATGTAACAGTTGTTAAGTGCAAAACTGCATCCTATTTCCCGAAAAATCCTTACGGCTTCATGGCAAACCTTATTTATAAGAAAAAGATTAAGGGCAAAACCGCTCCTGCAACAAATGTTAAAAAGCTTATTGACTGGTCTGACTTCCTTAAAGAGGGCGAGCAGTACATAAAAGAAAACGGTGTGCCTGAAACAGAAACAGATTACACAGCTACTGCCGCTATCATGATGACGGGCGGCACAACAGGCAACCCCAAGGGCGTTATGCTTACTTCGGAGAACATCAACAACCTTTCTTACGAGCTTGTGGATGTTGTTACCACCGTTCTTGAAATGCAGATAGACCAGGATAAAGACGGCATGCTTACTGCTCTTCCCGTATTCCACGGCTTCGGCTTTGCGCTTTGCATGCACGTTTCAATGTGCGTTGGCATGGCTCAGTCCCTGTTCCCGCAGTTTGACGCTAAAATGTGTTCAGACGCTATAAAGAAATATCACCTTAACTATGTTTTCGGTGTTCCTGATTTCTTTGAAAAGGTTTACAAAGCAGGCTATCTCAAGGGCATTGACATGAGCAATATGAAGCTTATCGGCTCAGGCGGAGACGTTGTTCCCTATACCCTTACCGAAAAAATGGATAGACTTCTCAAGGACAACGGCGCAAAATGCCACTTCGTTACAGGCTACGGCCTTACAGAATGTGTAACCGTATGCACATTCACAGACCCGCTTCGTGAAGCTCCTCAGGGATGCATAGGTATTCCTACTTACAATATAGAGGTTATGACCGTTAAGCCCGGCACAACCGAAAAAGTTGTCGGCGAGGACGGCGAACTCTGCGTTTACGGCCCCACACTTATGCAGGGCTACTGGAATGACCCCGAAGAAACTTCAAAAATGCTTGTTAAGCATGAGGACGGCAGAGTATGGCTTCACACAGGCGATATGTGCTATATTGACGAAAAGGGCGATATCTACTACCGTCAGCGTCTCAAGAGAGTATACAAGATAAGCGGTTATCTCGTATATCCCTCATTCATTGAGGAAACATACAGAGCTATGGCAGAGATTTATGACTGCTGCGTAATCGGCAAAGAGGACGGCGGCAAGACAATGCTTAAGCTCTTCGTAGTTAAAAACAAAAAATATGCAAAGGACGATGAAGAAGCTCTTACCGAAAAGATCAAGCATTTCGGCGAGCAGAACCTTTCCAAATGGAGCCTGCCCAGAGAGATCGTTTACATTGACGAACTCCCGCGTACTAAAGTAGGCAAGGTAGATTTCAAAGTTCTCAACTGATTTTAACGCCGCGGCAACAC